>CAZHMM010000001.1:0-78359 GCA_964533585.1 uncultured Elioraea sp.
CTGCCCCGCCCGCCCCGGCGGCGGTGGCGGCGTCCGCCCCTGCGTCCGCCCCTGCGGCCGCTGCCGCGCCGGCGCCGGCCGCGAAGGAACCGCCGCCGAAGAAGCCCGTGCCGGCGAAGCCCCCGGTCGCTGCGAACGCCAATGCCGCCCCGCCCGCGGCTCCGCCGGCCGCCGCGCCGCAGCCGGAATTCGCCGTCGGCGATCACGTGGTCTACCCGACCCACGGCGTCGGCCGCGTCACCGGCATCGTGAACGAGGAGATCGCCGGCCACCGGCTCACCCTGATCGTGGTCGAGTTCGAGGAGAACCGGATGGTGCTTCGCGTGCCGGTCGCGAAGGCCAAGACGGCCGGGCTGCGCAAGCTCTCCTCGCGCAAGGCGATCGACCTCGCGCTCACCACGCTCAAGGGCCGCGCGCGCGTCAAGCGCACGATGTGGAGCCGCCGGGCGCAGGAATACGAGGCCAAGATCAACTCGGGCGATCCGATCGCGATCGCCGAGGTGGTGCGCGACCTGCACCGCAACGCCGGTCAGCCCGACCAGTCCTTCAGCGAGCGGCAGATCTACGAGCAGGCGATGGACCGGCTCGCCGCCGAGCTCGCCGCGATCGAGCAGGTCGACAAGCCGACCGCGGCGGCCAAGCTCGCCACCGTGCTGAAGGCGGCCTGACCACCTGTCCTTGACAACCGGGGCGCGGTCGCGCGCCGGCGCGAGCCGGGGCATGATCGCGCCCCGATGACGCCGCCAGACGCCGCCCCCGCCCCGGACCGTTTCGCCAGGCTCGCGCCCGCCCGCCGCGTCTGGGCGGTCGCGGCGGTGCGCGGCGAGCGCGCCCGGCTGTCCGCCCTGCACGCCGCACTCGAGACGCGGGTCTGGCTTGGCGACCGGCTGGTCTATCTCGGCAACGTCCTGGGCATCGGCCCGGATGTCGGCGGCACGCTCGACGAGATCCTGCTGTTCCGCCGTGCCGTGCTCGCCCGTCCGGGCTTCGAGCCCGAGGACGTGGTGCTGCTGCGCGGCGCGCAGGAGGAGATGCTGCACCGCCTGCTCCGGCTGCAATACGCGCCCGGGCCTGCGACCGCGGTGGAGGCGGTGCGCTGGATGGCCGATCACGGCATCGGCGCGACCCTCGCCGCGTACGGCGCGACGGTCTCCGAGGGGCTGCGTGCGGCCGGCCAGGGTGCGGTCGAGCGGGCGCGCTGGACCGCCGGGCTGATGGCGGCGATCCGCGGCCGTCCGGGCCACGAGAACCTGCTGACGACGCTGAAACGCGCCGCCTTCACTGTGCCGCAGGATCTCGCCGGCGAGGCGCCCGGCGTGCTGTTCGTCGCCGCCGGGCTGAACCCCGACCGGCCGTTCGATGCTCAGGGCGATGCGTTCTGGTGGGACGATCCCGGCTTCGAGCGCGCCGCTGCCGGGACCGCCGGCGAGGACGGCGAGACCCGCGGCTGGGGCGGCTTCGCGCGGCTGGTGCGCGGGTTCAGCCGCCGTGCCGACGGTCCCGTGGAGCAGGGCTTCGGCGTGACGCTGGATGCCGGATGCGGCCTCGGCGGGAAGCTGGTCGCAGCGTGTTTCGCGCCGACCGGCGAGATCATCGAGGTGCTGGAGGCCTGATCGCGCGCCGGGTGCAGTCCCGGCAGGCGACTGTCATCGAACTGTCATATAGTCGCCCGGTTGAGGAGGACCGTGCCTGATGTCAGGGCAGATGCTGCTGCTGAACCTGCTCGGCGGTGTCGCCCTGCTGATCTGGGCGACCCGCATGGTGCGCACCGGCGTGCTGCGCGCCTTCGGCGAGCGGCTGCGCGGGCTGATCGCGCGCGCCACACGCAATCGCGTCGTGGCCTGCGCCGCCGGGGTCGCGACCGCGGCGACGCTGCAGAGCTCGACCGCGGCGGCGCTGCTGCTCACCTCCTTCGCCGAGCGCGGGCTGATTGCGCTCGCGCCGGCGCTCGCGGTGCTGCTCGGCGGCGATATCGGCTCGACGCTGGTGGTGCAGGCGATGTCGTTCGATCCGCGCCCGCTGATCCCGGCCTTGCTGCTTGCCGGCACGCTCGCCTTCATGCTGTCCGAGAATGCGATCGTGAAGCAGCTCGGTCGGGTGGCGATCGGGCTCGGGCTGATGATCCTTGCCCTCGGCCTGATCGTCACGGCCTCGCAACCGCTCCGCGAGAACGGGCTGCTGATCGAGGTGCTGGCGCATCTCGGCGGCGAGCCTCTGCTTGCGCTCGCGATCGCGGCGATCCTGACCTGGCTGGTGCACTCCTCGGTCGCCGCGGTGCTGCTGTTCATCTCGCTGGCGCTCGCTGGCGTGCTCGATGCCGCGCTCGCCTTCACGCTCGTGCTGGGCGCGAATGTCGGCTCGGGGTTCATCCCGCTCGGCGTGAACCTGCGGGCCGCACCCGCGGTGCGACGGATGCTGGTCGGCAACCTGATGTTCCGCGCGCTGGGCGCGCTCGCTGCCCTGCCCTTCGTCGATCACGCCGCGGCGCTGCTCGTGCTGATCGAGGGGGATGTCGCGCGCCAGACCGCGAACGCGCACACGCTGTTCAACCTGGCTCTGGCGCTCGTCTTCCTGCCGCTGACCGGGCCAGCGGCGAGGCTGCTGCGCCAGGTGCTGCCCGACCCGCTGCCGGCGCCGGGTGCGCAGCCGATCGGCCATCTCGACGAGGAGGCGCTGGATCGCCCGAACGTCGCGCTCTCGGCGGCCACGCGCGAGGTGATGCGGCTCGCCGACACCGTGGAGGTGATGCTGCGCGAGGCGATCCTGCCCTTCGAGCAGGCACACGCCGCGCGGCGCGAGGCGATCAAGCGGCTGGATGCCGAGGTCGACCGCGCACAGGAGGAGATCAAGCTCTACCTGACGCGCCTGACCCGCCGGCCGCTCAGCGAGGAGCAGTCGCGGACTGCCTTCGACCTGATCCTGTTCACCACGAATCTGGAGCATGTCGGCGACATCATCGACAAGACGCTGCTCGAGCTCGCGGCGAAGAAGCACCGGCTGCGCGTCTCGTTCTCGCAGGAGGGCTGGAGCGAGATTCAGCGCCTGCACACGCTGGCGGTCGAGCAGCTCCGCCTCGCGGTCGCGGTGTTCGTCACGCGCGATGCCGAGATGGCGCGCCAGCTGGTGCTGGCGAAGGAGCAGGTCCGCGCGATCGAGCGCGAGGCGACCGAGAACCATCTGCGCCGGCTGCGCGAGGGCACGCTCGCCTCGATCGAGACCTCGTCGATGCATCTCGACATCCTGCGCGACCTCAAGCGGGTGGTCGCGCATCTGACCGCGGTCGCGCACCCGATCCTGGAGAGCAAGGGCGAACTCAGATCATCGCGGCTGCGCGAGGCGGGGGTCGAGAGCGCCGGCACCGAGCCGCGTCCGGCGTGACATGAAAAAGGGCCCGGGGAGCGATCCCCGGGCCCTCGGTCGTTCAGCCCTCGGCGTGGACTACTCGTTCCGCTGACCGAAGAGCTGCAGCAGCATCATGAACAGGTTGATGAAGTTGAGGTAGAGCGCCAGCGCGTCCATCACGGTGCGCTTGCCGGCGAGCTCGGTGCCCTCGGCATAGGCATGCTGGATGTAGTCGTTCTTGATCCGCTGGGTGTCCCAGGCGGTCAGGCCGACGAACACGAGCACGCCGATCACGCTGATCGCGAAGTGCAGCGCCGAGGAGGCGAGGAAGATGTTCACCACCATCGCGATGATGATGCCGATCAGGCCCATGATCAGGAACGAGCCCATCTTCGACAGATCGCGCTGGGTGGTGTAGCCCCAGATGCTCATCGCCGCGAAGGTCGCCGCGGTGATGAAGAACACGCGCGCGATGCTCTCGCCGGTGAACACCAGGAAGATGTTCGTCAGGCTGAGTCCCATCGCGCCGGCGAACAGCCAGAACAGCCCCTGCGCGGCCGTCTTCGACAGCTTGTTGATGCCGAAGCTCAGCACCAGGATGAAGGCGAGCGGGCTCAGCATCGCCACCCAGGCGAGGATGGTCGGCTGGCGGATGATGCCGGCCGGGGTCTGCACCGGGGCGTAAAGCAGCTGCAAGAGCGCCGGCGTGGTCGCGAACAGCAGCGCGATGATGCCGGTCAGCAGCAGGCCTGACGCCATGTAGTTGTAGACGCCGAGCAGGTACTTCCGAAGGCCGGTATCCAGCCGCGCGGCGTCCACGCCGGCGGACGGTACCGTCTGCGTTGCGCCATAGGCGCGGGTTTCCGGAGTCCAGGCCATGGTTTGAGACAACCTCCCGTGGGTTGGAGCCAGACGCCGCCGAATATGGGCGGGCCGGGTCAGGAATCAAATGAAATCGCGAGCAGCGGCGCTACTCGGTGCGCAGCAGCGGCGCCGGCTTCGCCCGGAGTGCGGCCGCGGTGCCGAGCCAGCCGAACGCGACCGTCAGCGCCACGCATGCCAGGATGGTCACGCTCAGCGTGCCGGGCAGAAACGCCCAATCGGCGCGCATGACATAGGTGGTGACGGCCCAGGACGCCGCCGAACCGACCGCCGCGGCGAGCAGCCCGGCGGCGGCGCCGAGGATGCCGAATTCCACCAGATAGGCGGCGAGGATCTGCCGCCGGGTCGCGCCCAGCGTCTTCAGCACCACCGCGTCGCGGATGCGCTGGCGTCGGCCGGCCGCGATCGCGCCGGCCAGCACCAGCGCCCCCGACAGCAGGGTGATGCCGCCGGTCGAGGAGAGCGCGTCGCCGATCCGGCCCAGCAGCTGATTCACCGAATCGAGCGCGTCGCGCACCCGGATCGCCGAGACGTTCGGCAGGGCGTCGGTGACGGCGCGCATCAGCGCCGCCTCGGCCGAGGGCAGCGCATGCACCGTGGCGACGTGCGTGTGCGGTGCGGCCTCCAGCAGGCCGGGCGAGGCGATCAGGGTGAAGTTCAGCCCGAAGCTCCGCCAGTCGATGACGCGCAGGCTGGCGATGCGCAGGTCGAGGTCGCGCCCGAGCACGTTCACCGTCAGCCGGTCGCCGACGCCGATGCCCCAGCCATTCGCCAGCCGGGCGTCGAACGACACCAGCGGCTCGCCGCGGTAGTCGGGCGCCCACCACGATCCCGCGACCAGCCGCGTGCCCTCGGGCGGGGTCGCGGCATAGGTCAGCCCGCGATCGCCGCGCAGCGCCCAGGCCGTGTCCTCGCTCGCCTGGACCTGCTCGGCGGGCGTGCCGTTCACGGCGACGATGCGCGCGCGCAAGGACGGCACGCGCGCGATCTCGCCCACGCCCTGGACCGACCCGGCAAGCGCGTCGAACCGCGCCACCTGGTCGTTCTGGATGTCGATGAAGAAGAACGCGGGCGCGCGCTCGGGCAGGCGTTCGCCCACCTGCCGCTGGAGATTGCCCTGGATCATCGCCACCGAGGCGAGGGTGGAGAGCCCGAGGCCCAGCGAGACGAGCATCAGGGCGGTGGCCGCGCCCGGGCGGTGCAGGTTGGCGAGCCCGAGGCGGAGCGCGGGCGGCAGGTGGCGCGGCGCGGCGGCCGCGGCACGCTGCACCGCCCAGCCACCAAGCCGGAACAGCAGCAGCGTGCCGGCGGCGGCGGCGCAGAACGCCGCGGCGAAATGCCGGTCCTGTGCCACCGCCACCACCAGCCCGACCAGCGCGGCGGCGAGCGCGACATTCGCCGCGATCACCCAGGCGCGGGGCCACGCGCGGGCCTGCGCGACATCGTCGCGGAACAGCGCCACGCCGGGGATCTCGCGCGCGCGGGCGAGCGGCCAGAGCGCGAAGGTCGCGGCGGTGAGCAGCCCGAACAGCGCGGCCAGCGCCAGCGGCACCGGGTAGAGCCCGAAGCGCGGCGGCACCGGCAGCACATCGGCGAGCAGGGTGGCGGCAAGCCAAGGCGCACCGGTGCCGACCACGAGGCCGATCGTGATGCCGAGCAGCGCGATCGCGCCGAGCTGGATCGCGTAGGTCGCGAACACCACCGAGGCCGGGGCGCCGAGGCATTTCAGCGTCGCGATGGTGCGCCGGCGGCTCTCCAGCCAGGCCCGCACGCCGTTCACCACGCCGATTCCGCCGACCAGCAGCGCGGTCAGCCCGACCAGGGTGAGGAACAGCGCGGTCTGCTCGACGAATCGGATCACCCCCGGCGCGGCCTCGGTGTAGCTGCGGATGCGCCAGCCGCCCTCGGGAAAGGTCGCGCGCAGGCTTGCGATGAAGGCGCGCACATCCGCGCCCTCGGGCAGACGCACGCGGTAGTCGAAACGGACGAGGCTGCCGGGCTGCACCAGCCCGGTCGCCTCCAGCGCGTCCAGGCTGATCATCGCGCGCGGCCCGAACACGGTGGGTCGCGCCACCCGGTCGGGCTCCTCGGCGATCGCACCCGCCACCACGAAGCTGGCGTCGCCGACCCGCACGCGCTGCCCGGGCGAAAGCCCAAGCCGCTGCATCACCACGGGCTCGACCGCGACCCGCGGCAGGCCATCCTGCGGGGCGAGGCCAGCGACGAAGTCGGACACACCCTCGATCCGCGCCTGCCCATAGAGCGGATAGGCCGGTCCGACCGCCTTCAGCTCGACCAGCATGCGGTCGCGCGCGCCGTCCTCGACCACCAGCATCGAGCGCATCTCGACCACCTCGGCGACACGCCCGCCGCGCGCGGCGATCCAGTCCAGCGCGTTGCGCTCGATCGGCCGGTTGCCGGACGAGACTTCGAGATCGCCGCCGAGGATGCGCTGCCCGTCCGCGCGCATCCCCTCCAGCACGGCGCTAGTGAGCGTGCCGACCCCGGCGATGGCGGCGACGCCGAGGGCCAGACAGGCGATGACGATGCGCAGGCCCCGCGTGCCGCCGCGCAGTTCGCGCAGCGCCAGTCGCCAGGCGGTGGCGAGCACCGATCCCTGTCCACCCTTGGCTGCCACCGCCGGGCGGGGCGGCGCGAGCGTCCCTTCCATCAGGCCGCCTCGGGCAGCGAAGGATGGTCGGAGACCACGCGGCCGTCGGCGAGCGAGACGATCCGGCCGCAGCGGTGCGCGAGGTCCTGGTCGTGGGTGATGAGCACCAGCGTCGTGCCGTGCCGCGCGCGCAGCCCGAACAGGAGCTCGATCACCTGCGCGCCGGTGGCCTGGTCGAGATTCCCCGTGGGCTCGTCGGCGAGGATGATCGCGGGCTCGGCGACGAAGGCGCGGGCGAGGGCGACACGCTGCTGCTCGCCGCCCGAGAGCTGGGCGGGGTAGTGGCGGATGCGGTGGCCGAGGCCGACACTCTCCAGCGCCGTGCGCGCGCGGGCGAACGCATCGCGGACGCCGGCGAATTCGAGCGGAATCGCGACGTTCTCCTCCGCCGTCATGGTGGGCACGAGGTGGAAGGACTGGAACACGATGCCGACATGGTCGCGCCGGAACCGCGCGAGCGCGTCCTCGTCGAGCGCTCCGAGGTCGTGGCCGGCGACCCGCACCGTGCCGCCCGTGGGGCGGTCGAGCCCACCGAGCAGCATCATCAGGGTGGACTTGCCCGAGCCCGAGGGGCCGACGACGCCGACCGCCTCGCCCTCGGCCACCGACAACGTGATGCCGCGCAGGATGTTGACCTGGCCGGCCTGCGACGCCACCGTGAAGTGGAGGTCGCGCACGTCGATCAGGCTGTCGCCGCCCGGCCGTGCGGGGTTAACCAAGGCGTCCATGTCAGGGAAGTCCTCCAGAGATCACCAGGGATATGGCCGTGGCCCGGGCCGCCGCAAAGCGCTGGCGCTGACCGCGGCCGCCCTTCTCACGCCCATGTCAGGCACGGCCGAGGCGCGCGAGGTGCGGATTCTCGCCCTCGGCGACAGCCTCACCGCGGGCTACGGGCTCGCGCGCTCGGAAGGGTTCGTCGCCCAGCTCGAAGCGGCGCTGCGGGCGAGGGGCGTGCCGGCGCGCGTGCTGGACGGCGGCGTCTCGGGCGACACGACCGCCGGGGGGCGCGCACGGCTCGACTGGGCGCTCGCCGACCGGCCGGACGTCGCGATCGTCGCGCTCGGCGGCAATGACGGGCTGCGCGCGATCCCGCCCGAGGCGACCTATGCCAACCTGGATGCGATCCTGCGCCGGCTGGCCGAGCGCAACGTGCCCGCCCTGCTGGCCGGGATGCTGGCGCCGCCCAATCTCGGCGCCGAATACGGCGAGGCGTTCCGCGGCGCGTTCGAACGGCTCTCGCGCGAGCATGACGTGGTGTTCTATCCGTTCTTCCTCGACGGCGTGGCGGCCGAGCCGGCGCTCAACCAGCCCGACGGAATCCACCCGAACGCGCGCGGCGTCGCGGAGATGGTCGAGCGCATCCTGCCCGCGGTCGAGCGGCTGATCGAGAAGGCGAGGTCGTGACGTGGTGCGTCTGTTCGTCGGCCTGGCCCTGCCCGCGGAGCTGCGCGAGCGCCTCCGGCTGCTGGTCGCGCATCGCTTCGGCGGCGCGAAATGGGTGCCGCCCGAGAACTACCACCTGACGCTGCGCTTCATCGGCGAGGTGGACAACGGCCGCGCCGACGACATCGACGCCAGCCTCTCGGGCGTCACCGCGCGCGGCTTTGACCTGACGCTCGCGGGCGTCGGCGCGTTCGAGGCGCGTGGGCGGGCGAATGCGCTCTGGGTCGGGGTGGAGAAGAACCCCGCGCTGGAACATCTGCGCGCCAAGGTGGAGAGCGCGGTGGTGCGCGCGGGCTGCGAGCCGGAGCGGCGCAAATTCACCCCGCACGTCACGCTCGCCCGCCTCGACAACCCCGATCCGATGAAGCTCGGCGAGTTCCTGCACGCGCACGGGCTGTTCCGCGCCGCCCCCGTGCCGGTCGAGCGGTTCACGCTGTTCTCGTCGCACCTCGCGCGCGAGCAGGCGCACTACACGGCGGAAGCGGACTACGCGCTGGCCTGAGAGGAGTTCACCACAGCCGCGCCCGGGCGCGCGAGAGCGCGCGCAGACAGACCTCCTCCGGTACCCGCTCAAGCCCCGACGCGCGCGCCGTCGCCAGCACCACGCGCGGTTCGCGCTCGCCCTCGAGGAAGACGTCGAGCAGGCAGGACGGGCCGCGATAGAGCCAAGCCTGCGCTTCGCCCTCGTCGCGCACGAGATCCGGATCGCCCATCACCGCGCGCAGCTCGCCGCCGGTGAGGCCCGCCAGATCGCCGGCCGCGCGTGGCGAGCGTGCGTTCCCGACCCGAGCGGCCAGCGGGACGATCGGCCGCGGCGCCACCTCGTGCGGCGCGACGCCGCGGCGCATCGCCTCAAGCCCGGCCTGCGCGGTCGCCATATCCCTCAGCGCGTGATCAAGCGCAGCCTGCTCGCGCTCCGGTTGAGAGCCCGCGCAACCGATCAGGGCAACGGCCCCCGCCAGCAGCGCGAGGGCCGCAAGGGCGGAGGCGGTCATGGGCGGCGGCGGCGCGCTCCCGGTCCGGCGGGGGGCTAGCCGCGGGCGTAGACGGGCTCGGGCGGCACCGGCGGCGCGACCGGCGCCTCGGGCGCTGGTGCTGCCGCGCGGGCCGGTGCTGCGGCGCCGGTCGGACCGGAGATCATCTCGATCTTGCCTGAGACCTGGGCTCCCTCCTCGACCATCAGGCGGTGGCAGCGGATCGTGCCGGTCACCTTGCCGGTCGAGCGGATCACCAGCCGCGAGGTCGCGGTCACCGAGCCGTCGAAGGCGCCGGAGATGTCGGCCTCCTCGATCTCGGCCTCGCCGCGGAAGACGCCCGAATCGGCGATGATCAGTTCGAGCGCATGACGGATCGACACCTCGACCGTGCCGTGCACCTCCAGCCGTTCGCAGTCGCTGATCGCACCGCCCGCCAGCGCGATGCCGCGCCCGACCACCAGCGCCCGGCGATCGCCCGCCTGCGGCTTGGCGGCCGGAGCGGGCCGGGCCAGCGGGCCGGCGGAGGGCGCGGTGGGCTGGGTCGGCTGGGGCGGGATGCCGGTCGCCGGGAAATTCGGCTTCAACGCCATGGGGGAGGGGCCTTCCTTTCGAATCGTGGTCGGGCGGGCGACCGCCTCGTCGGGCACGGGGCGGACACCGTCGCGGAAGCCGGCGTCGGCATCGGATGCGGCCGCCGGCGCGTCTGTTCTCGGACGCTTGAAGAGGGCCAGGGGAACCTCGTCACGCTTCGGGGTTGGGCGCCGAGTCGAGGGGCGCGAACTGCCGAAGATCATACACCGGCATTGGGGGGCCGCAACGCGAAGGCCTCGCCGTGCGGTTCAACCCAGGCGACCGTCCGGCCGCCGCGCCATGGGTGGTGGACAAGTGCCGCGCCCCGCCACGACGATGCGCCAAGATGGCGTGCGGCGACGCGGGGCGGCGAGATGGGCGCGATGGCGTGGGTGATGCTCGGCAGCGCGCTTGGCGGCACGGCGCGCTACTGGCTGTCCGGCGCGGTCGGTCGGAAGGTAGGCGAAACGTTCCCCTGGGGCACCATGCTGGTGAATGTCAGTGGGTCCCTCGTGCTCGGCATCGTTGCCGCGATCGCCGCTCGAAGCGGATGGGCCGCGGCCGACCACGCCTGGCGGCTCGTCGTGATCGGCTTCCTCGGCTCCTACACCACGGTCTCGTCGTTCAGCCTGCAGACGCTGGCGCTGGCGCGCGACCGCGGCATGCGGCGAGCCTTGGCGAATGTCGTGCTCTCCGTCGTGCTCTGCCTGTCGGCCGCCGCGCTCGGCCTCGTCCTCGGCGGCGCGGTGGCGGAGGCGCGCTGAGCCGTGTCGCCGTCCCGACGCGAGACCGCCGCGCTCTATGCCGCGGTCGCGTTCGGCAGCGCGCTTGGCGGCACGGCGCGCTGGCTCGCCGGCGAGGCGCTGCATGATTGGGTCGGCTCGGGCTTTCCCTGGGGCACGCTGTTCGTCAACGCGACCGGATCGTTCCTGATCGGCGTCTATGCCGCGCTGGCCGTCGCCGACGGCCGACTGCTCGCCTCGCCGCGCCAGCGTCAGTTCGTCATGACCGGGTTCTGCGGCGGCTACACGACCTTCTCGATCTTCAGCTTCGAGACGGTCCGGCTGATCGAAGCCGGACGGCACGTGCTCGCCGGGGTCAACGTCGCGGTCTCGGTCGTGGTGTGGCTCGGCTGCGTCTGGGCGGGCTGGGCGCTCGCCACGCGGATCAACCGGCTGACGAGATAGGCGAGGCAGAGCCGGAGGAGGTGCTGCCGCGTATGTATTTCGGCGACAGCGACCGGCAGGACAGCCGCCCGCAGGGTGTCGCGAAAGCCGACGAGCAGTTGGCGGAGCAATTGGCCCTGGCATACGAGCGCATCGTCCGTGCTGGTCACGGACAGGGCCGCCATCGCCGCGATGTGGCGGCGTCCACAGCATCCGTGGCGGCTGCCGGCGTTGCGCTGACGGGATCGTCATGCTCCGCAATGAATCAGGACGTGAAGGCGCGCTGCCAGATGTCGCGGAGATCGCACCGCATCGGATCCACCGCGTGGACCGCCTGACCCCGTGCGGATGGCGCCAATATCTGGCGCCGCATGATTCAGGGTCGATTCACCGATTGCCGCCAGCGTGGCCCCAGGGACTGCGGGAGCTGACCATGTCATTTGATCTCGGCGTCGAGGCCGCATGAACGCCCGTCGATCGCGTGCTCAGCCGTGCGGTTGCGGGCTGGCGCCTGGCGCGGCGTCCGCTGCACCGCGCCGATCTGCCACGTCGGCCTGCGTTGCCTGTGGCCCTGGCGAGGCACTTGCCGGCCGGCTGCGCATGGCCTTCCAGCCGATCTTCGTCAGCGGCCGCGCCGGCTGGTCAACCTTCGCCTTCGAGGCGCTGGCGCGCGGCCCGGCCGGCGAACCCGCCGGCGAGGTGCTCGGCGCCCTGCGCCAGGCGGCTGATCCGCATGTGCTCGATTTGGCCTGCCGGCTTGCCGGGTTGCGCGATGCCGCGGCGCTCGATCTGCACCGGAGCCGCGCGCTGCTGTCGCTGAACGTGCTGCCGACCGCGGTGCTGAACCCGGCGACCTGCCTCGGCGCGACGCTGCGGGCCGCGCGCCGTTTCGGCTTCCCGCCCGAACGGATCCTGTTCGAGATCACCGAGGTCGAGCAGGTGCGCGACATCGCCCTGCTGCGCGAGGCGATCGCGGCGCAGCGCGCCCATGGCGTGTCGGTGGCGCTGGACGATTTCGGCGCCGGCTATTCGGGGCTCGGACTGCTGGTCGACGTCCGGCCCGACATCGTCAAGCTCGCCCGGCACCTGCTGCACGGGATCGACTGCGATCCGACCCGGGCACGGATCGTCGGCGCGATCGCGGAGGCGTGCCGCAGCCTCGGCATCATCGTGATCGCCGAAGGCGTCGAGACGGATGCAGAACTGCGCCTGCTGCGCGGGATCGGGATCGAGCACTTCCAGGGCTATCTGCTGGCGCGGCCAAGCCTCGGGGCGCTGCCGGTCGTTGCGCCCGCAGGCGGTGTGGCGTCGCCGCTGCGCGAGCGCACACTCAAACAGATGTGGCGGTCCGCCCGGCGCTTGCGTCTGGCGCACACGTTCAGTGCGCGGCGTGTTCGTCGGGCATCCGGAACGGCAGCGTCCTGCGCCGCGGCCAGATCCGTTTAGGTATTCCCTCTAAAGATTTGCTCTCACACGACATACGATCGTCTTGTCTCGGTTGGCGATCCGCACCTAACGTCCTGCGCGCATCGGCTGAAGATCGAGGGAAGACGTCAACTTCATGGGCATGGAGGTGGTACCCGCGGTCTGGGTGCATCGCTGCGACCCAGCGGTGCCGTCGCGTCCGTTGGCGTTCGGATGAACGGCACGGGCCTGCGCGACTTCGTCCGTGCACGAGATCTGGTCGAGCAGATCTCGGCCCTGCGTTTCCTCGACGGGCTGTACGGCGATCGTCCCGACGTGCCCTTCACGCCGGCCGATGCGTCGGAACTGCGGTTCCGGGCGTTGCGCGCGCTGCCGGCCATGGGCGCGCGCGCCAAGGGTGATCCGCTCGTCCATATCTGGCTGCGCGACCACCGACGCTGCATCCTCTTCCACACGCTGATCCGCAGTTCCGCCTGGCTGAACGGCACCGCGGCCAGCCTGTCGGTGGCGGAGCTTGCGCGGCTCTCCGGACTCTCGGTGCAGTCGGTGCAGCTGGCTTTGCGTGATGCACGGCTCGCCGGCGATTTCGTCTCCATGCGCGCCGAGGACGACCGGCGCCGGCTGGTGCTCGAGCCCTCGCCCGCGCTGCGCGCGCTGGCCGACGCGCTTCGGCGCAACTACGTGACCGTCGCCTGCCAACTCACCGGTCGGCCGGACCCGACGCCACGGTTGAGTGATGCGGCAGGCCATGCGTGGCGGCGTCTGCACGCCGAACTCTGCGTCAACAAGACCGGCCGGTCGGCGGCGCGCGGGCAGCGCCTGACGCTTGCCAACCGGGCGCTGCTGCTCTGGGATCTCGTGACGGATGGGCCGCAGCCCGCGACCCTGTTCGTGCCCCGCCAGCAGGAGCGTGCCCAGGTCAGCCGGCAGACCATCCTGAACCATCTCGCCTGGCTGCGCGCTGAAGGCTGGCTCTGCCCCGGCGAGCCGCTCACACCCACCCCGCTCGCGCGCGAGCGGTTCAGCATCATGCTCGGCGTGTTCGAAGCCTGCGCGCAGCGTGTGCTCGACCTGCTCGAGCTGCTGGCGGAACGGCCAAGTGTCGCCGCCTGCATCCTGTTGCCGCCCCGGGGAACGACCTGTCCACCTTCCTGGCTGCGCTGCCGCTGTGCGGTTTCGCCCACGAGGCAGGCCCCCCTCGCGACGCCGGGGCGCCGCCCGGTGAGGCTGGCGTTCTGCGCTGTGCCGGACTGTCCATTGCTGCCGCAGAGCGGCGATGCCGCCGAGCCGCTGGCGCTCGATGTGGCGGGGGCCGTGCCGGCCTCCTGGTGGGCGCGAGAGGGATCGAACCTCTGACCCCTACCGTGTCAAGGTAGTGCTCTCCCGCTGAGCTACGCGCCCGCTAGGTCGGGAAGACGCGACCTTCTGGCGGGGTTTGGCCGGCGGGTCAAGCGGGCCGCCCGCAATGGGCCGCAAGCGAAAGCGGCGCCGGGACGGGGCCTGCAAGACCCCCACCCCGACGCCGCCGGCCTCGCGAACCGAACCGCCGCGGATCAGGCCGCGCGGGCCTGGGTCTCGATCACCTGCGGCTGGCCCTTGGTGATCGGGATCTGCCGCGGGCGCAGGCTCTCGGGCACGACGCGGCGCAGCGCGATGTGCAGCAGGCCGTGCTCCAGGCTCGCGCCGTCCACCACCATGTGGTCGGCGAGCTCGAAGCGGCGCTCGAACGCGCGCCGCGCGATGCCGCGATGCAGGAACTGCCGCGGCTCGGCCTCCTTGGCCGCCTTGCCGGTCACGACCAGGGCATTGTCCTTCTGGCTGATCTCCAGATCGGACTCGCCGAAGCCGGCCACCGCCATGGTCAGGCGGTACTGGTCGTCGCTCAGCTTCTCGATGTTATAGGGCGGGTAGCTCGCATCGGCCGCGTTCAGGGCCGTATCCATCAGGCGCGACAGGCGGTCGAAGCCGATGGTCGAGCGGAACAGCGGAGAGAAATCGAAGCCGTTCATCGTCGGTCCTCCTTCAAGGAAGCAAGGTCCGGTCGGTCGGGCGTGGCACCGCCATGGTCAGCCGAAGCCTGACCGATCGCGCCGGGACCCCTGAGGCATCCCGGCGCGATCGACATAGGAGGCGGAGCGCGGCCCTTCAAGAGGGCGCGGGGCGAAGCCTATTTCTTCTTGCCCTGGGCCGGCTTGGCAGCGCCGGCCGGCGCTGCCGCAGCCTTGGCGCCCTTGTTGATGCTGGCCGCGGCCTTGATGTTCATCTTCGACAGATCGACCGCGAAGCGCTTGTTGAACTTCGACACCTGGCCCGCGCTGTCGAGCACCACCCGCTGCTGGCCGGTCCAGGCCGGGTGCGACTTCGGGTCGATATCGAGCCGCAGCGTGTCGCCGGGCTTGCCGTAGCAGGACCGGGTCGTGAACGAGGACCCGTCGGTCATGACGACGGTGATCTCGTGGTAGTTCGGGTGGATGCCCTTCTTCATGGCCCGCGACCTTTCAACGACGAAGGCGCGGCGATGCCGACCGCCGCGCGAGAGCGGGGGGATAGCCGAACGGCGCCGGGCAGGCAAGGCGGCCTGGCGCGCAGCCGGCCTGCCTGCCCGCGCCGGGTGCGCCAGGGCGGCGCAAAGGCCCCACATCGCAGCGTCCCCGCAGGCACGCGCAGCGTTGACGGGCCGTTCGCCAGGGCACACACTCGATCGTAGGTATACAAACGATCGGGGGATGCGACGTGCTGGAGTGGACTGCGGTCGACCGGATCATCGACGCCGCACTGGCCGAGGACATCGGCGCGGTCGATCTCACCAGCGAAATCGTCGTCCCCGACGGCACCCGTGCCACCTTCGTGCTGCGCACCCGCGAGGAGATCGTGCTGGCCGGGCTTGCCGTCGCCGAGGCGGTGTTCCGTCGCCGCGCGCCGGAGTGCGGCTTCGAGCCCGGCGCCGCCGACGGCCACCGCGTGGCACCCGGCACCGTGCTGGCGACCGTCACCGGCCCCGCCCGAGCCCTGCTGACGGCCGAGCGCACCGCGCTCAACCTGCTCTCGCACATGTCCGGCATCGCCACGCTGACCCGTCGCTATGTCGACCGGATCGCCGGGACCAAGGCGCAACTCATCGACACGCGCAAGACCACGCCCGGGCTGCGCGCGATCGAGAAGCACGCGACGACGCTGGGTGGGGCGCGCAACCACCGGCTCGACCTCGCCGGCGGGATCATGATCAAGGACAATCACATCTCGGTCTGCGGCTCGATCGCCGCCGCCGTGGCGCGCGCCAAGACGGCGGCGCCGGTGCTGACCAAGGTCGAGGTCGAGTGCGACCGGCTCGATCAGGTGCGCGAGGCGGTCGAGGCCGGTGCCGACATGCTGCTGCTGGACAACATGACCACCGAGATGCTGCGCGAGGCAGTCGCGATCATCGCCGGCCGCATTCCCGCCGAAGCCTCGGGCGGGGTGAACCTCGACACCATCCGCGGCATCGCCGAGACGGGTGTGGATTTCATCAGCGTCGGGCGGATCACCCAGGGCGCGCCAGCCGTGGATATCGGCCTCGACGCGACGCTGGAGCCGGGTGGGTGAGCGCGGTTGGCCTGTTCTGTGGTGCGAACGACGCGCTGCCCGAGCCGTTCCGGGCAGCGGCCGCCGCGTTCGGCGAGGGCCTCGCCGCGCGGGGGCTGACGCTGGTCTATGGCGGCTCCTCGCGCGGGCTGATGGGCGAGGCAGCGCGCGCGGCCAAGGCGGCCGGCGGCCGCGTGGTCGGCGTGATGCCGCGCCACCTGATCAGCCGCGAACGCGCCGCCGCCGACATCGACGAGCTCCACCTGGTCGACAGCCTCGCCGAGCGCAAGCAGCGCATGGCCGATCTCTCCGACCTGTTCGTCGCGCTGCCGGGCGGTGTCGGCACCCTCGACGAGGCGCTCGAGATGATCACCTGGTTCGATGTCGGGATCGCGCGCAAGCCGACGCTGTTCGTCGACGTCGAGGCGTTCTGGCGGCCCTTCGCCGCGATGATGGCGGCGTTCGGCGCGGCCGGGGTGCTGCGTCCGCATCTCGCCGGCGCCTGGTCGATCCTTCCGGATGTTCCGGCCACACTGCTCGCCGTGGAGCAGGCACTGGCGCCTGAGGCGCCCATCGAGGGGAGACTGGCATGACACTGGGACGACGCACGCTTCTGGGCACCGCCGCGGCGCTGCCCGCATTCGGCCTGGCGGAGGCGCAGGAGGCGCTCCGCCTGACGCTCGCCGGCGGCTCGGTCGGTGGCGCCTGGAGCGCGATCGGCAACGCGATCGGCGAGGCGATCCGGCGCGAGCATCCCGGCACGGCGTTCTCCTACGAGCCGGGACGCGATGCGGCGAATGTCACGCTGGTGTCGCAGGGGCGGGTGCAGCTCGGCATCGCGCACGCGCAGATCGCGCTCCGCGCCATCAAGGGCGAGGCGCCGTTCGACCGTGCGATGCCCGACATCCGCGGCGTGAGCCTGATCGACAGCGAGGCGGCGTGGCAGCCGATCGTGCGCGCCGGCGCGCCCGTCGCCACGCTGGAGGAGATCGCCGAGAAGCGCGCCCCCGTGCGCGTCACCGCCAATCTGCGCGGCACGATGATGGCGCTCGCCACCGAGGAGGCCTTCGCCGCCGCCGGCGCGCCGTTCGCGCAGATCGAGCGCTGGGGCGGGCGGGTGCACTACGTCGCCTGGAACGACGCGCTGGAGATGCTGAAGAACAACCAGGTGGACATCATCACCAATGTGGTGGACTTCCCCTCGCGCCAGGTGCTGAACGCGGTGCGCGGGCTGGACGTGAAATTCCTCGGCTTCGGCCCTGATCTGGTCGCGAAGGTGAATGCGCGGCTCGGCTCGACGCCCATCACCATTCCGGCCAATGCGTATCCGTTCCAGCCCGAGGCGGTGAACACCTTCCGCGCCCATGTCGTGCTGCTGACCTCGGCCGCCGTGCCGGCCGACACGGTCGAGGCGGTGGTCAACGCGGTCATCAAGCACTTCGACGCGGTCAAGCGCGCCCACGCGACGATGGCGCGACTTGAGGCACGGGCGCTGCCGGACACCGGCGGTGTCGCGCTGCATGAGGGTGCCGCGCGCGCCTATCGCGCCGCCGGACTGATGAGCTGACCCTGCTCACGTCGCTTCTGCCGGGAAAGCCGCGCACGCTTCCCCCGGCGGAGGCGGCGGTGGTCGGCGCGGTCGGCGCCGTGCTCTCGGCGTTCCTGCTGGCGCTCGCCCTCGGCCGGGAGGCCGACCGCACCGTCAGCCTGTTCGTCTTTCTCGGCGCGGTGCTGACCATCGGCTTCCTCACCGTTACGGGCAATCCGCTCCGCCCAACCGGCCGGTCGCTGCCGTCCTGGGGATTGGTGATCGCGACCTGGGCCTCGGTCGGCTGGTTCCTCGTCCACGCCGAGGCGCATGCGCTGCGCTGGCCGATGGTGAGCCCGCTCTCGCCGGGCGATCTGATCGCGGCCTCGGCGCTGATCCTGCTGGTGCTGGAGGCGACGCGGCGCACGATCGGGCTCGCGCTCGCGATCCTGGTGCTGCTGTTCCTCGCCTATGCGGTGTTCGGCGACCGGCTGGAGGGCGCGTTCGGCCACCGGCCCCTGAGCATCACCGAGATCCTCGACCATCTGGTGTTCACCACCAACGGCCTGATCGGCCCGGCACTCGCGGTGGCGGCGTTCCTGGTCTACGTGTTCGTGCTGTTCGGCGCGGTGCTGGACCGTTCCGGCGGCGGGGATTTCTTCTTCGACCTCTCCGCCGCGCTGGTGGGGCGGCAGGCGGGTGGGCCGGCCAAGGTCGCGGTGGTCTCATCGGCGCTCTACGGCACCATCTCGGGCAGCCCGACCGCCGACGTGGTCACCACCGGCGCGCTCACCATCCCGATGATGAAGCGGCTTGGTTACCGCCCGGCCTATGCGGGGGCGGTGGAGTCCTCCGCCTCGGCGGGCGGGGCGCTGCTGCCGCCGGTGATGGGCAGTGCGGCGTTCCTGATGAGCGACTTCACCAACATCCCCTACGCCGAGATCGTCGTCTCGGCCGCGCTGACGGGGGTGCTCTACTACGTCGCGGTGTTCTTCGCCGTCCATGCCCGCGCGGTGCTGGATCGGCTCGGCGCGTTCGACGGCACGACTGCGCGCGTCGCCGCCGTGCTGCGCGCAGGCTGGTGGCATCTCGTGCCGATCGCGGCGCTGGTTTTGCTCGTGCTCTCGGCCGACCGCCCCGTCTATGGCGCCGGACTCGCGGTGGTGATCGGTGCGGCGATCCTACTGATCCGAACGCGGGCGCCACTCAATACCGCCGCGACACTGCTCACGGCGGCGATCGAGGCAGCGCGACGGGCGGCACCGGTCGGCATCGCCTGCGCGGTCGCCGGGCTGGTGGTCGGCTCGCTCACCATCACCGATCTCGCCGGCAAGTTCTCCTCGCTGCTGTTCTCCTTCGCGCCCGACCTGCTGCCGGTGGTGATGCTGATCACGGCGGGCGTGACGTTGCTGCTCGGCATGGGGATGCCGACCCCGGCCGTCTATGTGTTGGCATCCGTGCTGGCCGCGCCGGCAATGGTCAATCTCGGCGTGCCGACGCTGGCCGCGCACCTGTTCGTCGTCTACTTCGCCTCGATGTCGGCAATCACGCCGCCCGTCGCGGTCGCCGCGTTTGCCGCCGCCTCGATCGCGGGCGCCGATCCGCTGCGCATCGCGGTGATCGCCTGCCGGCTCGCGGTGGTCGGCTTCGTGCTGCCGTTCTGCTTCGTCTGGCGCCCGGCGCTGCTGCTGATCGGCGATCCCGTGTCGGTCGTGCTGGCCCTCGCCGCGACGCTCGCGGGCGTGGTGGCGCTCGCCGCGGCGCTGGAGGGCTGGCTGGCACGACGGCTCACCGCGCTCGATCGCCTGCTGCTCGGCCTTGCCGGTGCGGCCCTGGTCGCGCCGATCGCCTGGGCGGATGTCGCCGGCGCCGCGCTGCTGGCCGGATGGCTGCTGGTTGGCCGGCCGCGCTGACGCCTCAGCGCCGGCAGCGATACATCACCCGGACCTGGGCGATGTCCGTTTGCGTGCCGTCACGCTCGATCACGAGCGGCCTGATGCCGCCGGGGACGCGGCGGTACTGCACCATGTCGCCAGGCCGCAGCGGCGCTTCCCCATTCTCCGTGGTGCGCACCAGCATGCCGATGCGATCGGCCTGGATGACGAAGCGCACCTCCGCCAGCACCAAGCGTTTGCCGCCGTCCCACCACTCGAGCGTCGTCTCGGCGATGACGTGGCGCAGGCTGGTCTCGGCGCAGGAGAGGTCGGGCGACCAGATGCCGCGCAGATCGGAGGGTGATTCGGCTACTGCCGGCCGCGTCGCTGCCAGGACCAGCAGGGTGGCCACACAAAAAGATCGATGCATGGACTGGACTCTCCGGGCCGTGACTGCCGGCACGTTCCGGCGAGGAGGCAGTCTAGGGCAGTTCGCCAGCCCCGGCACTGTCGCGTTCGCTTGAATGGGCCGGATCACCTGCGGCAGGCGAAGAAGGTGCGCGGCCGCGAGATGTCGATCGTTGTGTCGTTGCGCATGATCGAGATCGGCCGCAGCCCGCCGGCAACGCGCTGATAGGTCACGATGTCGCCCGGGCGGAGCGGGGCATCGCCATTCTGCACCTGCCGCACGAGCGCTGCGATCTCATTGCCGCGAATGCGGTAATGGACCTGAGCCGCGGCGACACGCTCGCCCCCCTCGTGCCATTCCAGCGTCGTCCGGCCGACGACATGGCGCGGCGCGGTCGCGCCGCAGGAGAGATCGGGCGACCATGCGCCCTGCAGGCTCGACGGCGCCTCCACGGCGGTGGCCGGCGGCGCGAGCGCGACGACGAACAAGGCGGCCACGGCGGCGCGTTGCATCAGGTCCATCCCAGCCTCCTCAACTCGTCGATTCGCGCCGGCCGCTACGGCATCGTCGCGATCCGCAGCGCGTTGGTCGTGCCCGAGGTGCCGAACGGCATGCCCGCGACCACGACGATCTCCTCGCCGGCGGCGGCGAAGCTCTCCTGCGCGGCGATCCGCAACGACTTTGCCACCGCCTCGCTCATGCTGTGCGCATCCGCCGTCACGAGCGGATAGACGCCCCAGACGACGCAGAGCCGCCGTGCCGTCTCCTCGCGCGGCGTCAGCCCGAGGATCGGCGCGGCGGGCCGTTCGCGGCTGATCCTGAGCGCGGTCGAGCCCGACATGGTGAAGGTCGCGATCGCCTCGGCGCCGATCGTGTGCGCGACCTGGCGCGCGGCCGCGACGATCGCATCGGCCGAACTGCGATCCGGCAACTGCCGCGTGGCCTCGACGATCTCGCGGTAGGTGGGGTCGGCTTCCACGCGCGAGACGATCCGGTCCATCATCGCCACCGCCTCGCGCGGGAAACTGCCGGCCGCGCTTTCGGCCGAGAGCATCACCGCATCCGCGCCGTCGAACACCGCCGTCGCGACGTCGGAGGCCTCGGCGCGCGTCGGCGTCGGCGCGCCGACCATGCTTTCGAGCATCTGCGTGGCCACCACCACCGGCTTGCCGGCGGTCCGGCACGCCTTGACGATCCGCTTCTGCGCCAGCGGCACGTTCTCGGGTGGCAGCTCGACGCCGAGATCGCCGCGCGCGACCATCACGCAGTCCGACAGCGCGACGATCTGGTCGAGCGCATCGAGCGCCGACGGCTTCTCCAGCTTGGTCATGATCCAGGCGCGGCCGTTGATGATCGCCCTGGCCTCGGCGACGTCCTCGGGGCGCTGCACGAAGGAGAGGCCGACATACTCGATGCCCTGCTGGAGCGCGAAGTCCAGGTCGCGGCGGTCCTTTTCGGTCAACGCCGGGATCGGCAGGGTGATGTCCGGCACGTTCACGCCCTTGCGGTCGCTCACCTGGCCACCGACCACCACCTCGCATTCCAGATGATCAGCCCGCTTCTTGTCGACGCGCAGCTTCACCTTGCCGTCATCGATCAGCAGCGTGGCGCCGATCCCGGCCGCCTTGATGATCTCGGGATGCGGCAGCTGCACGCGCGCGGCATCGCCCGGCACGGGCGAGAGGTCGAGCCGGAAACGCCCGCCCGTCTGCAGCTGGACGAGCCCGCCGCGGAAGGTGCCGACCCGGAGCTTCGGCCCCTGCACATCGGCGAGGATCGCGATCTGCCGCCCGCTGCGCTTCTCGATCGCGCGGATCGCCTCGATCCGTGCGGCGTGATCGTCGTGCGAGCCGTGGCTGAAGTTCAGCCGGAACACATCGGCCCCGGCATGGAACAGATGCCCGATCATCTCGGGCGTCGACGAGGCCGGGCCGAGGGTCGCGATGATCTTGGTGCGGCGGTGGCGGCGGAGTGCAGGCTTCTGTCGCATCGATGCCTCCGTCACGCGACCAGGACGGCGCGGATGTCGTTCACGTTGGTCAGCGTCGGTCCGGTGACCACGAGATCGCCGAGGGCTGCGAAGAGCCCGTAGCTGTCGTGCCGCGCCAGCACTTCGGCTGGGTCGAGCCCGGCGCCGTGCGCGCGCGCGAGCGTGTCGGGGGCGACGATCGCGCCGGCCGCGTCCTCGGTGCCATCGATCCCGTCCGTGTCGCCGGCGATCGCCCAGACGCCCGGCTCGCCCTTCAGCGCGAGTGCCAGGCCGAGCAGGAAGGTCGTGTTGCGCCCGCCGCGCCCGGCCGGCCCCTTGATCGTCACCGTCGTCTCGCCGCCCGAGAGCAGCAGTGAGGGCGGTGCCACGGGCGTGCCGTGCGTGCGGCAGCCGCGCGCGATGCCGGCCATCACCGTGCCGAGCACCGTGCTTTCGCCTTCGATCGCATCGCCAAGGATCAGCGGTGCGAGGCCACGGGCACGCGCCGCCGCCGCCGCCGCCTCGAGCGCCATCTGCGGCGTCGCGATCATGCGGAACTCGCTTGCGGCGAGGCGAGGGTCGCCCGGTTTCGGCGTCTCGTCCTCGGCGCGGTGGAGATGCGCCGCGACCTCTGCCGGCAGTTCGATGCCGTAGCGGTCGATCAGCGCGCGCGCGTCGGCGAAGCTGGTCGGGTCCGGCACCGTGGGGCCGGAGGCGATCACCGCCGGATCGTCGCCCGGCACATCGCTGATCGCGAGCGTGACCACGCGCGCCGGATGAGCGGCGGCGGCGAGCCGCCCTCCCTTGATCGCCGACAGATGCTTCCGCACGCAATTCATTTCGTGGATGGTGGCGCCCGAATGGAGCAGCGCGCGGTTGACCGCCTGCTTGTGATCGAGCGTCAGGCCCGGCGCGGGCAGCGCCATCAAGGCCGACCCGCCGCCCGAGATCAGCGCCAGCACCAGATCCTCCGGCCCGAGCCCCTGCACCGCGGCAAGAATCCGCCGCGCCGCCGCCTCGCTGCGCGCATCGGGCACGGGGTGGGAGGCCTCCAGGACCGTGATCGACCGCGTCGGCACGGCGTGGCCGTCGCGCGTCACCACGACGCCCTCGACCTGCCCGTCCCAGGCCTCCTCGACGGCGGCCGCCATCACGGCCGCCGACTTGCCGGCGCCGACCACCACGGTGCGGCCGCGCGGGCGCTTCGGCAGATGCGCCGGCAGCACCCGCCTCGGATCGGCTGCCGCCACAGCCGAATCGAACACCGCGCGCAGCGCAGCGCGCGCCTCAGCGTCAGTCCATGACCCCACGCTGCCCCATCCTCCCACCTGATCGCGGCCGGGAGTATGGCGAACACAGGCCGGGCGCGCCATCTATGCGCGGACAGCAGCGCCGAGGAGAAGCCGCATGGCCGCACCCGAGATCGACCCCGCCACGCGCACCGAGCTGGAGGCCGCGGCCTTCCGTCGCCTGGTGCAGCATCTGCGCGAGCGCACCGATGTGCAGAACATCGACCTGATGAACCTCGCGGGGTTCTGCCGGAACTGCCTCTCGCGCTGGTACCGCGAGGCGGCGGAGGCGAAGGGGGTCGCGCTGGCGGACGCGGATGCGCGCGAGATCATCTACGGCATGCCGTACAAGGAGTGGCAGGCGCGGTATCAGCGCGAGGCGACGGCCGAGCAGAAGGCCGCCTTCGCCAAGGCACATCAGGGACACTGAGGCGCGTCCGGGCCGCGGCGACGCCGCGGCCGTGAGCCGAGGATCGCGTGTCTGCCGGGCCGTGCCCGGCCTAGAGCCGCACGCCGCTGGTCGTGAACGCGGCCTCGGCGCTCTGCTGGAAGTTCTGGTCGAGCAGATACCACGCGCCGACCGCGAGCCCGACGGCGACGATCACGGCGATGATGAAGGCCTTCATGGCTGACCGCCCACTCCCTTGCCTGGGCTCTCTCATGCGCCGTTTGCGGCCAGTTTTCAAGCATCCGTGCTGCGCATTGACGCGGCCGGCGGCGGGCGCGCATCGTTCATGCTCGACGGCGGAGGCACCGATGGCGCGGATCGCACGACGCAGCCTGGTCGCAGGCATCGCATCGGGGGTTGCGCTGCCTGGCATCCTGCGCGCCCAGGCAGCGCCGCCGATCCGCATCGTCGTGCCGGCGGCTCGCGGCGAGCCGCTCGACTCGCTCGCACGGCTGCTCGCGGATCGGCTGATCCCGTTCCTCGGCCGGGGCATGGTGGTCGAGGCCCAGATCGGTGCGGGCGGGCTGACCGCCGCCGAGGCGCTGGCGACCGCGCCGCCCGACGACACGGTGATCGGCATCCTCGGTGCAGCGACGCTCTGCGCCGCGCCGGCGGTGTACGGGCGCGTGGACTTCGATCCGCTGCGCGCGCTGCGCCCCGTCACCCAGGTCACCGAAACCGCGGTGGTGCTCGCGGTCGAGAGCGCGCAGGCGCGGGCGCGCGGCTGGGCCGACCTGCCGACGTTGCTTGCCTGGGCGAAGGCCCATCCCGGCGCGCTCGCGATCGCCCATGCGGGTGTGGGGACCGAGAGCCATCTCGCGCTGGTGGCGCTTGCCGACGCGGCGGAGGTGGCGATCGCGGAGGGGCCGGCGCGCGACGGCACCGCGGCCGATCTCGTGGCCGGCGTGGTCGATGGCGCGGCGGATCTGCCCGGCGCCGTGCTGCCGGCGATTGCGGCGGGGCGCGCACGGCCGGTCGGCGTCAGCAGCCGCCGGCGGCTGTCGCTGCTGCCGGATGTGCCGGCCTTCGCCGAATACCCCGGAGTCGGACTTGGCGCGATCGACCTGCGCGGCTGGAACATGGTCGTGGTGCCCGCAACCATGCCGGACCCCGACGTGCAGCGCCTCTCCGTCGCCATCCGCCGTGTGGCGTCCCATCCCGAGTTCGCCCCGGTGCTGCGCCGCCCCGGCTACGCGGTCGCGCTCAGCGTCAGTCCGGAGGCGGCAGCGCAGATGATCGCCGAGGAGGCGCCGAAATGGCAGCGCCTGGCCGAACTCTCCGGTGCGGCAGCGAACTGAGCGCTACAGGCCGGGATGGGCGGCGAGCAGCGCCTCGGCCTCGGCGAGGTCGTCCGGCGCGTTGGCGTTGAAGAACGGATCGAGCGGCGTCGTGGGCCAGTCCGCATAGGCAATGCCGTGCCGTGCGGTCCAGTGGTCGATCTTGCGTTCGTTCCCGACCACCAGCGCATGGCGCAGATCGGCGCGCAGCGAGACCGGCCAGAGTCCGATCGGCGGGTGGGTCCGACCGTCGGAGCGTGCGCAGGCGAGCGGCGCTCCGGCGGCAGCGCGCGCGGCGTGCAGCCGCGCCACCAGGTCGCGCGGCAGGAACGGCCCGTCGGTCGGCGCGGAGGCGACCCAGGCGATGTCGGGCATTTCGCGCGCGGCCCAGTCCAGCGCGGCGAGGATGCCGGCGAGCGGACCCGCGAAACCCGGCACGTCGTCGGGCACGATCGGCAGATCGAGAAAGGCGAGGCGGGCCGGATCGCCGTTCGCGTTGACGATCAGCCCAGCGCATTGCGGGGCAAGCCGGGCGATCACGCGCGCAATGATGGTCTCGCCGCCCACGCGCTTCAGCCCCTTGTCGCCGCCGCCCATGCGGCGTGCGAGGCCGCCGGCCAGCAGCACGCCGAGGGTGGGCGGATGGTCAGTCGTCGTCACGGGTCGTTGTCTTGCGCGCCCTTGCGGCGGTGCTTCGCGCTCTCCTCCTCGACGAAGCCTGGGTCGAGATCGAAGACGATGCGCTGCGCGCCGGCCAGCGCGAGGAAGCGCCTGCCGCGCGCGCGGCCGATCAGCGTCAGTCCTGCCTGGCGCGCGAGCTCGACGCCCCAAGCGGTGAAGCCCGAGCGGCTGACCAGGATCGGGATGCCCATCTGCACGGTCTTGATCACCATCTCCGAGGTCAGCCGGCCGGTGGTGTAGAAGATCTTGTCGCCCGGCTCGACACCATGGCGGAACATGTAGCCGGCGATCTTGTCCACCGCGTTGTGCCGGCCGACATCCTCCATGTAGACCAGCGGATGATCCTCGTGGCAGAGCACGCAGCCATGGATCGCGCCCGCCTCGAGATACAGGCTCGGCATGGTGTTGATCGCGTGGGTGAGGCGATAGAGCCAGCTCGTCCGCAGTTCCGCGTCCGGAAGCCGGACGCGTTCGAACCGCTCCATCAGGTCGCCGAACGCGGTGCCCTGCGCGCAGCCCGAGGTGAGGGTCTTCTTCTTCAGCTTCTGCTGGTAGTCGGTCGCGCGCGCGGTGCGCACGACCACGACGTCAAGTTCCTCGTCGTGCTCGACGCCCGTCACCTCATCGTCCGGGCGCAGCATGTTCTGGTTCAGCAGGTAGCCGAGCGCGAGATACTCGGGGAAGTCGCCGATCGTCATCATCGTGACGATCTCCTGCCCGTTCAGGAACAGCGTCAGCGGCCGCTCGACCGTGACGCTGGTCTCGACGGCGGTGCCCGTGTGGTCTATCCCGCGCACGCGCCGTGTGAGGCGCGGGTCCGTCGGGTCGGGGACGATCAGCGGAGCGTCCGCGTTGGTCTCCATGAACCGAAGATGTGGCCCCGGAACATCGGCATCAAGAGTTCGGGGAGGCGGCATGGCAGATCGACTGCTCGGCAAGGTGGCGCTGGTCACGGGCGCCGCATCGGGGATCGGCCGGGCGATCGCGCTGCGCTTCGCGCGCGAAGGCGCGATCGTCGTGATCGCGGACATCACCGAGACGGTGCGCGAGGGCGGCGAGCCGACCCGCGCGATCCTGGAACGCGAAGGCCGGCCGGTGGTGTTCCGGCGGACCGACGTCTCGAACGAAGCCGAGGCCGAGGCGGCGGTGGCGGCGGCGGTGGACCGGTTCGGCCGGCTCGACATCCTGGTGAACAACGCGATCGGCGGTGCGCGGGGAGGGCGGTTCACCGACACCACGCTCGAAGAGTGGAGTGCCACCCTTGCGGTCGGCATCACCGGGGTGTTCCTGATGAGCCGCGCAGCCGTGCGTCAGATGCTGACGCAGGCGGCCGGCGAGGAGGGGGTGCGCGGCCGGATCGTCAATATCGGCAGCCAGCACGGCATGGTGGCCGCGCCAGAGGACGTCGCCTATGGCGTGGCCAAGGCCGGCACGAACTACATCACGCGTCAGGTCGCGGTCGACTATGCCAAGGACGGGATCGTCTGCAACGGGGTCGCGCCGGGCAAGATCCTCACGGGCAAGACCGGCCGCGCGGTCGAGCCGCGCTGGCTCGACTACAGCCACCTGCGCACGCCCTGGCCGCGGCTCGGCCGCGGCGAGGACGTCGCCAACGCCGCGCTGTTCCTCGCCTCGGACGAGGCGACCTACATCACCGGCGAGGTGTTGATGGTGGATGGCGGCTGGATGGCCTATTGAGGCCGCCACTCCCGCCGGTGTGGACCGTGCGGTGGCCGCCCGCTACATCCCGCTCATGCCCGCCGCCGAGTCCGATGCTGGCTTCGCGCCGCTCCTGAGCGAGCGGCTGCGGCTGCGCGCGATCACGCCCGATGACGCCGCCGCGCTGCACCGGCTGATCAACGACTGGGACGTCGCGCGCATGCTGGGCGGCGTGCCGTTTCCCTATCCGCGCGAGGAACTCGCCGCCTGGATTGCGGCCGCCTCCGCCGACCTCGCCTCCGGCCGCGCGTGGCACCTCGTCATCACCGGCCGCGAGGAGGAGCATCCGGTGGGCGTGATCGGGCTGACCCGCGAGGACGCGCGGACGGCGCGGCTCGGCTACTGGATCGGCCGGCGCTACTGGGGGCATGGCGTCGCCTCCGAGGCGGCCGGCCGGATGGTGCAGTTCGCGTTCGGCCGGCTGGGGCTCGACACGCTCACCGCCTATGTCGCCGACGACAACGATGCCTCGGCGCGGGTGCTCGCCAGGCACGGCTTCCGCTTCACGCATGAGGCCGAGCACGATTTCCGCTCGCGCGGCGGCGCGTTCCCGGTGCGCTGGTTCCGCCTGACGCGCGCCGACGTGATGAAGGCATCCGGCCATGGCGAGGCCACGCCTGGCGCCGCGCGGCCGATCGTGCTGGTCGCGGCGGTGGCGCTGATCGACGCCGATGGCCGCGTGCTGCTCGCGCGCCGCCCGGAAGGCAAGGCGCTCGCCGGGCTGTGGGAGTTCCCGGGCGGCAAGCTGGCGGAGGGCGAGACGCCCGAGGCGGCGCTGATCCGCGAACTGAAGGAGGAGCTCGGCATCGATGTCTCGGCCGCCTGCCTCGCGCCCTTCGCCTTCGCGAGCCACGCCTACGAAACGTTCCATCTGCTGATGCCGCTCTATCTGTGCCGGCGCTGGCAGGGCGAGGTCGCGCCGCGCGAGGGCCAGGAGCTCGCCTGGGTGCGGCCGATGCGGCTCGCCGACTATCCGATGCCGCCGGCGGATGTGCCGCTGGTGGCGCAGCTTCGCGACTTCCTCTAGCCCCGCCTGGAGCCCGGTATGACCGCAGACGACCGCCCGACCGCCGCGCTGATCATCATCGGCGACGAGGTGCTGTCGGGGCGCACGCAGGACGTGAACCTGAAATACCTCGCGAGCCGACTTGGCGAGCTCGGCATTCCGCTGCGCGAGGCGCGCGTGATCCCGGATGACCGGGCGGTGATCATCGCGACGGTGAACGAGCTGAGGCGCGCCCATACCTATGTCTTCACCACCGGCGGTATCGGCCCGACGCATGATGACATCACCAGCGAGTGCGTCGCCGAGGCGTTCGGTCTGGCCTGGGAGCCGCATCCGGAGGCGTGGGAGCTGCTCGCGCGCGACTATGCGAGCCGCACCCCACCGGTCGAGTTCAACGCCGCGCGCCAGCGCATGGCGACGATGCCGCGCGGTGCCGCGCTGATCCGCAACGCGGTCTCGGTCGCGCCCGGCTTCCGGGTGGAGAACGTTCACGTGCTCGCAGGCGTGCCGAAGGTGATGCAGGCGATGTTCGAGGTGATCGCGCCGACGCTCGCGGGCGGGCGGCCGACCGTCAGCCGCACCGTGCATGCGGTGCGCGCGATGGAGGGGCAGATCGCCGCGGGGCTGGGCGCGATCCAAGACGAGAGTCCCGGGGTTTCGCTCGGTTCCTATCCCTACTACCGCTCGGCCGGGGGAGGGGTGGCGATCGTCGCGCGCGGCACCGACGTCGCCGCGGTGGACGCCGCCGCCGAGAAGGTGCGGGCGCTGTTCCGTGGGCTCGGCTTCGAGCCGCGCGACGGCGAGCCCGACTAATCGGCGGTCGGTTTCGCGCGCATCGCCTTGGTGCGGGCGCGCCGCACCTTGCCCTCGACCCGGCGCTGCTTCGAGGCGAGAGTCGGTCGTGTCGGGCGGCGCGGCACCGGCGGCTCGGCCGCGTCGCGGAGGATCGCGACGAGGCGGGCGAGCGCGTCCTCGCGGTTGCGCGGCTGATCGCGGAAGCGCTGCGCGCTGATCACGATGACGCCCTCGTTGGTCAGCCGCCGCCCGGCGATGCGTGCGGCGCGCGTCTTCACCGCCGCCGGCAGCGAGGGGCTGTTCGCAAGATCAAAGCGCAGCTCGACGGCCGAGGAGACCTTGTTGACGTTCTGCCCGCCCGGTCCGCCGGCGCGCACGAAGGTCTCGGTGATCTCGTCGCGATCGATCGCAAGGCCGGGCGCGATGGCGATCCTGCCGTCGTCCTCGGCCATCGGGCTCAGGCCGCGCGCAGCAGACGCACCGGTGCGCCCGCGCGCCAGGCGGCGATGCATTCGACCATGTCCTCGTAGAACACGCTGTAGGTGCCTTCGGTGACAAAGCCGAGATGCGGCGCGAGCACGACGTTGTCGAGCGTGCGCAGCGGATGCTCGGCCGGCAACGGCTCGACGTCGTACACGTCGAGGCCGGCGCCGGCGATGCGTTCCTCGCGCAGTGCGGCGATCAGCGCCGCCTCGTCGACGATCGGCCCGCGCGACGTGTTCACCAGGAACGCCGATGGCTTCATGAGCGCGAGTTCCGTCGCACCGACCAGCCCGCGTGTCCGCTCGCCGAGCACGAGGTGGACCGAAACGACGTCCGCCTCGCGGAACAGCGTCTCCTTGGAGACATGGCTCACGCCGGCGGCTTCGGCGCGCTCGGGCGTCAGATTCGCGCTCCAGGCGAGCACGCGCATGCCGAGCGCGCTGCCGAGTTCGGCCATGCGCTTGCCCATCCGTCCGAGGCCGAGCAGGCCGAGCGTGCGGCCGTGCAGCGTCATCCCGACCGTGCGCTGCCAGAGCCCCTGCCGCATGCCGCGATCCTCGAAGGCGAGGCGGCGCGCGCAGGCGATCATCAGTCCAAGCGCAAGCTCGGTGGTGGCGTAGTAGGAGTCGCCGCCGCGGGTGTGCGTCACCGTGACGCCGCGCGCCTCGGCCGCGGCCAGGTCGAGGGTGCGGTTGTGCGCCCCCGTCACCACGATCAGCTTCAGCTTCGGCAGGCGCGCGATCAGCTCGGCCGGCATCGCCATGCGCTCGCGCAGCAGGCAGATCACGTCGAACCCGGCGAGCGCGTCGGCCGCCTGCTCGACAGTCGTAAGGTTGCGGTCGAACACCGTCACCCGGCAATCCGCGCCCAGACGCGACCAATCGGCCATGGACAGGGCCACGCGCTGGTAGTCGTCCAGCACGGCGATCTCGATCATCAGGCGCTCCTTCGCGACGGTGACACGCCCCGCCCCGTGAACGATCGCCCCCGTCCGGTCAATCCCCCGCCGCGGCGAGGGTGGGCGCGGCGCTCAGCGGCACCGTGAGGTACCTGATGTAGTCCTTCGGCACGACCTGCCAGAAATGCCCCTTCTCGCGCCCCCAGTCGTTCAGCAGCGAGGCGGCGAAGCGCGAGTTCGTCTCGGCGGCGTGCACCGTAACGAGGCCGCGCACGACCTCTTCCCAGTGCGGATGGGCGATGCGCTGCCACAGCACGTGCTCGGGATTGATGCGGGCCTCGAGCACCTGCTCGGGGTCGTAGACGAAGGCCATGCCGCCGGTCATGCCGGCGGCGAAGTTGTCGCCGACCGAGCCGAGGATCACCGTGGTGCCGCCGGTCATGTACTCGCAGCCGTTCGAGCCACAGCCCTCGACGACGGCGGTCGCGCCGGAGTTGCGCACCGCGAACCGCTCGCCCGCCTGGCCGGCGGCGAACAGGTAGCCCGAGGTCGCGCCGTACAGCACGGTGTTGCCGATGATCGTGTTCTCGTTCGAGCGCAGCGTCGAGGAGGGCGGCTGGCGCACGACGATGGTCGCTCCGGACAGCCCTTTGCCGACATAGTCGTTGGCGTCGCCGAACACTTCGAGCTTCAGCCCCTGCACCGCGAAGGCGCCGAGCGACTGGCCGGCCGAGCCGCGCAGACGCACGGTGATGTGGCCGGGCGCAAGGCCGGTCATGCCGAAGCGGCGGACGATCTTCGACGACAGCTTGGCGCCGATCGTACGGTGGGTACTGCGGATGTTGTATTGCAGCTGCATCTTCTCGCCGTCGCGGAACAGCGGAGCGGCATCAGCGATCATCTGCGCATCCAGCGTCTCCGGAACCTCGTTACGGCCTTCGAGCGTGCAGTGGGCGGCGTGCGGTCCGGCATCGGCCTGCACCAGGATCGGGTTAAGGTCGAGGTCGTCGAGATGCGCGCCGCCACGGCTGACCTGGTGCAGCAGGTCGGTGCGACCGACCACGTCCGTCAGCCTGCGGAAGCCGAGCGAGGCGAGGATCTCGCGCACCTCCTCGGCGATGAAGCTGAACAGGTTGATCACCTTCTCGGGCGTGCCCTCGAACTTCGCGCGCAGCGTCTCGTCCTGCGTGCACACACCCACGGGGCAGGTGTTGGAATGGCACTGGCGCACCATGATGCAGCCCATGGCGACGAGCGAGGCCGTGCCGATGCCGAACTCCTCGGCACCGAGCATGGCCGCCATCACCACGTCACGCCCGGTCTTGATGCCGCCATCGGTGCGCAGCGTCACGCGGTGGCGCAGCCGGTTCAGCATCAGCACCTGATGCGTCTCGGACAGCCCCATCTCCCAGGGTGCGCCGGCGTACTTGATCGAGGTCTGCGGCGAGGCACCGGTGCCACCGACATGACCCGAGATCAGGATCACGTCGGCCATGGCCTTGGCGACGCCGGCGGCGATCGTGCCGATGCCCGAGCGCGCGACCAGCTTCACGCAGACGGACGCGTCGGGATTGATCTGCTTCAGGTCGTAGATCAGCTGGGCGAGATCCTCGATCGAGTAGATGTCGTGGTGCGGCGGCGGGCTGATCAGCGCGATCCCCGGCGTGGAGTGGCGGAGCTTGGCGATGATCTCGCTCACCTTGAAACCGGGGAGCTGGCCGCCTTCGCCGGGCTTGGCTCCCTGCGCGACCTTGATCTCGATCTCGCGGCAGTTGTTCAGGTACTCGGCGGTGACACCGAAGCGGCCGGAGGCGATCTGCTTGATCGCGCTGTTGGCGTTATCACCGTTCGGGCGCGGCTTGGCGCGCGCCGCATCCTCGCCGCCCTCGCCCGAGTCCGAGCGGGCACCGATGCGGTTCATCGCGATCGAGAGCGTCTCGTGCGCCTCGGGGCTCAGTGCACCGAAGGAGATGCCAGGCGAGACCAGCCGCTTGCGGATCTCCGTGACGGACTCGACCTCCTCGACCGGGATCGGCTTGCGCCCCTCGGTCTTGAAGTCGAGCAGGTCGCGCAGCGCGATCGGCGGCAGCTTGCGCACGGCGTCCGAGTAGCGCTTGTAGGTCTGGTAGCTGTCGGTTGCGACCGCCTGCTGGAGCATGTGGATCAGCGGGCCGGCGAAGGCATGCGCCTCGCCCGAGCGGCGCAGCTTGTAGAGCCCGCCGACCGGCAATGTGACGGCATCGCTGTCCCACGCCTTCTCGTGCAGGGCAGCGACCTTGCGGGTGATGCCGTTCAGGCCGATCCCGGAGATGCGGCTCTGCATGCCTGGGAAGAACTCGGCCACGAGGGCGCGCGACAGGCCGATCGCCTCGAAGTTGCAGCCGCCGCGATAGGACGACAGCACGCCGATGCCCATCTTGCTCATGATCTTGAGCAGCCCTTTGTCCAGCGCCTTCTTGTAGCGCTGGATTGCGGTCTTGAGCGGCATCTCGCCGAACAGGCCGCGGCGGTGCCGGTCGGCGATGCACTCCTGCGCGAGCCACGGGTTGACAGTCGTCGCGCCGACGCCGATCAGCACCGCGACGTAGTGCACATCGATCGCCTCGGCTGCCCGCACGTTGAGCGAGGTGAAGGTGCGGAGCGACTGCTTGACCAGATGCGTGTGCACGCCGCCGGTGGCGAGGATCATCGGGATGGCGCAGCGGCCGGGACCGACATGCTCGTCGGTCAGGATCACGTGCGCGGCGCCTGCCCGCACTCCCTCCTCGGCCTCGCGGCGGATGCGCTCGATCGCGCGCCGCAGGCCGACCGCCCCCTCGGACGGATCGAACGTGCAGTCCACCTCCACCGCGTTGCGGCCCATATAGGTGCGCATCGCCCGGAACTCGGCGGTGGTGAGCACGGGGCTCTCAAGCTGGAGGAGGTCGCACTGGGTGGCGTCCTCATCGAGCACGTTGCCGAGATTGCCGAGCCGGGTCTTCAGCGTCATCACCCGCGTCTCGCGCAGGCTGTCGATCGGCGGGTTCGTCACCTGACTGAACATCTGCCGGAAGTAGTGCGACAGCGGCCGGTACTGGTCGGACAGCACCGCGAGCGGCGTGTCATCGCCCATGCTGCCCGTGGCCTCGTTCGCCTCCTCCACCATCGGGTGGAGGATCATCTCGAGCTCCTCCAGGCTCAGTCCGGCCGCAAGCTGCCGCCGCCGCAGCGCCTCGCCCTGGAACTCGACCGGCTCCACCGTCTCGGACTTGAGCAGTGCGTCGAGATGCGTGGTCCGCTTGGTCCAGGCACCGAAATCCTCGCGCGCGGCGAGCGTGTCCTTCAGCGTGCGATCGTCATGGAACGTTGCCGACTCGAGATCGACGGCAATGCACTGGCCGGGCCCGACGCGGCCCTTGGCGACGATCTCGTCCTCGCGCAGCTTCACCATGCCGGTCTCGGAGCCGACCACGAGCAGCCCGCCCTGCGTGATGGTGTAGCGCATCGGCCGGAGCCCGTTGCGGTCCATCCCCGCGATCACCCACCGCCCGTCGGTGCCGCAGATCGCCGCTGGCCCGTCCCAGGGCTCCATCACGGCGTTGCAGTAGAGGAACAGGGCGCGGTGGCTCTCCGGCATCGTGGCGTTGTTGCCGATGCTCTCGGGGATCATCAGCGCCTTCGCCATCGGCGCGTCGCGCCCCGCCCGCACCAGCACCTCGAACACGTTGTCGAGGATCGCCGTGTCCGACCCGCCTGCCTGGATCACCGGCTTGATGTCGTCCATGTAGGGATCGAGCTCGGGGGCCGCGAGCCGGGTCTCGTGGCTCTTCATCCAGTTCACGTTGCCCGAGAGCGTGTTGATCTCGCCGTTGTGCGCGAGCATGCGGAACGGCTGGGCGAGCCGCCAGGTGGGGAAGGTGTTGGTCGAGTAGCGCTGGTGGTAGATCGCGAAGCGTGACGCGAACCGCACATCCAGCAGGTCGGGGTAGAACTCGGTCAGATGCTCGGCGAGGAACATCCCCTTGTAGATGATCGAGCGTGCCGACAGCGAGCAGACGTAAAGGTCCGGGATCTGCGCGGCGATCGCTGCCTTCTCGATGCGTCGGCGGATCACGTAGAGATCGCGGTCCTGCACCGCGAGCTCACGCTGCTCCGGATCGAACAGCATGATCTGCTCGATCTCCGGGCGTGTGGCGTTCGCCTTATCGCCGATGCAGGCGACATCGATCGGCACCTGGCGCCAGCCATAGATGCCGTAGCCGAAGGCCAGGATCTCGGTCTCGACGATCTGACGGCAGCGCTCCTGCGCGCCGAGATCGGTCTTGGGCAGGAAGATCTGGCCGACGATGATGCGCCCGGGCTTCAGCGTGTCGCCGCCGCGCAGCACGGCCTCGGCGAAGAAGTCGCGCGGGATCTCGACATGGATGCCCGCGCCGTCGCCGGTCTTGCCGTCGGCATCCACCGCGCCGCGGTGCCAGACCGCCTTGAGCGCGTCGATGCCGGCCTGCACCACGGCGCGCGAGGGCTTGCCGTCCAGCGCCGCGACCAGGCCGACGCCGCAGGCATCGTGCTCGGCGAGGTCGATGCCGGATGCGGCGAGCCGCGCGGCGTTGGCCTGGAAGTCGCGGACGAAGCGCTCGCCGTCGTTGGGGATCATGCCGTCCATCGTCGTGCCCCTCAGAACCTGATCCCGCGCAACCGCTGGTCGGCGGCGCGCGCGGCGAGCGCCTCCTCACCGATCTTGCGCAGCCAGTCGCCGCTCGCGCGGTCGAGCTCGAAGGCGACGATCTGCAAGGCGCCCTCCATGCGCTGGTCGAGATTGAGCTCGAGGAAGCGGCGCATGATGTAGAGCTCCTCGGCGGTGAAGCCGCGCACCAGCGGCTGCACCGCCGCCTCGATCAGCTCGTCGAGCCGAGCGGCCACCGCCGGCACGATCACCGTCTCGACCGCACGGCGGACATCCTCCTCGCGTGCGGGGTTCTGCTGGTTGAGGTGCTGACGCAGCCCCTCTGCCATTGCCGGCATGCTTTCCATCAGCTGGTCGCGCAGTCCGGCCGCGAGCACCAGCGCTTTCGCCTCGGCCTGCGCGGTCGGTGCGGGCTGGCCGGGCTGCACCGTCTGGGCGTGCGCGCCCTGAACGAGCCCGAGGGCAAGGGTGAGGATCAGCAGGCTACGGCGCATGGGGATCACTCCGCGGCAACGGCGAGGGGGCGTGCCGCCGTCGCCTGTACGTAACGATGGATTCCGGTCGCGGCATCGCGGCCGTCGCGGATCGCCCAGACCACCAGCGAGGCGCCGCGCACGATATCTCCGGCGGCGAACACCCCGGGCAGCGAGGTCATCATCGTGCGGTGCTCGATCTTCAGCGTGCCCCAGCGCGTCAGCGCGAGCTCGGGTGCGTTGAACATTCCGGGCAGGTCCTCCGGGTCGAAGCCGAGCGCCTTGATGACGAGATCCGCCTCGAGCGTGAACGAGGAGCCCGGGATCGGCTCGACCTGCTGGCGGCCGGTGGCGTCGGGCAGACCGAGATGCATGCGCACCGCGCGCACGCCGGCGACGTGCCGGCCTCCCCTGCCGGCGGAACCGGCCCCCGAATCCAGGAAGGCCTCGGGCGCGGAGAGCCAGACGAACTCCACGCCCTCCTCCTCGGCGTGCTTCACCTCGCGCATCGAGCCCGGCATGTTCGCCCGGTCGCGCCGGTAGAGGCACCGCACCGAGGTGGCACCCTGGCGCACGGCGGTGCGCACGCAGTCCATCGCGGTGTCGCCGCCGCCGATCACCACGACGCGCTTGCCGGCGGCGTTCAGCCGGCCATCGTCGAACGCCGTCACCTCATCGCCGAGACCCTTGCGGTTCGAGGCGGTGAGATAGTCGAGCGCCGGCACGATGCCGGCGAGCCCCGCGCCGGGGCCGCCGATGTCGCGGGGCTTGTAGACGCCGGTCGCGATCAGCACGGCGTCGTGGCGCGCGCGCAACTCGTCGAGGCTGACATCCTCGCCGACCGCGCAGTTCAGGTGGAAAACGATCCCGGCAGCGCGGAACTGCTCCCAGCGTCGCAGCACGACCGGCTTCTCCAGCTTGAAGTTGGGGATGCCGTAGATCATCAGCCCGCCGGCGCGGTCGTAGCGGTCGTAGATGTGCACGGCGTAGCCCTTGCGGCGCAGCTGCTCGGCCGCGGCCAGGCCGGCGGGTCCCGCGCCGACGATGCCGACACTGTGCGGCAGCTCCCGCAGTGGCTTGGGCGGCGCGATCCAGCCGCGCTCCCAGGCGGTGTCGGTGATGTACTTCTCGACCGCGCCGATGGTGACGCTCTCGAAGCCCTTCTCGATGACGCAGTTGCCCTCGCAGAGCCGGTCCTGCGGGCAGATCCGGCCGCAGATCTCCGGGAAGGTGTTGGTGGAGGCGGCGATCTCGTAGGCCTCCTCGAGCCGCCCTTCCGCGGTGAGCTTGAGCCAGTCGGGGATGTTGTTCCCGAGCGGACAGTGCACCTGGCAGAACGGCACGCCGCACTGGCTGCACCGGCTGGCCTGTTCGACGGCGCGGTCGGCGGCGAACTCGCGATAGATCTCGTCCCAATCACCGCGCCGTGCCGCGGCGGCGCGCTTGTCGGGCGTGCGCTGCGGCGTGGAGACGAATTTCAGCATCCGCTCGGCCATGGGGTCCCCGTGTGACATGCGCTGGGCGTTTCCGGCACACGGCCCGAGCGGCGGGGGCGCTTATACGGTGCCTTTGGGGGCTTGGCGAGGCGGAATCAGCAGATTGAGTCCGCATTGGACCTAATAGCCTGCGCCCCGTCTCGAGAGCTGTCCTGACCGCGCGGACGTTTCGGCTCCGTCAGTGGCAAAAGGTCCGAAGCGGGCTAAATCAGGCGGCCACGACGCGCGCCGCCCCACGCCGCCGGAACCGGCCCAGGTAGCCTGGCACGATCGCCTCCACCGCTTTCGGCAGAATGCCGAGATCCGCGAGCGTCAGCGCGCCAGGGGCGACCACGTTGTCCGTCTGCAGCAGCAGCAGCTGATCGCGGGTCAGTGGCGGGTTGGGCAGGAGTTCGAAGAACCGGGCCTGCAGCCGTCCGACCGACCAGGGCAGCGGCAGCAGCAGCCGCCGGCGGCCGGTGAGGCGCAGGATGGCGTCGAGCAGCTCGCGGAAGCTGTAGACGCGCGGACCGCCGAGCTCGTAGGTGCGGCCCGCAGCATCGGCGCGGTCGAGCGCGGCCATCACCGCGTCCGCGACGTCGCCGACATAGACCGGCTGGAACTTCGTCTCGCCCCCGCCATACAGCGGCAGGGCAGGGAAGAATTGGGCCAGGGCTGCGAAGCGGTTGAAGAACGCGTCCTCGGGTCCGAACACGATCGAGGGGCGCAGCACGGTTGCGGCCGGGAACGCCTCCCGCACGGTCTGCTCGCCCTCCGCCTTGGTGCGCGCGTAGGCTGACGGGCTCGTCGGATCGGCGCCGATCGCCGAGAGCTGCACCAGCGCCCGCGCCCCGGATGCCGCGGCTGCCCGGCCGATCCGCCCCGGCGCCTCGCCCTGGATCGCCTTGAACGTGGCCTTGCGCGTCTCGTGCAGGATGCCGACCAGGTTGATGACGACCTCGGCGCCGGAAACCACCGCCGCCACGCCCGCATCGTCGGTGACCGACACGCCGACCGGCACGATCTGGCCCGGCGCGCCCATTGGCTTGAGGAACAGCGCCGCCTCGGGATCGCGCACCGCGACGCGCACGATATGCCCGCGTTCGGCCAGCCGCTTGACCACATAGCGCCCGATGAAGCCCGAGCCGCCGAACACCGTCGCGACCTTGCGCCCGCCCGCCTGCATGACCTGCTCCCGAAGCTGATGGCGCTTCTGCATTAGGGGCTGGCGCGCCCCGCCACAAGCCGCGCGGCGGCGTTGACGCGCGGGGTGGCGGGCGCTAATGCTCCGCGCCTCGCCGCACCCGGAGCCCAGGTGGCGGAATTGGTAGACGCGCAGGTTTCAGGTACCTGTGGCCGCGAGGTCGTGGAAGTTCGAGTCTTCTCCTGGGCACCACTCCCCGCGGCTGCGCGCCCCGCATGGACACGCTGTTCTTGAGCGCAGCCACCATCCACCTGCACCAGCACGACCTGCCCGAGGGGCTTGATCTCGGCCCGGTGGTCGCGGTGGACACCGAGACGATGGGGCTCAACCCGCATCGCGACCGGCTGTGCCTAGTGCAGCTCTCCGCCGGCGACGGCACGGCGCATCTGGTGCAGCTCGTCCCCGAGGCGCTCGGCGGGCGCGGCTATGACTGTCCGAACCTGAAGGCGCTGCTCGCGGACCCAGCGCGGCTGAAGCTGTTCCACTTCGCCCGCTTCGACGTCGCGGTGATCCGCCACTTCCTCGGCGTCGACGCCGCTCCGTGCTGGTGCACCAAGATCGCCGCCAAGCTGACGCGCACCTTCACCGACCGTCACGGGCTCAAGGATCTCTGCCGCGATCTGCTCGGTGTCGAGCTCTCCAAGCAGCAGCAATCCTCCGACTGGGGCGCGGTCGAGCTCTCGACCGACCAGCTCGCCTACGCGGCCTCCGACGTGCTGCACCTGCACGGGCTGAGGTCCCGGCTCGAGGGCCTGCTTGCGCGCGAGGGCCGGCTCGGGCTGGCCGAGGCCTGCTTCCGCTTCCTGCCCGCGCGCGCCGCCCTCGATCTGCTCGGCTACGAGGAGCCTGACCTGTTCGCGCATTGAGCGCGCGCTGCCTGGCCTGAGCGCCGCTTTGCTTTCCCGTTAACCGATTCCGCGCTATGGCGGTGCCGGACGCGCAACGGACTGAAAGCGCATGGACCCGGCTGACCTCAATCTGCCCGACCTCGGCACGATCGTCCTGATCGCGCTGATCCTGCTCGGCATCGTCACGGCGCTGAAGGGCATCCGCCAAGTGCCGCAGGGCGAGGTCTGGACGGTCGAGCGCTTCCGCGCCTTCACCCGGCTGCTGAACCCGGGGATCAACTTCATCATCCCCTATATCGACACGATCGGCCGCCGTGTGAACGTGCAGGAGATCGTGCTCGACATCCCCGAACAGGCGGTGATCACGCGCGACAACGCGACCGTCAGCGTCGACGGCATCGTCTATTACCGCGTGATGGACCCGGCCAAGGCGGCCTATGCGGTGCAGGACCTCACCGCGGCGCTCGCCGCGCTGGCAATGACCAATATCCGCGCGGTGATCGGCGAGATGGACCTTGACGGCACGCTCTCGGGCCGCGAGCGGATCAACTCCCAGCTCCTCTCGATCCTGGACGGCGCGACCGATCCCTGGGGCGTGAAGGTCAGCCGCGTCGAGATCCGCAAGATCGAGCCGCCCGAGAACCTGATCCGGGCGATGAACCTGCAGATGACGGCCGAGCGCGAGCGCCGCGCCACCGTCGCCAAGGCGGAAGGCGAGCGCGAGGCCGAGGTGAAGCGCGCTGAGGGCGCCAAGCAGGCGCAGATTCTCGAAGCCGAGGGGCGGCTTGAGGCGGCGAAGCGCGACGCAGAGGCGCGCGAGCGGCTCGCCCTGGCCGAGGGGAACGCGACGCGCATGGTCGCCGAGGCGGCCTCCGGCGCGGGGATGGATGCGCTGCGCTACTTCATCAGCGACAAGTATGTGCGCGCCTTTGAGCGGCTGGCCGAGGCGCCGAACCAGAAGCTCGTGCTGGTGCCGATGGAGAGTGCCGGGCTCGCCGGCGGCATCGTCTCGGCGCTGGAGATCCTGCGCGGTCCGCCGGAGGGCACACCGCCCGGTGCCGCGCCTGCGCCCCGGCCACGCCCGCCCACACCGCCTCCGGGGTCCGGGAACCCATGGACGACGGGCTGATCTGGATTCTCGCCGGTCTCGTGCTGCTGATGGCCGAGATCGTCGTTCCGGGCGTGTTCCTGCTCTGGATCGGCCTCGCCGCCCTCGGCACCGGGCTGGTCACGGTCGCCTTCGCGCCGGGCTTCGCCACCAAGGTCGCGGTGTTCCTCGCGCTGCTGGCGGTCGGCATCGGCACCGCGCTGACGCTGCGCCGGCGCCAGAAACCGCAGGTGCGGGTCAACACGCCGGATGCCGGCCTGGTTGGGCGGATGGGCACCGTCACCGCGCGCACGCCCGGTGGCGCGCGGGTGCATCTCGGTGACTCCGACTGGGCGGCACGCATCGCCGGCGAGGCCGAGGTCGGCGATACCGTGCGGGTCGATGGCGTCGACGGCACCACGCTCGTCGTGAGCCGCGTCGGGCATTAGGTCGGTCCGGCCCCCCCACCCGGCCGGCCGAGCGACTGATCCGCCCAGCCGAACACGGTGTTGCGTTCGATCTCGGCGACGTTCTCCGGCCGCGGGAAGGGGGCCGGCGCCGGCTCGCCCTCCTCGCGCGGCCGCCCGATCGCGGCGAAGAACCGCTCAAGCCCGCCCGGCAGCAGCACCCAGACGAAGGTCATCGGCCCTTCGCCGGTGTTGATGAAGGCGTGCCGCCGCCCCTTGCCGATGAACACGGTCGTGCCCGGCCGCGCGGGGTGCTCGGCGCCGTCGAGGCGGATCGTGCCGGCGCCGGCGACGAAATGGATGATCTCCTCCTGCGCCGGATGATCGTGCTCGCGCACGTGACAGCCCGGGTCGACCGTCTGCATGCCCATCGCGAAGGGAGTGTCGGCGCGCACGACCGACGGATCGAGGATGCAGCGCACGAAGCCATTCGCCGGCACCGGCTGCCAGAAGCTGCGCGCCTCCTCCGGCTGGATCACGCGCGCGTCCGTCTCGCTGTCCATCGGTCGGTCCTCCCCGTCGCTCAGGCCATCATGCCTCGTCGCTGCCTGCTGCGAGAACCCCGCGCTTCGGGCCGCGGCTTACTGTTGCTTAATCGCTCGGCAGTAGTCTGCTGATCCCCAGGACCAGGGTGATCCGATGCGCACGCGAGCCGGGCTTCTGCCGCTTCTCGTCGCCGCCAACCTCACGGTTCTCGCATCGGCGGCGTTCGTCGGCTGGCGGATGACCGACTCCTACGAGGCCGCGTTCGACGCGTTCCGCCAAGCTGCGGCGCAGGAGATGCTCGACGCGCGCATCGCCGCCGAGCTGTGGGACAGGCATGGCGCCGAGGTCGCGGCCCTCGCCCAGCAGATCGCCGGCGGCCAGGCGCTGCGCCAGGCTGTCACCGCGCGCGACCGCGCTGCCCTCGAGCCGCTGCTGGGCGAGGAATGGCGCCGCGGCGTCGTCAGTTCGGGCACGATCACGCTGCTCGGCCTCGGCCTCTACGCGCCGGACTTCACGCCGATCGCCGCTCGGTGGCGCGCGGGCACCGAACAGCTCGACCCGTCGATCATCGCCGCCGCCTCGCCCCGTCAGGGTGCGGAGCGGCTGCGTACCCTGGCGCGCAGCTGGCTCTCCGACGGCCAGCCTCGCCTGACCGTGCTCGTGCCGGTCGGCGGCGTCCGCCTCGTCGGCTATCTTGCGGTGACGGTCGATCCCTTGCCGTCGCTCGCTGGCCTGGACTCGGCGCTGTCGATGGCGCTGACGGTCCGCCGCATCACCGATGGTGCCGCGCTGCTCGCGCCAACCAACGTCGCGCCGCCCGAGCCGTCGCAGGCCGGGGTGTCCCGTCTGACGCTGCATGGTCTGGACCGCGCCCCGCTCGCCACCGTCGAGGCGGTGGCCGATCTCTCGGCGCTGCGCAGGACGCTTGGCGGCATCCGCGATGGCGCGCTTGCGACCTTCCTGTCGGTGTCCGGCAGCGTGGCCCTGCTGGCGACGGTGGTGGTTGGGCTGGCGGTGCGCCGCGCGCGGCAGGCCTCCGCCACGGCTGCCGCCGCGCTCGCCGAGCGCGAGGCCGAGGCGCACCGGGTCGAGGCCGAGCGGACCGAGGCGCAGCGTCGCGCCGAACAGGAGGCGGCTGCGGCGCGCGAGGCGGAGACACGCCGGATGGCCGAGACGATCCGCGCGCGCGTGCAGGGCGCCGTGCGCGGGATCGAGGCCGAGGCCGCGACGCTGCGGGCGGCGGCGGAGTCGCTCACGGCCCAGTCGCGCGCGACGCGCGAGACCGCCGGATCGGTCGCGCAGGTCTGCGACGCTGCCCAGGCCGAGGCGGATCAGGTGGCCCAGGAATGCCGCCGCGTCGCCGAGAGCGTGGCCGCGGTCGCGCGCGGCTGCGCGCAGGCGGCGGAGCGTGCGGCCGGCGCGGTGCGACGCGCGACCGAGGTCGCTGCCTCGGTCGAGCGGCTGACCACTGCCTCCGGCGAGATCGGCCGCGTGCTCGACCTGATCGGCGAGATCGCCGGCCGCACCACGCTGCTCGCGCTGAACGCCACGATCGAGGCGGCGCGCGCGGGCGAAGCCGGCAAGGGCTTCGCCGTGGTTGCCTCCGAGGTGAAGCAGCTCGCTGGCCAGACCGCACGCGCCACCGCCGAGATCGGCACGCGCGTCGCTGCCATCCGCGACGGCACGGGCGACACCGCTTCGGCACTCGCCACCATCGGCGGCGAGATCCGCGCGATCGATGCCGTGCTGGCCGAACTGGTCGCCACGGTCGAGGCGCAGACCCAGGCAGTGCGCGGCATCGCGGCCGGGGCAGCGAAGGTCGCCGGCGGCTCGGCGGGCGCGCGTCAGGGCATGCAGACGCTCGATCGCTCTGTCGTCGCCGCGGATGCCGCGGTGGTCGAGGTCGCGCAGGGCATCACGGCGCTGGGCGAGGAGGTGGCTGCGTTGGATCGCGACGTCACGGAGGTGATCGCCGAACTCAACGCGGCATGACGGGTCGGGGGCAGAACGCCTCGCACAGCCAACACGGCAGTCACAGGAGACGAGAGATGAACCGCAGAGTTTTCGCCGCCGCCCTGGTCGGGCTCACGCTCGGCGTGTCGGGCGCGCGCGCCGATGCGCCGATGTCGATCACCGGCGCGACCACGGTCGACGCCAAGGCCATCATCGCGCTGATGGAGAGCAAGCCCGACCTGGTGATCATCGACAACCGCCGCGCCGAGGACTACGCGAACGGCTTCATCGAGGGCGCGGTGCGCGTGCTCGACACCGACATGACCGAGGCGGTGCTGGCAAGCCACGTCAAGACCAAGGCCACGCCGGTGCTGTTCTACTGCAACGGCGTGAAGTGCGGCCGCGCCGCCAAGGCCACCGAGATGGCGGTGTCCTGGGGCTACACCCAGGTGCACTACTATGCGCTCGGCATGGAGGAGTGGCGGGCGCTCGGCCTGCCGGTCGCCGGCCCCTGATCGCGACGGCCCGCGCTTCGGCGCGGGCCGCTTCCGCTATGCTGCGGCCTGCGCCGCAGCGTGATCCCGCAGCACGCGCGCATGCGTGCGCAGCACATCGGCGAAGGCCGCGACCAGCGCGTCGTCGTCCGCTGGCGTCTGCGGCAGGCTCAGTGTCATGAAGCCGCGCCGCGCCATGTAGATGCCGCGCGCGATCAGCGCCAGATGGATCAGCGCGCGCGCCTCCTTCGCCTCCGGCGCGTCCTCGGCGGTGGTGATCGCCCGGTCGGTCGGGTGGATGCCGATCATGCTGCCAAGCCCTGTCGCCCGTACCGGCACCTCCGCCGCAACCGCTGCCTCGTTCAGCCGTCCGCGCAGCCGTTCGCCGCGCGCGAACAGCGCCTCGGCCGCGGCGGGCGTGAACACCTCGCTCAGTCCCGCGTATCCGGCCGCCATCGAGGTGACGTTGTTGTTGAACGTGCCCGCATGCGCGAAGGCGTCGGGACGGTACGGGTCGTAGCGCTCCATCAGCTCGGCGCGCCCGCCGAACGCGCCGAAGCTGAACCCGCCGCCGAGATACTTGCCGAAGGTCGTCAGATCGGGAGTGATGCCGAGCAGCCCCTGCACGCCGCCCCGGCCATGGCGCGAGGTCATCACCTCATCGAGGATCAGCAGGATGCCGTGGCGTGTGGTGAGTTCCCGCAGCCCGCGCAGGAATTCGGGCGTGGCCGGGATCGCACCCGCCCCGCCCATCACCGGCTCGACGATCGCGCAGGCGAACTGATCGGCGCCCTCGCGCAGCAGCGCCTCGACCGAGGCGAGGTCGTTGTAGCGGGCGAGCGCGAAGTCGAACGGCGCATTGGTCAGCACGCCCGGCTTCAGCGTCAGCACGCCGCCGTGATAGCCGCCGCGGAAGCCCAGCACGCGCTTCCGTCCGCTCGCCGCGATCGCGGTGACCAGCGCCATCAGGTTGGCCTCGGTGCCGCTGTTGGTGAAGCGGATGCGCTCGACCGAGGGGAACCGCGAGGCGATCGCAGCGGCGAGCTTCGCCTCGTACATGTTCGGCCCGCCGAGCACGATCCCGCCCTCGATCGCGCCCTTCGCCGCGGCGACGATCACCGGATGCGAGTGCCCGTAGAGGCCGGCCGAATACTCGCCGAGGAAGTCGCGATAGCTGTGCCCGTCGAGATCCGTGACGGTCGCGCCCTCTCCTCGCGCGAAGGCGAGCGGGAAGGGCGTGTAGTGCAGCACCGTGCGGGTGTTGCCGCCCGGCATCACGGCGGCGGCGGCGAGCGCACGCTCGCGCGAACGGGGGTTGGCCGCCGTGAAGCGCGCCTCCTCCTCGGCGAGGGCATCCGCGAGCGACCAGTTGGCGGCGAGCGTCGTCATCGGCCAGTCTCCCTCCTGAAGGCGGCAGGATGGCATGCCGGGATCACAGCGCAACCGGAGGAGACCGCCGATGCGGCTTGACGGCACGATCGCGGCAGTGGTGACGGGGGGCGCGTCCGGGCTCGGCGAGGCGAGCGTGCGGCGGCTCGCGGCGGCGGGGGCGCGTGTCGCCGTGCTCGATCTCGACGCGGCGCGGGGCGAGGCGGTCGCGGCCGCGGCGGGCGGGCGGTTCATCCGCTGCGATGTCAGCGATACCGACTCGGTGGCCGGCGCGCTGGCCGAGGCCGAGGCGGCGCACGGGCCGGCGCGCGTCGCCGTCGCCTGCGCCGGCATCGCCCCGGCGCAGCGGCTGGTTCGGCGCGACCGTGCGAGCGGCGCGCCGAAGCCGCACGACCTCGCGCTGTTCGAGCGCGTGATCGCCGTGAACCTGCTCGGCGCGGTGCGGCTCGCCACGCACGCCGCGGCGGCAATGGCGGCGCTCGCTCCGCTCGGCGAGGATCAGGAGCGCGGCGTGATCGTGCTCGCCGCCTCGATCGCGGCCGAGGACGGGCAGATCGGCCAGGCCGCCTATGCCGCCAGCAAGGGCGGCGTGCTCGGCTTCACCTTGCCGGCGGCGCGCGATCTCGCCGAATGGGGCATCCGCGTCGTCAGCATCATGCCCGGGGTCTTCCGCACGCCGATGGTCGCTGGCCTGCCGCAGGAGGTGCAGGCCGCGCTCGGCGCACAGGTGCCGTTCCCGCGCCGGCTCGGCCGGCCGGAGGAGTTCGCCCGGCTGGTGGCCGAGATCGTCGAGAATCCGATGCTGAACGGCGCTGGGCTCCGGCTCGATGGCGCGCTGCGCATGCCCCCGCGCTGACGCGTGGCGGCGACAGGGCGTTGCCGGAGCGATGCAGCAAAACGGCGCGGGATTGCGGCGATGCGGCCGACTCGACAAGGACATGACGGGGGGTTTTCGGTTAACTTTATTCCCCTAGAGGCTTGGCCGCGTCGTGCGGTCTGACGGGAGGCGGTGCTGCATGGATTCGCTCAGCGGTCACGCACCCATCACACTTGAAAGCCGGTTCGTCGATCTCGATGCGCCGGTGCTGCTCACGGGCATCCAGGCGCTGGTGCGCCTGCTGCTCGAACAGTCGCGGCTCGACCGGATGGCGGGGCTGCGCACGGCGGGGCTCGTCTCCGGCTATCGTGGCTCTCCGCTGGGTGGGCTCGACAAGGAACTCTGGCACCAGCGCACGCTGCTCGACGCACACGACATCCGCTTCCAGCCCGGGCTCAACGAGGATCTCGGCGCCACCATGCTGTGGGGCGCGCAGATGGTGGACGTCTTCCCCGGCAAGCGGTTCGATGGCGTGTTCACGCTCTGGTACGGCAAGGGCCCGGGCGTCGATCGTTCGGGCGATGCGCTGCGCCACGTGAACTACTTCGGCACGGCGAAGCATGGCGGCGCGATCGCAGTGGCGGGCGACGACCATGCCGCGCAGTCCTCCGTCCTGCCGCACCAGACCGACCAGATCTTCGAGGCGGTGATGATCCCGGTGCTGAACCCGGCCGGGGTCGAGGAGGTGCTCTCGTTCGGCCTCACGGGCCTCGCGATGAGCCGGTTCTCCGGGCTCTGGGTCGGGCTGAAGACCATCGCCGAGACGGTCGAGGGGGCCGCGACCTTCATCGTTCCGGCATCACGCCGTTACGAGATCCCGACGGATGCTGCGATCCCGCCGCACGGGCTGAACCTCGACCCCACGCTGCGCTGGCCCGCGCAGCGCGCCGAGCTTGAACGCCGCGTGGTCGAGGAGCGGCTGCCCGCCGCGGTCGCCTTCGCGCGCGCCAATGCGCTCGACCGCGTGCTCTGGGGCCATCCGGACGCGCCGATCGGCATCGTCACCACGGGCAAGGCGCATCTCGACGTGCTGCGCGCGCTCGATGATCTCGGTCTGCCGCCCGCGCGGGCGGCCGAGGCCGGTATCGCGCTCTACAAGGTGGCGATGACCTGGCCGCTCGAGCGGGAGGGTCTGCTCCGCTTCGCCACCGGCAAGCGCGCGATCCTGGTCGTGGAGGAGAAGCGCAGCCTGGTCGAGTGGCAGGCGCGCGACGTGCTCTACAACGTGCCGGCGGACCGGCGACCGGCGATCGCCGGCAAGGTCGGGCTGAACGGCGCGAAGCTGCTGCCGGAGGCGGGCGAGTTCTCCCCGGCGATCGTCGCCGGTGCGCTGGCGCGCTTCCTCGGCACGCTCGGCATCACCGCCGCGCCGCCGGTGCTCGACCTGCCGCCGCCGGCGGAGCCACTGAAGCGCGCCCCGTTCTTCTGCGCTGGCTGCCCGCACAACACGTCGACTGCGGTGCCGGAGGGATCGCAGGCGCTCGGCGGGATCGGCTGCCACACGCTCGCCCTCGGCGAGATCGGCCGCGCCAAGACCGTGACGCATATGGGCGCCGAGGGTGTGACCTGGGTCGGGCTCGCGCCCTTCACCGAACTCCCGCACATGTTCGTCAACATGGGCGACGGCACGTATCAGCACTCCGGCGTGCTGGCGATCCGTCAGGCCGTGCTCGCCGGCACCACCATGACCTACAAGCTGCTCTACAACTCCGCGGTGGCGATGACCGGTGGACAGCCGGTCGATGGCGGGCCGAGCGTCGCGCAGATCGCCACCCAGCTCGCTGCCGAAGGTGTCACCCGCATCGCCGTGCTCGCCGATGATGTCGCCCGGCTGCCCGCTGCCCGTGACCTTCCGCCCGGCACCGAGCGGCACGCACGTGGCGCGCTCGGCGACGTGCAGCGCCGGTTCCGCACCATGCCGGGCGTCACCGTCATCATCTACGACCAGATCTGCGCGACCGAGAAGCGGCGCAAGCGCAAGCGCGGCGCCATGGCCGTGCCGGACGTGTCGGTGGTGATCAACGAGCGCGTCTGCGAGAACTGCGGCGACTGCACCGTGCAGTCGAACTGCGTGGCGGTCGAGCCGGTCGAGACGCCCTATGGCCGCAAGCGCCGCATCTCGCCCTCGACCTGCAACACCGATCTCTCCTGCCTGAAGGGCTTCTGCCCGTCCTTCGTCACCGTCGGTGCGGCGCGCACGCCGCCCAAGCCGAGTGCCCGCATCCTGGAGATGGAGGCGGAATTCGCGCGCAACCTGCCGGCGCCGCTGCTTGGCACGCTGGGCGACCGCCCATGGCGGGCGCTGTTCGCCGGCGTCGGCGGCGGCGGCATCGTCACCACCGGGGCGATCGTCGCGATGGCAGCACATCTCGAGGGCCGGGCGGTGCGCACGCTCGACTTCACGGGGCTTGCGCAGAAGAACGGCGCGGTGGTCGGGCATGTGCAGGTGGCGCGCGACGAGGCTGTGCTCGATGTCGCGCGCGTGCCGGTGCGGGGGGCCGACCTGATGCTTGCGGCCGACATGGCGGTCGCGGCGGGGCGCGATGTGCTGCCGCGCGTGAAGCATGACGCGGCCGTGATCGGCAATGGCACGCTCGCCGCGGTCGCCGCGCTGGTACGCGATCCCGACGTCGCGCTCGATTCGGCGTGGCACCGGGGCGCGATCGAGGCGGCGGTTCCCGAAGGGGTCGCGCTCTGGCTCGACGCCGCTCGCATCGCCGAGGTGCTGTTCGGCGAGGCGCAGGCGATGAACACGATCCTGCTGGGTGCTGCGTTCCAGCGCGGCCGCGTGCCGATGCGCGAGGCGAGCATCCTGCGCGCGGTCGAGCTGAACGGTGCGGCGGTCGAGGTGAACCGACGCGCGTTTCTCTGGGGCCGTGCGCTCGGCCACGACCCCAAGCTTGCCGAGGCGCTGCTCGTGACCCCGCGTGCGCCGGACTCGCTCGATGCGCTGATCGCCGAACGTGCGGCCGAACTGGCCCGATACCAGGATGATCGGCTCGCGGCGCGCTACCGCGCACTGGTCGAGCAGGCAGCGGCGCGCGAGGCCGAGATCGCCGGCAGTCCGGGCGGGTTCGCGCGCGCGGTCGCCGAGGGGTATTTCCACGTGCTCGCCTACAAGGACGAGTACGAGGTCGCGCGGCTGCTCACCGATGAGGCGTTCCTCGCCGGGCTGCGCGAGGGATTCGGGCCGGCGGCGCCGCTGACCTTCCATCTCTCGCCGCCGATCCCGTTCCTCGGCCGCGACCCCGCCACCGGACGGCGGCGCAAGCTCGCGCTGCCGGGACACTGGATGCTGCCGCTGTTCCGCCTGCTGCGGCGGGGCAGGCGGCTGCGCGGCACGCTCGCCGATCCGTTCCGATGGCAGCAGGACCGCCGCATCGAGCGGGCGATGATCGCTGCCTTCGAGCAGGACGTCGCAGCAGCGCTCGCGCATCTCTCGCCCGCAACGCTGTCGACCGCAGTCGAACTCGTGCGCCTTCCCTTCGCCGTGCGTGGCTTCGGTCCGCTGAAGCGCGACAGCCACGCCCGGGCCGAGGCGCGGCGGGAGGAGTTGCGCGCCAGTCTGCGCTCCGTGCAACCCGCGCGTGTGGCGGAGTCCGTCGCGGCGCAGTAAGGCTTCGGCCGACACGGAGGACGCACCAAATGCTGGACCGCACGCCGGCGGAGCTGGCCGAGACCCGCAGCCTGGTGGTGGAGACCGCGCGGGCCTTCGCGCGCGAGCAGCTCGCCCCCGGCGCTGCGGCCCGCGAGCGCGCCAAGGCGATCGAGCCGGAGATCATCGCAACCCTCGGCGAGCTTGGCTTTCTCGGCGCGACGGTCGATCCCGAATGGGGCGGGGCGGGCCTCGATACCCTGACCTATGCGATGGCGCTCGAGGAGATCGCCGCCGGCGACGGCGCGGTCTCGACGCTCGTCTCGGTGCACAACTCGCCGACCTGCCTGATCCTCGAACGCTTCGGCACCGAGGCGCAGAAGCAGCGCTTCCTGCGGCCGATGGCGAGCGGGGAGGCGGTCTCGTGCTTCGCGCTGACCGAGCCGCAGGCAGGCTCGGACGCCTCGGCGCTGCGCACCCGTGCGGTGCGCGACGGCGATCACTGGATGATCGACGGGGCCAAGCAGTTCATCAGCAATGGCCGCATCGCCAAGGTCTGCGTGCTGTTCGCGGTGACCGACCCGAAGGCGGGCAAGAAGGGCATCTCCTGCTTCGTCGTGCCCACTGACACGCCCGGCTTCAGGGTAGCGCGGGTCGAGGAGAAGCTCGGCCAGCATGCCTCCGACACCTGCGCGCTTGCCTTCGAGTCGATGCGGGTGCCGGCGGATGCGTTGGTGGGCCCGGAGGGCGAGGGCTACCGGATCGCGCTCTCGACGCTCGAATCCGGGCGCATCGGCATCGCCGCGCAGAGCATCGGCATGGCGCGCGCAGCCCTCGACTATGCGATCGCCTACGCCAAGGAGCGCATCGCCTTCGATCGGCCGCTGATCGAGCACCAGGCGGTGCAGTTCCGGCTGGTCCAGGCGCGCACGAAGCTCGAGGCCGCGCGCCAGCTCACCCATCTCGCCTGCCGGAGGAAGGACGCGGGCGAGCCCTCGCTCGAGCCTGCGTGCATGGCGAAGCTCTACGCCTCCGAGATCGCCGAGGAGGTCTGTTCGGTGGCGATCCAGACGCTCGGCGGCTACGGCTATCTGGCCGAGTACCCGGTCGAGCGGATCTACCGCGATGTCCGCGTCTGCCAGATCTACGAGGGCACCTCGGACGTGCAGAAGATCATTCTCGGCCGGATGCTCTGAGCGCGAGCGCATAGACCTCGCGCCGCGAACGGCCGCTGGCGGCGGCGACCTCGGCGGCGGCGTCGCGCACGCCGAGACCGCGCGTCAGTGCCGCGCGCAGCATCGCCTCGACCTCCGCATCGTCGGCCTGGGCGGCTCCTGATCCCGGACCCACCACGACAACGATCTCGCCGCGTGGTGCCTCGGCGCGGTAGCGCTGCACGAGCTCGCCCAGCGTGCCGCGCACCACCTCCTCGAACAGCTTGGTCAGTTCGCGCGCGACCGCGGCGGGCCGCGCCTCACCGAGCGCCGCGGCGAGATCGGCGAGTAGCGCGCCGAGTCGCTGCGGCGCCTCGAACAGTACGATCGTCGCCGCGAGCCCTGCTGCCTCCAAGCGCGCGATCTCGGCCATGCGGGCGCGCCGCGGCCCCGACTTGGGCGGCAGGAAGCCGAGGAACAGGAACGGCGCCGGCGGCAGGCCGGAGACTGCCAGCGCGGCGAGTGCCGCCGACGGCCCCGGCACGGCGGTGACGCGGTGTCCTGCCGCGATCGCCGCGCGCACGAGCCGATAGCCCGGGTCGGACACCAGCGGCGTGCCGGCATCCGAGACCAGCGCGAGCCGCTCGCCGGCGGCGAGACGTGCGAGCAACCGCGGCGTGATCGCGTCTTCGTTGTGTTCGTGCAGGGCGATCAACGATGGCGCGAGTTCATGGCGGGCTGCCAGTTTCGCCGTCACGCGTGTATCCTCGCAGAGCACGGCGTCCGCTGCGGCGAGCACGGCGATGCCCCGCGCGGGCATGTCGCCGAGATTGCCGATCGGTGTCGCCACCAGCGTCAGCGTCCCCGGGGGGCCGGCAACGCCCTTCGCCTCGTCGGAAGGAGGGTGCATTGGAGAACGCTCGGACTCGGCCATGGACGATGCTTAGCATTGCGCTGGGTGCACTGGCGCTCGCCGCGTGTGCGGCGCAGCCGCCGACCCCGCGGCCGAGCCCTGGCATCGCCGCGCCCGTTGGGATCGGCATCGGGGCGATGCCGCGCCCGATGGTCGGGCCGGATGGCAAGATTCGCGCGGCACTGCTGCTGCCCCTTTCAGGTCCGCACGCCGCCGTCGGCGAGGCCATGCTGAACGGCGCGACGCTTGCGCTGTTCGACCAAGGCGCGGACCGGGTGGAACTGGTGCCGAAGGACACCGCAGGCGATCCGGCACGTGCGGCGGCTGCGGCACGCCAGGCGATCGACGAGGGAGCGGCGATCGTGCTCGGGCCGCTTTTCGCGACCGAGACCGCGTCGGTCGCGCAGGTCGCGGCTGCGGCGCGCGTGCCGGTGCTGGCCTTCACCACCGATCCTGCCCAGGCGCGGCCCGGCGTCTGGGTGGTCAATCTGCTGCCGGAGCCGCCGGTGCGCCGCGTGGTCGCCGCCGCCCGCGAAGCAGGCGCGACTCGTTTCGCCGCCCTCGTGCCGGACGACGCGTATGGCCGTCTGGTGCTCCAGGCGTATCGCCGCGCCGTCGCCGATGTCGGCGGGGTGATGGTGCGCGAGGAGGTGTATGCCGGGACGAACCCGGATCCGGCGGTGCGCCGGCTTGCCAACTATGCTGGTCGGCGCGCGCCGATCGATGCGCAGATCCGCGCGGCCCGCGCGCTCGGCACGGCCGAGGGACGGCGCCGTGCGGCGCAGATCCAGCGCGAGGCGCGCATTCCGCCGCCCGATTTCGACGCGCTGCTGCTGGCCGATGGCGGGGAGCGTCTGCGCGCGGTCGCGGCCCTGCTGCCGTTCTACGACATCGACAATCCGCCCGTGCGCATCCTCGGCACGCCGCTGCTCGCCGCCATGGCCGATGCCGGGCGTGAACCCGCCCTGATCGGCGCCTGGTACGCCGCTCCGGACGAGGCGCGGCGCGAGGCCTTCGAGGCTCGGTTCCGCGAGGCCTACGGCACCGTGCCGCCGATCGTCGCCGGCGTGGCGTTCGACGCCGCCGCCATTGCCGTGGCCGTCGCCGGCGCGGGGCAGACGCCGTCCGGCGTCACGCTCACCCAGCCGGAAGGCTTCGTCGGCGCGCTCGGCATCGTGCGGCTGATGCCCGATGGCACCAACCAGCGCGGGCTCGCGCTGATGGCGGTGCAGCGCGACGGCGCCCAGGTCGTCGAGCCTGCACCGGAACGGTTCGACGACCGCATGTTCTAGCCCGTGGCGCTGCCGTCCGAGGGGCCCGGCCGGCCGACCCTGCTCGTCGGCGGCACGGCGGCGGCGATCGCGGCCGCGCCGGCGGCCATCCTTGCCGCGCTGGCGGCCTCGGACGCGATCCTGCCTGCGACCGCGGGCTGGCTCGCCCTCGGCATTGCCGCAGCAGGGCTGCTTCTAGGCCTGATCTGGTATCGCGACCTCGTGCGTCTGTCGCGCGCGCTCGATCGCGCCGAGGCGGGCCGGCCGCCCGACGACCTGCCCCGCCTGCCGCCGCTCCGCCGCATCGCCGAGGCGGCGGATCGGCTCGCAAGCTCCATCCGGGCCCGCGCACAGGAGGTGGACACGCTCTCGCGCGCGGCCGTGCGGATCGTCGAGAGGCTGCCTGATCCGCTGATCGTGCTCGACCGTGAGGGAAGGCCGGTGACGCTCAACGCGGCGGCGCGCGAGGGCTTCACGCCGCCTGGCGCGGCGTCGGCGGATCTGGGGGCGCTATTGCGCCATCCGGCGCTGCGCGCCGCGGTCGATCGCGCGGCCGGAGGCGAGGCGAGCGAGAGCGTCGCGGTGACGCTGCCGGTGCCGGTTGAACGCGAACTGGTGGTGCAGGTGATCGGTCTCGATCCGCCGCTGCCGGACGGCGGACGGGTTCTGCTGGTGCTCTCGGACCGCACGCGCGAGCGGCGCATCGAGCAGATGCGCGCCGATTTCATCGCCAACGCCAATCATGAGCTGCGCACGCCGCTCTCGAGCCTGATCGGCTTCATCGAGACGCTGCGCGGCCCGGCCGCCGACGATCGCGAGGCGCAGGCGCGCTTCCTCGGCATCATGGCTGAGCAGGCGCAGCGGATGAGCCGGCTGATCGAGGACATGCTCTCGCTCTCGCGCATCGAGATGAGCGAGCACATGCCGCCGAAGGGAACGACCGACCTCGTTGCACTGGTGCGGCGCACCGCCGAGGCGCTCGAGCCGCGCGTTGCGGCACGGCGAATGCGCATCGAGCTGGATCTCGCCGACGGGGTGCGCCCGACCCTTGCCGATCCGGACCAGCTTGCCCAGGTGATCGCGAACCTGCTCGACAATGCAATCAAGTACGGCCGCGACGGCGGGCGGGTCCGCGTCCGGCTTGCCCCGACCCCGCCGGCCGGGTCGCGTCCGGCCGGGATCGCGCTCGCCGTCAGCGATGACGGCCCAGGCATCCCGCGCCAGCACATCCCGCGCCTGACCGAGCGGTTCTACCGTGTCGATGCGGCGCGGTCGCGCGCGGTCGGGGGCACCGGGCTCGGACTTGCGATCGTCAAGCACATCCTGAACCGCCACCGCGGCAGCCTGGAGATCACGAGCGAGGAGGGCAAGGGCGCGACCTTCACCGTCTGGCTGCCGGCGGCCGCGCCCGAGCGCGCGTGATCACGCAACGATCGCCTCCTCGGCGCGCCAGAGCTTCTCGCCGAGCGCGGCCGCGACGGCGGGGTGGGTGATCCGCCCCGCATGCGCGTTCAGCCCGGCGAGCAGGTGGCGGTCCTCGGCCATCGCGCGCCGCCAGCCCTTGCCGGCGAGCGCCAGCACGAAGGGCAGCGTGGCGTTGTTGAGCGCGGCGGCCGAGGTGCGCGCCACCGCGCCCGGCATGTTGGTGACGCAGTAGTGCACGATCCCGTCGGCGATGTAGGTCGGCTCGGCATGCGTGGTCGGGCGCGAGGTCTCGAAGCAGCCGCCCTGGTCGATCGCGACATCGACCATCACGCTGCCCGGCTTCATCTGTGCGACCGTCGCGCGGCTGACCAGCCTGGGTGCTGCGGCACCCGGCACCAGCACGGCGCCGATCACCAGATCGGCGCGCAGCACCTCACGCTCGATCGCGTCCATCGTCGCATAGACCGTCGCCACACTGCCGTTGAACTCCTGATCGAGCGCATCGAGCCGGCGGACGTTCTTGTCGAGCACGGTGACGCGCGCGCGCATGCCCATCGCGATGCGCGCGGCGTTCGAGCCGACCACGCCGCCGCCGATGATGCAGACGCGGCCTGGCCGCACGCCCGGCACGCCGGCGAGGAGGATGCCGGCCCCGCCCGCCTCCTTTTCGAGGCAGCGCGCGCCGACCTGCACCGCCATCCGCCCCGCCACCTCGCTCATCGGCGCGAGCAGCGGCAGGCCACCGGCCGCGTCCGTCACCGTCTCGTAGGCGATCGCGGTGGTGCCTGACGCCATCAGCGCCCGGGCCTGCTCCGGATCGGGCGCGAGATGCAGATAGGTGAACAGCACCTGGCCTGCGCGCAGCATCGCGCACTCGGCGGGCTGCGGCTCCTTCACTTTCACGATCAGCTCGGCCTCGGCGAACACCGACTCTGCGTCCGGTACGATCGTCGCACCGGCTGTGGCGTAGCTCTCGTCGGTGAAGCCGATCCCGGCGCCGGCGCCGGACTGGACCAGCACCGCATGCCCGTCATGGATCAGTTCGCGCACGCTCGCCGGCACGAGGCCGACGCGGTACTCGTGGACCTTCACTTCCTTCGGGACGCCGATCTTCACGCGCTTCCTCCGTTGCTCAGTTCTGCGCCGGCAGGAAGATGAATATCACGGCCGCGACCAGACAGACCGAGGCAGCGAGGTAGTTCCAGGTGAGCTGCTCCTTCAGGAACCAGACCGCGAAGCCAGCGAACACCGTCATGGTGATCACCTCCTGCATCACCTTGAGCTGCTGGGCGGTGTAGGTGCCGAAGCCGATGCGGTTCGCCGGCACGGCGAGGCAGTACTCGAAGAAGGCGATCCCCCAGGAGACGACGATCGCCAGCCCGACGCCCCAGTGCGGCTGCTTCAGGTGGCCGTACCAGGCGAAGATCATCAGCACGTTGGACAGCAGCAGCAGCACCGGCGGCAGCACCCAGGCGAGCCAAGGCGCAGGCATCGGGATCATCGCGGGTCGTCTCCGTTCTCGCGGGGCGGGAAGCGGCGGAGCAGCGCCAGCATCAGCGCCATGCCGGGCAGCGCGGCGGCGGTGGTGAGCAGGAAGAACGGTGTCCAGCCCATCGCCTCGGCGAGATAGCCGCTGGTGGCGCCGAGTGTGCGCAGCGGCACGGCGGCAAGGCTCGACAGCAGGGCGTACTGGGTCGCAGTGAAGGCGGTGCTGGTGAGGCCGGAGAGGTAGGCGACGAAGGCGGCATCCGCGAGCCCGTCGGTGGTGTTCTCCACCCCGACCTGCAGCCAGAGCATCGGCACCGACCGCCCCGCCTCGGACAGCGCAACATACATCAGGTTCGAGAGCATCTGGCCGAGGCCGGTGACCAGCAGCGCCCGGCCGACGCCGATCCCGGCAACGAGCAGCCCCCCCAGCGTCACGCCTGCGAGGGTCGCGACCAAGCCGAACACCCCGGATACCGCGGCGACGTCGAGCCGCGAGAAGCCGAGCGCGCGGTAGAACGGCGCCGTCATGATCCCGGCCAGCGCCTCGCCGAGCTTGTAGAGCGCGACGAAGCCCAGGATCAGCGGCCAGCCGGGCCGCCTCAGCATGTCGCGGAACGGATCGACCACCGCCAGCCTGAGCCGGGCTCCCCAGGCCGTGGGCGTGGGGGTGCCGGGCGCGAGCGGCTCGCGCGCGAGGAACAGCGTGGTCGCGAGGCCGACGCCGATCAGCGCTGCCAGCACCAGGAAGGCGGCGCGCCAGCCGAAGAACTCGGCCATCGTCAACGCGCCGGCATTGCCGGCCAGCATGGCCACGCGGTAGCCCCAGACATAGGCGGCGAGGCCGAGCCCCTGCCGGCTCGGCGGCAGGGATTCGATGCGAAACGCGTCGATGACGATGTCCTGCGTCGCCGACAGGAACGCCACCGCGACCGCGACCGTGACCGTGGCACGCGCATTCGTCGCCGGGTCGGTCAGCCCGAGTGCGGCGATCGCGAGCGCCAGCGCGACCTGGACAGGGGCGAGCCAGCCGCGCCGCCGCCCGAGCGCGGCGATCGGCGGGCGGGCGTGGTCGAGCACGGGGGCCCAGACGAACTTGAACGTGTAGGCGAGGCCGATCAGCGCGGTGAGCCCGATCTCACCCAACGGCACGCCGCCCTCGCTGAACCACTGGCGCAGCGTGAAGCCGGTCAGCGGCAGCGGCAGCCCGGCCGAGAAGCCGAGCAGGAACAGCACCGCAAACGTCCGGTCGGGGCGCGGCCAGGTCATCGCGTCGGAACGATGCGGCCGATCACGCGGATACGACGCCGGCGGGCACGAGGGGCATTGCGGCAGGGCCTCCAGGTCTCGTCGCGCCGATCATCGTTGCGCGACTCGCAAGGTCAGAGGGTGTTCGGAGCGCATGTGGATGATACTGTGTCGAGGCTACGTCCACAGCCGTGGAGACTGGATCGTGACATGCGAGAATGACGGCGCGCTGGCCGCGCCTGCGTATTGCCATCGTCGCCGCGAGCTGATCGCGGCAGGGGCGAGCGTGCTGACCGCGATGGCGCTCGGGCTGCCACTGTCGGGCTGCCAGCAGAACCCGCAGCTCGGCCGCTCGCAGCTGATCCTGGTCTCCGATGCCGAACTTGAGCAGATGTCGAACATGGCGGAGCAGGACATCCGCCGGCGCACCGGCGTGCTGCGCGACCCCGCGCGGCAGCGGCGGCTCGAGCGCATGGCCGGGAACCTCTCCGCGGTCGAGGGCGCGCCGCAGCCGACCCGCGGCTTCCGCCCGGAACTGCTGGCGGACCGGAGCGTGAACGCCTTCGTGCTGCCGAACGGCTACTCCGGCTACCACGACGGGCTCTGGCGCTTCACCAACGGCGATGACGGCGAACTCGCGCTGGTCATGGGCCACGAGATGGGCCACCTGACCGGGCGGCACGCGCAGGAACGGGTGAGCCAGCAGCTCGCGCTGTCGATCGGTGCGGCGGTGGTCGGCACGGCGGCTGGGGCGGCTGCCGGGCAGCGCTACTCGCCGGCGATCGGCGCGGCGCTTGGGCTCGGCGTGGCGCTGGGCGGCTCGGCGTTCTCGCGCAGCCACGAATACGAGGCGGACCGGCTCGGCCTGCTCTACTCGGCCCGTGCCGGCTACGACCCGAATGCCGGCCAGCGCTTCTGGGACCGCATGGAGGCGCAGCAGGGCGGAGGAGGGGGTCCGAGCTTCCTCTCGACGCATCCGTCCTATGGCGACCGGCGCCAGCGCCTGGCTTCGCTGGTGCGCGAGGATCCGGAGATCGTCCAGGCCATCCGGGCGCGCCGGACGGGATAGGAGGCCTGAAAAGCGCGCGGCGGCCGAGCGGCCGCCGCGTTGTCCGATCAATGGGCCGTTGCCGCTCAGCGCGGGGTCAGCACCATGATCATCTGCCTGTTCTCCATGCGCGGCATCTGCTCGACCTTGGCGATCTCGTCGAGTTCGCCTTTCACGCGTTCGAGCACCTTCATGCCGAGATCGACATGCGCGAGCTCGCGGCCGCGAAATCGCAGCGTGACCTTCACCTTGTCGCCTTCGCCGATGAAGCTCTTGGCCTGACGCATCTTCACGTCATAGTCGTGGTCGTCGATATTCGGACGAATCTTGATCTCCTTGATCTCGACAACCTTCTGCTTCTTCTTGGCTTCGTTCTTTTTTTTCTGTTGCTCGTACTTGTACTTGCCGAAGTCGAGGATCTTGCAGACCGGTGGATCGGCGTTCGGGGAGATCTCCACGAGATCCAGCCCCACTTCCCGGGCGCGCCACAGCGCCTCGCGGGTCGGCAGCACGCCGATCATCTCGCCATCTGCGCCGATCAGGCGGACCTGGGGAATGCGGATGTCTTCGTTGACGCGCGGGCCCTCGCGGGTCGGCGGCGCCAGGGTGGTCGGACGCGGTGGGATGGCTCAAGCCTCCTTGCCGTTGTTGAACCGGTAGAGAATGGGGAAATCAGGCCGCGGCTTCAACCGCGACGGGGGCGCGCAGGTCGGGCGGGGTCGCCTCGGCGGTGAGCGCCGCCACCGCCTGATCGAGCGTCACGATCTGCTGCGCCTCGCCGCCGAGGCGCCTGAGGGCGACGGTCCGCGCCTCGGCCTCCTTGCGCCCGACCACCACGATCACCGGCACGTGCGCCACCGAATGCTCGCGGATCTTGGCCTGGATCTTGGCGTTCGACAGATCCGCCTCGACCGCGAGCCCGGCGCGCGCCAGCGCCGCGGCAACCTCGCGCGCATAGGCGTCGGCGTCCGAGGTGATGGTCGCCACCACCGCCTGCACGGGGGCGAGCCAGAGCGGGAAGCGCCCCGCATACTGCTCGATCAGGATGCCGAGGAAGCGCTCGAAGCTGCCGAGGATGGCGCGGTGCAGCATGACGGGGCGGCGCCGCGAGCCGTCCGCCGCCACGTAGAGCGCATCGAGCCGTTCGGGCAGCACGAAATCCACCTGCAGCGTGCCGCACTGCCAGTCGCGCCCGATCGCGTCGCGCAGCACGAATTCGAGCTTGGGCCCGTAGAACGCGCCCTCGCCCGGGTTGAGCGTGTAGGCGACCCCCGCCTTGGCGCAGGCCTCCTTCAGCGCGTTCTCGGCCTGGTCCCAGACCGCGTCGCTGCCGGCGCGTTTGGCCGGGCGGTCGGAGAACTTCACGCGGAACTCGGCGAAGCCGAAATCGCGATAGACGGAGGAGAGCAGGTCGACGAAGCGCACCGTCTCGTCGGCGATCTGCGCCTCGGTGCAGAAGATGTGCGCGTCGTCCTGGGTGAAGGCGCGCACGCGCATGATGCCATGCAGCGCGCCCGAGGGCTCGTAGCGATGGCACGAGCCGAACTCGGCCATGCGCAGCGGCAGGTCGCGGTAGGAACGGATCGTGGTGTTGAAGATCTGCACGTGGCAGGGGCAATTCATCGGCTTCAGCGCGAGCACGCGGGATTTCTCGCCCTCGTCCTCGACATTCGCGATGAACATGTTCTCGCGGAACTTCTCCCAGTGGCCCGAGGCCTCCCAGAGCGCGCGATCGACCAGTTGCGGCGTCTTCACCTCCACATACTGGGCGGCCTCGAGGCGGCGGCGCATGTAACTCTCGGCGGTGCGGTAGAGGCGCCAGCCCTTCGGGTGCCAGAACACCGAGCCGACCGCCTCCTCCTGGAGATGGAACAGGCCCATCTCCTTGCCGATGCGCCGGTGGTCGCGCCGCTCGGCCTCCTCCAGCTGATGCAGATAGGCATCGAGCTCCTTGCGGTCGCGCCAGGCCGTGCCGTAGATGCGCGACAGCATCGCGTTGCGGTGATCGCCGCGCCAATACGCGCCCGCGACCTTCATCAGCTTGAACGCGTCGCCCACGTGCCCGACGGTCGGCATGTGCGGGCCGCGGCAGAGATCGGTCCACTGGCCCTGGCGATACAGCGTGATCGTCTCGCCCTGCGGCAGATCCTCGATCAGCTGAACCTTGTATTTCTCGCCCTTCGACCGGAACAGGTCGATCGCCTCGTGGCGCGAGGTGACGATGCGCTCGAAGGCCGCACCGCGCGCGATGATCTCGCGCATCTTCGCCTCGATCGCGGCGAAGTCTTCGGGGGTGAACGGCGTGTCGCGGGCGAAGTCGTAGTAGAAGCCGTTCTCGATCGGCGGCCCGATGGTCACCTGGGTGCCGGGGAACAGTTCCTGCACCGCTTCCGCCAGGACGTGCGCGCAGTCGTGCCGGATCAGATCGAGCGCCTCCGGGTCCTTGCGGGTGATCAGGCGCACACGCGCATCCGCCTCGATCGGGCGCGCGAGGTCCCACAGCGCGCCGTCCACCTCGATCGCGATCGCCGCCTTGGCGAGACCCGGGCCGATCGCGGCCGCGATCGCCGTGCCGGTGACGGCGGCGTCGAAGCGGCGCACGGATCCGTCGGGCAGGGTGATGGCGGGCATGGGTGTTCCTCGGCCGTTCTCAGGCAAGGGGCGTCTATGCGGGCGGGGCGGCGGAGGCGTCAAGCGCGGCGGCCGCGTCGATGACCCGCCCGGGCGGCAGATCGCGCAGGTCGGGCACGCGCAGGATGCGCACCTCGCGCCCGCGCGGGGCACAGAGCGCGGGGTCGCTGTCGGCCGAGAACAGCACCAGCGAGGGCACGCCGATCGCAGCGATCAGGTGCATCGGTCCCGTGTCGTTGCCGATCGCGAGGTTCGCACGGCGGGCGAGCGCGGCGACGTCAGGGATCGTGGTTCGGCCGGTGAGGTCGCGGACGGCGGGACAGAGGCCGCGGATCGCGGCGGCGAGCGGCGCCTCGGCGGGCGTGCCGAGGATCACGGGCGTCAGGCCGGTGGCGGCGAGATGGCCGGCGAGCGCGCCATAGTGCTCGGCCGGCCAGCGCTTGGCCGGACGGTGCGGCGCGGCGCCCGGGATCAGCAGCGCGATCCGCGGCGGCAGGCCGAAGCGCGCGACATCGCCTTCGATCCAGTCGAGGTCAGGAATGGGGAACGCCGAGAGCCCGGCCATCGCGAGTTGCTCGCGCTGGCGGTCCTGGGTGTGCATTGCATCGCGGCCGGGATTGGCATGCGGGTGCGAGGCGCCGCGCGCGATGCCGCTCCACTCCGGCCGGGCGCCGAACAGGCGCATCCAGGCGAGCAGACGCGAGGAGCGCGCCGAGGTCTGCAGATCATAGACGCGTGCGTAGCCGCCCCCCGCGAGCCGGCGCGCCAGGCGCGCCTGAGCGAGCAGGTTCCAGGTGGGGGCACGCGCATCGGTCAGCACCCGTTCGAACCACGGCGCATGCGCCATCAGCGCTTCGAATGGAAGCGTGGTCAGCAAATCGATCCGCGCTCCGGCATGGTGCGCGCGGATCGCCGCGAACGGCCCAAAGGCCTGCACCAGATCGCCAAGCGCGCCGTGCTTGATCACCAGGATCGCCGTCATCGTGCGCGCCTCTCCGACGCGCGCTCGCCGGCGTCAAGGCCCGCCGCGGCGTGGGCGCGGCTCAGGCCGCCTGCGCGGCGCGGGGGACGTTGCTGTTCGCCGCCGCCCGTTGCGCGATCGCCTCGTTCCGCTTCTGCTTGAAACGGATGAACCTGTGCGCGGCGCGCGCCGCAAGCTCGGACAGCCGCCCGCGCGGCGGCAGGCCCACGGCCTTGAAGATCATACCCATGCCGCGGTCGATGTGGCGGACCTTGTAGTAGGTCATCGCCTTGGCCATGTAGGTCGCGATCGAGGTCTTGCGGTCATAGGCCGCGCCGGGCGGCATGTTGCCGCAGTGGAAGGCGAAGGCGAGTTCGTCGTCCTCGCTCTCGCCGATCCGACCCGCGGCGATCCGCATGCGCTCGAACAGCGAGAGCTTCTCGCGCGCGAGGTAGCGCCGCATGTGGTCGTAGAACAGCTTGAAGTGGCGATACTCGTCGGCCGCGATGAGCTGGCAGACCTGCTTCAGCACCGGCTCCTCTGTGCCCTCGCCGAGGGCGGTGTAGTAGGAGGACGTGCCGGTCTCGACCATGCAGCGCGCGATCAGTTCGCCGGTGCGGCTGCCGCGCACGGAATGATCCGCCTCCAGCGGGATCTGATAGCCCTCGCGGAACCGCGCGAACGCGGCCCGATAGTCCCAGGACGGATCGGCCAGCATTGCCCAGCGTCCGAGCGCCTCGCCGTGCTGCACCTCCTCCACGGCCCAGTTGCGCGCCGCCTGCTGGAAATCCGGATCGTCGTGGAACACGTTGCACAGATAGTGCGCGTAGTCGTCGCCGTTGCGCTCGACCATCGCCGCAGCCTTGACCAGTGGGACGATGCCCGGATCGAGCTTGCTTGGATCGAACCCGTCCCAGCCGACCTGATCGATGTGCCAGTGCTTCATGGCGTTGCCGTCCTTCCCGGTTCTCGAACAGCCCTGCCTTCCCGAGGGGGACTCGGCCTCTCGCAAACGCTAGCACAGGAATGGGGATTGCGCGCCAGGGAGGCAAGGGGGCGCACACGGGACGAAAGCGAACCGAATCAGCGTGTTGCACGCCTGTCGGCAGGCGCGGCCACCGGCGCCCGGCGGCGTCAGCGGCGGGCCGCGTCCTCCATGGCCCGGGCGGCGGCGAGGCGCATGATCGCCTGCTCGATCGCACCCGCATCGCGCGACTCGGCGGCCGCCTCATAGGCGCCCTCGGCCTCGGCGACGCGCGTCCGCGCCGTCTCGATCGTCAGTTCCTCCGCCGGGATCACCTCGTCGGCGAGCACCGTGCAGCGGTCGGGCGCGATCTCGACGAAGCCGCGCCCGACATAGAGCTGCTTCGTCACCGAGCCGCCCTGATGCACACGGATCAGCCCGCCGCGCAGCGTGGCGATCATCGGCGCGTGACCCGCCAGCACGCCGATATAGCCGTCATAGGCCGGAATCTCGGCGAGATCGACCGGCTCCGACAGCAACAGCCGGGTCGGGCCAACAATCTCGAGCGTGGTCTGTTCCGCCATGCTGGCGCGCTCCCGGAGCTGCTGCTCAGGCCGCCTCGGCGGCGAGCTTCTCGGCCTTCGCGACGGCCTCCTCGATCGTGCCGACCATGTAGAACGCCGCCTCGGGCAGGTGGTCGTACTCGCCGGCGCAGATCGCCTTGAAGCTGCGGATCGTGTCCTGAAGCTCGACGAACGCGCCAGGCTGGCCGGTGAACACCTCGGCGACGTGGAACGGCTGGGAGAGGAAGCGCTGGATCTTGCGCGCGCGCGCCACGATCAGCTTGTCCTCTTCCGAGAGTTCGTCCATGCCGAGAATGGCGATGATGTCCTGGAGCGACTTGTAGGTCTGCAGGATGCGCTGCACCTCGCGCGCGACGGTGTAGTGCTCCTCGCCGACGATGCGCGGATCGATCGCGCGCGAGGTCGAGTCGAGCGGATCGACCGCCGGGTAGATGCCGATCTCGGTCAGCGCGCGGCTCAGCACCGTGGTCGCGTCCAGGTGGGCGAAGGAGGTCGCGGGCGCGGGGTCGGTCAGGTCGTCGGCCGGCACGTAGATCGCCTGCACCGAGGTGATCGAGCCCTTCTTGGTCGAGGTGATGCGCTCCTGGAGGGCGCCCATGTCGGTCGCCAGCGTCGGCTGGTAGCCCACCGCCGAAGGGATGCGGCCGAGCAGCGCCGACACCTCCGAGCCCGCCTGGGTGAAGCGGAAGATGTTGTCGACGAAGAACAGCACGTCCTGGCCTTCCTCGTCGCGGAAGTACTCGGCGAGCGTCAGCCCGGAGAGGCCGACGCGCGCGCGCGCGCCCGGCGGCTCGTTCATCTGGCCGTACACCAGCGCAGCCTTGGAGCCGGGGCCGTCGGTCTTGATCACCCCGGACTCGATCATCTCGTGATAGAGGTCGTTGCCCTCGCGCGTGCGCTCGCCCACACCGGCGAACACCGAATAGCCGCCGTGCTTCTTGGCGACGTTGTTGATCAGTTCCATGATCGTCACGGTCTTGCCGACCCCGGCGCCGCCGAACAGACCGATCTTGCCGCCCTTCAGATAGGGGGCGAGCAGGTCGATGACCTTGATCCCGGTGACGAGGATCTGCGCCTCGGTGGACTGGTCGACAAACAGCGGGGCGTCGCGGTGGATCGGGAAGTGCTTCGCGGTCTGGACCGGGCCGCGCTCGTCGATCGGCTCGCCGACCACGTTGAGGATGCGCCCGAGCGTCTCGGGGCCGACCGGCACGCTGATCGGGCTGCCCGTGTCGGTGACTTCCGCCCCGCGCACGAGCCCGTCGGTCGAGTCCATCGCGATCGCCCGGACCGTGCTCTCGCCGAGATGCTGTGCGCACTCGAGCACGAGCCGCCGCCCGTTCACCTCGGTGTGCAGCGCGTTGAGGATGTTCGGCAGCTCGCCGGGAAACTGCACGTCCACGACCGCGCCCAGCACCTGCGTGATCCTGCCGACGTTGTTCGATGCCATCGTCCGTACTCCCTGGCCCGCTGGGGCCATCCTCTAACGCGTTGTCCTCGCCGTCCGAGCGTCGCGCGCGGTCAGATCGCTTCCGCGCCCGAGATGATCTCGATCAGCTCCTTGGTGATGTTCGCCTGGCGCTGGCGGTTGTAGTTCAGCGTCAGCCTGGCGATCATGTCGCCCGCATTGCGGGTGGCATTGTCCATCGCGGTCATCCGCGCGCCCTGCTCGCCGGCTGCGCTCTCAAGCAGCGCCCGATAGATCTGGATCGCAAGGTTGCGCGGCAGGAGTTCGGCCAGGATCTCCTCCTCGCCCGGCTCGTACTCGTAGGACGCGCGCGGCCCGCTTGCGGTGTCGGCCGGTGCGCCCTCGATGCTCGCCGGGATCAGGCGCTGCTCGGACGGCACCTGGGTGATGACGTTCTTGAAGCGGTTGTAGATCAACGTGCAGACGTCGAACTGCTGGCCGTCCAGCATCTCGCTCACCTGGTTCGCGATCTCCACCGCATCGTCGAAGCCGATCTGCTTCTTGCCGACGAAGTCGATGCTGCCGACGATGTTCCTGCGGTACTCGCGGCGCAGGAAGTCGCGTCCCTTGCGCCCGACCGTCAGCAGCTTGACCGTCTTGCCCTGCTCGATCAGCGCGCGGGTCCGGTTGCGCGCAAATCGGGAGACGGCGGTGTTGAACCCGCCGCACAGGCCGCGATCGGCCGACACCACGACCAGCAGATGCACCTCGTCCTTGCCGGTGCCGACCAGCATCGGAGGTGCGATCGGGCTGCCGGCGACCGAGGTGGCGAGCGCACCCAGCATCCGCTCCATGCGCTCGGCATAGGGGCGGGCCTGTTCGGCCTGGCTCTGCGCGCGCTTCAGCTTCGAGGCGGCGACCATCTTCATCGCCTGCGTGATCTTGCGCGTCGACTTGACGCTGTTGATCCGCGTGCGGAGCGCCTTCAGGCTCGGCATCGTCTATCCCCGGACCGTGTGCCTCAGGCGAAGGTCTTGGCGAAGGCGTCGAGGAAGGCGACCAGCTTCTCCTCGGTCGGCTTCTTGATCTCCTTGTCGGTGCGGATCGCCTCGAGGATCGCGGGCTCCTTGGCGCGCAGCTCCGACAGCATCAGCCGCTCGAACCGCCCGACATCCTCGACCTTGATCGGGTCGAGATAGCCGCGCGTGCCGGCGAAGATCGCCACCACCTGCTCTTCGACCGGCACGGGCTGGAACTGCGGCTGCTTGAGCAGCTCGGTCAGCCGCGCGCCGCGCGCGAGCAGGCGCTGCGTGGCCGCATCGAGGTCGGAAGCGAACTGCGCGAAGGCGGCCATCTCGCGGTACTGCGCGAGTTCGAGCTTGATGCGCCCGGCCACCTGCTTCATCGCCTTCACCTGGGCGGCCGAGCCGACACGGCTGACCGAGATGCCCACGTTCACCGCCGGGCGGATGCCGCGATAGAACAGCTCGGTCTCGAGGAAGATCTGGCCGTCCGTGATCGAGATGACGTTGGTCGGGATGTAGGCCGACACGTCGCCCGCCTGGGTCTCGATCACCGGCAGCGCGGTGAGCGACCCCGAGCCGTTGTCCTTGTTCAGCTTGGCCGCGCGCTCGAGCAGGCGCGAATGCAGGTAGAACACGTCGCCCGGATAGGCCTCGCGGCCCGGCGGGCGGCGCAGCAGCAGCGACATCTGGCGATACGCGACGGCCTGCTTGGAGAGGTCGTCGTAGAAGATCACCGCGTGCATGCCGTTGTCGCGGAAATACTCGCCCATCGCGCAGCCCGAGTAGGGCGCGAGATACTGCAGCGGCGCAGGCTCCGAGGCGGTGGAAGCGACGACGATGGAGTACTCCATCGCGCCATACTCCTCGAGCGTCTTGACCAGCTGCGCCACGGTGGAGCGCTTCTGCCCGACCGCGACGTAGATGCAGTAGAGCTTCTGGCTCTCGTCGCCGGCCGCGTTGATCGAGCGCTGGTTGAGGATGGTGTCGATGATCACCGCCGTCTTGCCGGTCTGACGGTCGCCGATCACCAGCTCGCGCTGGCCGCGGCCGATCGGGATCAGCGCGTCGATCGCCTTGATGCCGGTCTGCATCGGTTCATGCACCGAACGGCGCGGGATGATGCCCGGCGCCTTGACGTCGACGCGCCGGCGCTCAGCCGCCTCGATTGGGCCCTTGCCGTCGATCGGGTTGCCGAGCGGATCGACCACGCGGCCGAGCAGGCCCTTGCCGACCGGCACCTCGACGATCGCGCCGGTGCGCTTGACCGTGTCGCCCTCGCGGATCGATCGGTCGTCGCCGAAGATCACCACGCCGACATTGTCGGTCTCGAGGTTGAGCGCCATGCCGCGCAGCCCGGCAGAGGGGAACTCGACCATCTCGCCGGCCATCACGGACGACAGCCCGAACACGCGGGCGATGCCGTCGCCGACGCTCAGCACCTGGCCGACCTCGGCGACGTCGGCCTCGTCCTCGAAGCTGGCGATCTGCTGCTTCAGGATCTGCGAGATCTCGGCAGGACGGATCTCCATGTCAGGCAGCCCCCTTCATGGCATGGGCGAGCCGCTGGAGGCGGCTCCTGATTGACGAATCATAGAGGCGCGAGCCGAGCTTCAGCACGAGCCCCCCGAGAATGGCGGGATCGACCCGCTCGGTCAGGCGCACGCGGGCGTGGCCCGCGCGGTTCAGCGAAGCCAGCAGCTGCGCACGCTGGGTGTCGTCGAGCGGCACGGCCGAGACGACCTCGGCCTGCTCCTCGCCGCGACGCTCCGCATCAAGCGCGCGGAACGCGGCGATGATGCGGGCGAGCAGGGCGGCGCGCCGGTTGCGGATCACCACGCCGACGAAGTTGCGCACCTCGCGCGGCACGGACAGGCCCGTCGCCGGGTCGTCGAGCACCGCGAGCACGGCCTTGAGCTGCGTCTCGGCGGGGATGAGCGGGCTTTCCAGGGTGTAGCGGAAGCTGCGGTTCCGCTCGATCGCGGTGGCGACGGCGTCGAGCCCCTGGGCGATCCGGTCGAACACCCCCGTATCGCCCTGCTCGAAGGTCTCGCGCGCCAGCGCCATCAGCCCGCCGGCGTAGCGCGCGGGAATGGCATCGACGGCGGCGCGCGCCTCGCGCGCCATCCTCAACGCAGCGGCAATCTCGGCGACTTGCGGATTGGTCTCCGGCACGCGGACCCGGTCCCCGTTCTGATGCGGCGCGGCAGCGGCGCCGGCACGAAAAACACGTCCCGCGGGGCGAGCCCCCGCAGGCGCGGCGGGGGTTACCATAGCCCCTGTGGCGGTGCAACAGGCCCCGGGCGGGCGTCAGCCGCGCGGGGTCGCGTCCGTCTCGTCGAGGCGCTTGCGGCTGCCGACCCAGTGCGTCAGTTCGTCCGCCACCAGGCGCTCGATGGTGTCGGCCAGCGATGCATGGCGGTCTGGGCCGTCATACGGAGCGAGGCGGGCGAGGTAGCGCACGCGTTCACGCTTCAGCGCCTCGGCGGTCGCCCGGTGCATCAACCAGGTCTGGTGATGCCGCCCGACCTGAAGCAGCCCTTCCAGCAGCACCGCCAGCGCGCCGGCGGTTGCCGCGACCCATGGGCTGCCGACCAGCGCGAACACCGGCACGAAGGCCGTGAGCGCGATCTGCGCGCCCTTGAGCAGCCGATAGAGAAGCTGGTTGGCGACCGCGCTCTCCTCGTACCACGCGCGCAGGTAGTCGAGCCGCGCCTGCACGATGGCCGCCGCGTCCAGCCCCGCGTAGTCCGGCTCGGCGATGCGGCCGCCCGGCCGGATCCGATCGAACAGGCGCCTCAGTGCCGTCACGGCAGCGCGGCGATCCGCGCGGCGAGGCGGAGCAGCACGGGTGGAGCCGCGGTGAGGTCAGCCACCGCGACGCGCTCGTGCGGCGTGTGCGCGGTGTCCACCCCGCCCGGTCCGAGCACGATGCAGGGCGCGACCGCCTGCAACTCCGAGGCATCGGTGCCATAGGGCGCGGTCTTGGCGGCCTTGCCGGTCTCGGCCACCGCGGCGGCGACCAGCGGATGGTCCTCGGGCAGTTGCGGCGGCGCGCCCTCGTGCCGCTCCTCGAGCGTGATTCCGTGGCGCTCCGCCGCCTCGCGCACCGCGGCGATCACCGGAGCGGGATCGACGTTGCGGCTGTAGCGGAACTTGATGTGCGCGGTCGCGCGCGCGACCGTCACGTTCGCCGCGGTGCCGTGGTTGTCGATGACGATGTTGAAGTCGCTGAACGGCGGGTCATAGGCCGGGTCCTGCCAGGCCGGATCCTCGCGCAGGCGCTTGTGGATCGGCAGCAGCGCATTGAGGAACGGGATCAGGTCGAGATTGGCGTTCTTGCCCTTGCCGGTCGAGGAATGCGCCTGCACCCCCGTCGCCGTCGCGGTGAACTGGACGTGCACGCGATGGCCGCGCACGCACTGCATGGCCGAGGGCTCGACCACCACGATCCCCTTGGGGGTGAACTGCCGCATCAACGCGCTCTTCGCGGCGATCAGCCGTGCGCCGGCCTTCGTCGTCTCCTCGTCGAAGGTGTAGAGCAGGCTGAGCGGCAGGTCGGCCGGGGCAGCCTGGGCGGCGACCAGGCTCGCTGCCAGCGGACCCTTCATGTCACAGGCGCCGAGCCCATGCAGCATTCCGTCGGCGACCAGCGGCGTCCAGGGATCCGTGGTCCAGCCGGTGTCCGGTACGGTGTCCATATGCGCGCTGAAGGCGGCCCCACCGCGCGCGGGGCCACGATGCGCGACCAGCGCGCGCTTCGGCACGCCGTTCGGGTCGGTCCAGTCGAGCCGCTCGACCTCGAAGCCCGCGAGTTCGGCCTCGATCCGTTCGGCGACCGCGATGTTGCTCACCGAGCTCCGGCTGTCGATCGCGACCAGGTCGCGGGCTAGGCGGAGCGTGCGTTCGCCGTGGTCGTCAGTCATCGGCCGGGGTGTCCTTTGCGACTCCAGGTCACGCCGCGCGTTCATAGACCAAGTGCAGGGCGCCGCGCGGCCTTGCCTCCCACCTTGCCAAACGCAGCTTGGTCTCGGGCGTGCCGGCGGGGAAGAGGGGAATGCCCTCGCCGAGCACGACCGGAATCAGCGCCATCTCCAGCACGTCGAGCCGGCCGATCGCGCGCATGCCCCGCAGCAGCTGCCCTTCGCCCTCGATCCAGACGCGTCCAAAGCCCGCGTCGCTCCAGCTCGGCGACAAAGGTGCCGAGGTCGCCACTGCGCGTCTCCACCTCGTCCGGCGGATCGTCCAGGGCGCGCGAGGCGACGACCACGGTCGGCTTGCCTGGAGCGGCCATCCAGCGAAACGGCAACATGGCAATGCCAGATCGTCGGCACGACACCGTCCTGACCCGGAGCGGAAACGCGCCCAGCCTTGCAGCCGGCCCGCGCTTCGGCAACCCTCCGCGCGCATGACGCCCGCCTATCTCGACCCTCGGACCGGACGAACCTTTCCGCTCGCCACCCCGCGCTGGCGTTCGGATGACGGCAATCCGCTGTTGCTCACACCGCTGCCAGGCATCGCCCGCAGCGACATTGATTCCGACACGCGGAGCCTCTGGCGCTACCGCCGCGCCTTTCCGTTCGGCCCCGAGGTGGCGCCGATCACCATGGGCGAGGGCTGCACGCCGCTGATCGAGCGCAGGCTCGATGGCGCGCGCGCCCTGCTCAAGCTCGAGTGGTTCGCGCCCACCGGCAGCTTCAAGGACCGCGGCGCCTCGGTGATGCTGTCGGGGCTGCGCGCACAGGGTGTCGCCGCCGTGCTGGAGGATTCCTCCGGCAATGGCGGTGCCGCGATCGCGGCCTATGCCGCGGCCGGCGGCATGCGCGCCAAGATCCTCGTGCCGGCCTCCACGTCACCGGCCAAGACGGTGCAGATGAAGGCGCATGGCGCGGAGATCGAGCTCGTGCCGGGATCTCGACAGGACTGCGCGGACGCGGCCCTGCGCCAGGCCGAGCGCATCTTCTACGCCTCGCACAACTGGCATCCGTTCTTCCTGCACGGCACCAAGACGCTCGCCTTCGAGCTGTGGGAGGACCTCGGGTTCCAGGTACCCGACAACATCATCATCCCCTGCGGCGCGGGCTCGAATGTGCTCGGCTGCGAGATCGGCTTCGCCGAACTGCTGCGTGCCGGCGCGATCGATCGGATACCGCGTCTGTTCGCGGTGCAGCCCGCCAATGTCGCGCCGATCGCGGCGGCGTTCCTCGCCGGCGTCGACGCGCCGGTCGCGTGCGAGATCAGGCCGACCATCGCCGAGGGCACGGCGATCGCCAAGCCGATCCGCCTGCGTGAGGTGCTCGGCGCACTCCGCGAGTCCGAGGGGGGGGCGGTGACGGTCACCGAGGCCGAGATCGAGGCGGCGCTGTTCTCGCTCGCGCGCATCGGCATCTATGTCGAGCCGACCTGCGCCTCGGCCGCCGCGGCGCTGGCCAAGCTGCGCGCGTCCGGCACGATCGGTGCCGAGCAGACCACCGTGCTGGTGCTGACCGGCACCGGCCTGAAAGCCACGCCGCGCATCGCCGAGCTGATGGGAATGACGCTCTGATGGCCCAGAAACCGCCGCCGCGCATTGCCATCCTCGGCTTCTCGATCGAGTGCAATGCCTTCGCCCCGCCGGCGACGCGCGCCGACTTCGAGTCCTGCGTCTGGCTCGAACGTGATGCGATCATCGCCGACGCGCGCTGCGCCACGCCGATCGCGCTCGGCGAGGTGCCTGGCTTCGTCGCCGCGATGGACGCCACGGGACCGTGGCAGCCGATGCCGATTCTGCTGGCCATGGCCGAGCCGAACGGGCCGGTGGAGGAGCAGACCTTCGCCGAGATGATGCGCATCTGGCGCAAGGGCCTGGAGCGCGCCGCCCCGCTCGACGCCGTCTATGCCTGTATGCACGGTGCGGGGCTCTCGACCGAGCGGACCGATCCCGACGGCGACATGCTGGCGATGGTGCGCGAGGTGGTCGGCCCGGACGTGCCGGTGGTCGCGACCTTCGACCTGCACGCCAACATCTCCGAGGCAATGGTGCGGAGCGTCGATGTGTTTGTCGGCTACCGCACCAACCCGCATCTCGACATGTGGCAGCGCGGCGAGGAGGCGGCAGGCCATGTGCGCGCGCTGCTGCGCGGGGCGAAGACCTCGCGCACCTTCATCCGTCTGCCGATCATTCCGCCGACGGTGACGATGCTGACGGGCAGGGACGCGTCCGATCGCCCGTATGGCGAGATGATCGATCTCGGTCAGCGCCGCATCGCGGATCAGGACTGCGTCGGCCGGATCCTCAATGTTTCCGTGATGGGCGGCTTCGCCTACAGCGATACGCCGAAGAACGGGCTCGCCGTGGTGGTGACCGCGCGACGGGGTGACGAGGCCGTGGCCGAGGCACTCGCCGAGGAGATCGCCACGCTCGGCTGGTCCAACCGCAAGCGATTCAATGCCAGGCTGACACCGCTCGACCAGGCGACCGCCAAGGCCAAGGCCGCCGGGGAGGACCCGTCGACGCCCGCGCTCTGCTTTCCCGACGTCGCCGACAATCCCGGCGGCGGCGGCCGCGGCAACACGATGTGGATTCTCGAGGCGTTCCACCAGGCCGGCGTGCAGCGCTGTCTCGTCGGCATCGTCTTCGACCCGCCGCTGGCCGCGGCGGCACATGAAGCGGGCGTGGGGGCCGCCTTCGAGGCCCGCTTCAACACCGCCGAGACGAATGCTTTCTCCAGGCCCTTCTCGGCACCTGCCACCGTGCGCGCGCTCTCGGACGGGCGCGTCACTGGGCGACGCGGCATCTTCGCCGCGCGCGACATGCGGCTCGGACCTTCCGCCGCGCTCGATCTCGGCGGCATCACCGTGGTCGTGGTGTCCTACCGCACGCAATGCGCCGACCCCGCGTTCTTCGAGATGTTCGGGCTCGACATCGCCGCCGCGCGCTCTGTGGTCGTGAAGTCGCGTGGGCATTTCCGCGGCGGCTTCGACGAGTTCTTCACCAACGACCGCATCGTCGAGGTCGATGCGCCGGGTCTCACCAGTCCGATCCTCAGCCGGTTCGAGTGGAAGCGCCTGCCCCGGCCGGTGATCCCGCTGGACGAGGGGGTGAAGTGGTCGCCGAGGCAGTTGCGACGCTGATCGCTTCGGCGGACACTCGGGCGCGGCGAGGGAGGACGAGGATGAGAATGAGAAGAACACTGCTGGGCGCTGCCGCCGCCGTAACGCTCACGTGGGGTGCCGCGGCCGAGACGCTGACGATGGGCATCAAGCTCGGCCCCTCGTCGCTCGACCCGCATTTCCGCTTCGCCGGCGAGACCGACAACACGCTCGAGCACCTCTATTGGCGGCTGATCCGCGAGGGACCCAACAAGGAGATGACCCCTGGTCTCGCGCAATCCTGGCGAGCGATCGACGACCGCACCTGGGAGTTCTCGCTGCGGCCGGAGGCGACATTCTCCGACGGCAGCCCGGTCACCGCCGAGGATGTCGCCTACAGCCTCTGGCGCGTGCCGCGGATCGAGGGCAGCCCCGGCAGCTACGTCATCTTCACCCGCGCGATCGAGGCGGTGGAGGTGGTCGATCCGCGCACCGTGCGGATCCGCACCCGCACGCCCTATCCATTCGTGCCGGTGGACATGGCGCGTATCTTCATCGCGCCGAGATCGCTCGGCGAGACCGTGCGGACCGACGATTTCAACGCCGGCCGTGCGGCCGTGTTCTCCGGTCCCTGGGTGCTTGAGACCTGGCGTCCGGGCGAGGTGCTGGAGCTTCGTGCCAACCCGCATTGGTGGGGCCAGAAGAGCCCGTGGACGCGCGTCTCGATCCGCACCGTGTCGAACGACGCCGCGCGCACGGCGGCGCTGCTGTCCGGCGCGGTGCAGGCGATCGACGAGGTCTCGCTCGCCGACCTGCCGCGGATGCGGACCGACAGCCGCGTCGCCGTGACACAGATCGCCGGCAGCCGCGTGATGTATGTCGGCCTGGACATGGACCGCGACGCCTCGCCATTCGTGCGCGACCGCGCGGGCAACCCGCTCACGCCGAACCCGCTGAAGGATGTGCGCGTGCGCCAGGCACTCAGTCACGCGATCGACCGCACGGCGATGGTCGAGCGGGTGCTGGAGGGCGCGGCGACGCCGGCGGCGAATCTGCTGCCGGAGGGAACCCCCGGCACCAACCCGAACCTCAAGCCGACCCCCTACGACCCCGATCGGGCGCGCGCGCTGCTGGCTGAAGCCGGGCTCGCGGGCGGGTTCCGCGTCACCCTGCACGCGACCAACGACCGCTACCCGAACGACGACAAGGTGGCGCAGGCGATCGCGCAGTTCTGGACCCGGATCGGTGTGCAGACCGAGGTCGCGCTGCAGCCCAACGCGACCTTCTTCGCGCAGGCGAGCCGCCAGACCTTCAGCATCATGGCCGCGCAGTACGGTGCGGCGGACGTCTCGACGATGTACCGCGCGCTGGTGCACTCCTTCGACCGCGCCGGCGGGCTCGGCAGCGCCAATCGCACCCGCCACTCCTCGCCGCGCGCGGATGCGCTGGTGCGCGATGCGCTCACGACGATGGATGACGCGAAGCGCAACGCCCTGTTCGCCGAGGCTGCGCGCATCGCGCTCGACGAGGAGACGATCATCATCTTCGTCTACTACCCCTCATACGTGTACGCCGCCCGTCAGGGCATGACGGTCGCGCCGTACAACGACGGTCGGTTCCTCGCCCACGAGATCAGGAAGCAATGATGCGCCTCGCCGATCTGCCGACACCCGCGTTGGTGCTCGACCGTGCCGCGCTGATGCGCAACCTGCGCATGATGGCCGAAGCCGTCGCGCGTCACGGCGTCACACTCCGCCCGCATCTCAAGACGGCGAAGAGCATCGACGTGGCGATGGCGGCGGCGCCTGGCTTCGGGCCGATCACCGTCAGCACACTGGCCGAGGCGCAGCTCTTCGCCGAAGCCGGGTTCCGCGACCAGATTTACGCGGTCGGCATCGTGCCCGCCAAGCTCGACGCGGTCGCGGCGATGAACGCCAAGGGTGCGGACGTGAAGGTCATCACCGACGACCTCGACGCCGCGCGCGCCATCGCTGCCCACCCGGGACGCATTCGCGCGCTGGTCGAGGTCGATGTCGGCGAGAGCCGCGGCGGCGTCACACCCGACGACGATGCGCTGCCGGCGATTGCCGCGGCGCTCGGGCCGAGACTCGCCGGGGTCATGACGCATGCCGGCCACTCCTATGCCGGGCATGACGTCGCGGAGATCCGCGCGGTCGCCGAGACCGAGCGTGCCGGCATCGTGCGTGCGGCGGAGCGGCTGCGCGCTACAGGGCACGAGATCGCCATCGTCTCGATGGGCTCCTCGCCCACCGCCCTGCATGCCGCCTCGCTCGCGGGCGTGACCGAGGTGCGTGCGGGCGTCTACATGTTCGGCGACCTGATGCAGGTCGAACTGCACACCCAGCCGATGGAGGACGTCGCGGTCTCGGTGCTGGCGAGCGTGATCGGCCGGAAGCCCGCGCAGAACCGCATCCTGATCGACGCCGGCGCGCTCGCGCTCTCGAAGGACCGCGGCACGCAGACCATGGCGAAGGATTACGGCTTCGGCCTGGTGGTCGATCTCGCCGGGCGGGCCGTGTTCGGCGATGCGATCGTCACACGCGCCTACCAGGAGCATGGCGTGGTCGAGTGCGACCGGCCGCTGCCGTTCGACGCGCTGCCGGTCGGGGCACGCGTGCGCGTGCTGCCGAACCACTCGTGCCTGACGGCGGCGGCCTATGAGCGCTACCACGTGGTCGATGGCCGCTCGGACGAGGTGGTCGCGGTCTGGCCGCGGGTGAACCACTGGTAGGCTGGGCGTTCGGTCGTGCACAGCCCGCGGGGCGAGGCGCGCGAGCGGGCGTCACGCGTTCCAGTGGGCGAGGCGTCGGAGCAGGGCCGCCGATCGGGCGATGAACCCGCCCCGCCACAGGAAAACGAAGTGGTCGGCCACGTGCAGTACGTAGAGTGGCAGGTAGAGGACCAGAAACAGCGTCTTGAGGTCCACCGTCGTCGCCGCGATCCGCCACGGCCCGATGCCGAGATCGAGCACCGCCAAGCCGGCAAAGCACAGCATCGCCAGGTGGAAGTTGGCGAGTGCGGCGCGGATGAGGCCCATCATCCCACCGTAACGCGCAATGACCTGACGACGACGGGTCAATGTCTCGGCCACGTCCGGGGGACCTCGTTCGGCCGCGGGATCGACGCCGAGTTGCGCCGCGTATCGCTCTCGCTTCGCGGCATCCGCGGCGACGATCTGCTCGACCGTGAGGAAGACGTGGCAGACGTCGATGAACTTCTTGGTCAGCAGCGTCAGCGCCAGCGCCGTTCCGGCCAGGATCATCCACGGACTTCCCGTCAACCGGAACGCATAGACGCCAAGTGAGACGTGGAAGAGCGCCATCACCCAGGCACCGAAGAAGAAGTCGGGGAACGACCAGAAATACCGGTCGATGCCGCGCAGCCTGGCCACCTCGCCATCCACGCAATCAAGCACGTAGAACAGCACGAAGCAGAGTGCGGCGGCGGCCGACCAGATGCCCCCAAGCGGCAGCAGCAGCGCGCCGAGCAGGCCGGCGAACAGCATCCCGATCGTGGCAATCGTCGGGCTCAGGCCATGGCGCAGAAAGGCGCGAGTGAGGACGGGCGAGACCCAGTCGCCGAACACCGCGCCGCCGAGATCATTCCGATGTCGTTCGGGTTGCTGCGCGCGCTCACGCAGTTCCCTGATCGGCAACCTCGCCAGATCGCGCGGATCCTCCCCGGCAGTCACGGCGTGCGGCTCCGTTCCGTCAGCCAGCCTTGCGCAGCCGCGGCCACTGCCAGGCCCGGCGACGAAGATCGATCGCCTCGATCCCGCCTGCGCGAGACAGCGTGTGGCAGCCGATCGAGCCGCCCACCGACGCGGGCTCAATCCGGCCGACGACGCGCTGAGCGAATTCGTCCGGCGTCAGGCGATCGATCGCGCAGAGATTGAGCGCGCGCCCATAGCTGCCGCTGCAATCCTGGGCTGGTCTGATCAGCGTGCCGTTCTCGATGAAGAGGGGGCCAGCGGGCCGGGCGCTGCGGCAATCCGACACGACCGGATTGAGGGCGTGCGGCTGCCACGGGCCGAGCGGCGTTTCGGCCAGGAAGACGAACAGCTCGTCGTTCGGGCCGCCACCGGCCTCGTCGATGGCGACGAACAGGTACCAGAGACCCTCCCAGTGCAGCAGCGTCGGGTCATAGGCGCGCTGTCCGTCCAGCAGCGTCGCGCGTCGGCGCCACAGCAGCGGGAACGCCTCGGCCTCGAACAGGCCAAGCGCGCCCGCGTCCGCGCTCTCGACCAGCATCATTGGTCGTCCGTCCCAGACGAAGAGGAAGGGGTAGGAGAGATGGTGCGCGGCGGTCAGGACCGATTGGGGCTCTGTCAGCCGGCCGTCCTCGAGCACGCGGACGACCGCAATCTCGCCGCGCTGCCGTCCGATCGGCACGCGCTCGAAGAAGCAGTAGAGCCGGTCCTCCCAGGCGAACAGGCACGGGTCGGCGGTCTGCCAGCGCTTGCTGGCAATCCGCGCCAGCACCGGCGACGGTCCGGCGGAGGGCGCAAGCAGCGGCCTCGCCTGCCGCAGCACGATCGACCAGATGTCGTGGCGGCACAGATGGCGCGTGTTGGCGAGCGCGGTCCGGACGGCCATCTGTCCGAGGATGGCTGCGGCGCGGACGTTGCCCGGCTTGCGATAGATCGGACCCGGCGGCTGAAGCCCGGCGTTGCCGTCGGGTGCGCGGATCGGCATGCCGGTGCGGTAAAGCCGCTCCAGGCTGCGCCGCACGAAGCGGGTGGATTTGAGGTAGTGCGGCCCCCGCACGCGGTCCACCCACAGGGTCGGCGCGCAACTCGAGGTCGAGCGGTACAGCACTTCGCCTGCGTCGAGCGATTCGGTCAGCCGTTGCAGCACGACCCCGACCGACCGTTCTCCCTGGGCGATCTCCCAGAAGCAGGAGGGCCCGCCGCGGAAGCGCGCGGGATCGCCGTGGTGATAGGACCAGACGCCGTGGCGCGGCACGGTCAGAACCTCGCCCTTCAGAATGCGGAAGCCGAACCGGACCAGGACATCGAGGTCGTAGGCGCGTAGCGCGGTGATGTCCGCGTCTGCCAGTCGGTCGAACACCTTCCGGTTTCGCTGCGGCAGGACGTGCAGGATGTCGACGCCATGCAGCAGATCGCCCAAGGGGATGGATTGGGCATGGCCTCCGGCCCCCGAAGCGTAGCGTCGGCTTACGGACTCGTACAGATCATAGACCTCAGTGGTGCGGTGCAGGCGGCCGGCGCAGAGGTTGTCGAACCAGGAGGCCTTGCGTTCGGCTGGCGACCAGCACACGACGGCAACCACCAGTTCGATCCAGTCTGCGCGTGCCAGATCCTCGACGACCTTGCGTTCCCAGGCCTCCACGCTGAGCCCATCCAGCATGACGCCGACGCGCAGCGGTCGCTGTACGGCGGCGGCAGACATGCCCGGCGCCACGCCGGACAACGTCGGCTCGCCTGCTGCAAGCGCCGCCGAGGTCTCCGTCGGCGCCGTGCGCGTGCGCGCGAGCGTCCCTGCCTGCTCGTCGCCATTCTGCCTGTGGCCCACGCTCGGCCGATGCGGTCCTGTCGCGGCTGTCACCCCGGAGCGAACTCTACCCTGAGAAATCCTTCTGTCATGTTTGCACGAAACGAAGCGGGCGCACCACCGCACGCCATCACGAAGCGGCAATCGGCGGGAGAGGCGCTAGCCAGTGGGTCCCGCCACCGCCCGCGGCTCCGACCCGGGGCGGCGCGCGAC
>CAZHMM010000002.1:0-6300 GCA_964533585.1 uncultured Elioraea sp.
GGCGCGGATCGCCTCGACCTCGTCCTCGTGCCTGGACGCGAAGGTCTTCCAGCCCTTGCCGGAGAGCGCGCCCACCCGTTCGAGCCAGCCCGGATCGAGCTCGTGGCCGCGATACTCCTTCAGGAAGTCCTCGCGCTTGACCTTCGCCCCCTCGGCGATGCGCAGCAGCTGCCCCTCGAAGGCGGTCAGCCGCTGGTTCAGGTCGCGCAGCTCCTCGACCAGCTGCTCGATGCGGGCATTGTTCAGGTGCACCTTCTGCACCAGCTCGACCACCTCGGCCTTGGTCTTCTCGTACTTCTTCTCGGCCTGCGGCGTCGGCGTGCTGCCCTCGGAGAGCGTCTTGAGCCGCCCTTCCTGGAGCTTGGCGAGCTTCTTGTAGGCGGCCGCGATCGCCTCGAAGGTGGCCAGCACCTCCGGCTTCAGCTTCTCCTCGAGGGCGGAGAGCGAGAGCTGCGCGCCCTCATCCTCATCGAAATCCTCGCCCCCCGCCTCGTCCTCGGCCGCCGGCGCCGCCGCGGCCGCCTCCTCCGGGGTCTGGCCGGCGCCATGTGTCGCCTCGAGGTCGATGATGTCGCGCAGCAGGATCTTCCCCTGCTGGAGCGCGTCGTGCCACGCGATGATGGCCTTGAAGGTCAGCGGGCTCTCGCAGAGCCCGCCGATCATCATGTCGCGGCCGGCCTCGATGCGCTTGGCGATGGCGATCTCGCCCTCGCGCGACAGCAGCTCGACCGAGCCCATCTCGCGCAGATACATGCGCACCGGGTCGTCGGTCCGGCCGAGCTCGGCCTCGTCGACATTGCCGCCCGAGCCCTCCTCCTCGTCCTCCTCCTCGGCCTTGGCAGCCTTGGCGGCGGGGACGGCCTCGGCCTCCTCGGCCTCCTCGGCCTCGACCACGTTGACGCCGAGCTCGCTCAGCATCGCCATGGTGTCCTCGATCTGCTCCGAGGAGACCTGGCCGGGCGGCAGGGCGGCGTTCACGTCGTCATAGGTGACGTAGCCGCGCTCCTTGCCCCGGGCGACGAGTTTCTTCACCGCCGCCGACTGGGTGTCGAGCAGCGCGCCCTCGGCGATGTCCTCGCCGGCGGCGTCGGCGGTGGTGGTGGTGGTCGGCTTCGCCATTCGGGTCACCTCGGTCGGTGGTCGGGGCGGGGGCGCGAAAAAACACCCCCTATACTATGTGTGTCTCTCGCGCGGTCGGGACGCGTCACGGGGCCGCATCCTCGGCGCAGTCGGTCCGCAGCTCGGCGCACATCCGGTCCAGCGCCTCGAGCCGGCGGAGATTCGCCTCGCAGAAATCGGCCGCGAGGGCAGCCCGCGCCTCGGCGACCTCGCGCTCCAGCCGCTCGGGATGCAGCCCGGCGAAGGCGCGCTCGACGGCCATGGCAGCCTCCTCCGGCGTGGCCTCCGGCAGGGTGGTCGGCGGGATGTCGGTCAGGCCGCGCCCCAGAACGGCCTCCAGCGCCTCTGCGAGCCCCAAACCCCGGAGGTGGTCGAGCACGCCCTCGGGGTCAAGGCCGATCAGGGCGGTCCTGACCTGCTCGCAGAGCGGAGAGGCGAAACGTTCCGCCGCGAGTGTCTCCTCGAAGCGTGGCAGCAGCGCCGGATGGGTCAGCAGGAGGGCGAGCAGGTTGCGCTCGCGCAAGGTGCGGGCGCGGTCGGCGCCGAGCGCGGGGCGCTGCACTGGCCGGGCCGACCGGACGGGGGCGGCCCGGCCGGCCGGGCGCTGGCGGAACCAGCGGTCGCGGAAGTGGCGGCGGTACTCGTCGCGCAGGTCGCGGTCCTGGATGCGCTCGGCCAACTCGTCGAGCCGGCGGCGCTGGGCCGCGCGCTCCTCCGGGCCAGCGGCCGGCGCGGCGATCGCGTCGAACAGCGCATCCGCGAGCCCCCGTCGCCCATCGAGCACGGCGCGGAACGCGTCCGCGCCGCGACGGAGCACCAGCGTGTCCGGGTCCTCGCCCGGCGGCAGGGTGGCGAGGCCGAGCGTGCGGCCCGGGCCGATCGCCGGCAGCGCCATTTCGGCGGTGCGCAGCGCCGCGCGCGCGCCGGCCGCATCGCCGTCGAAGCAGAGCACGGGTGCGGGGGCGATGCGCCAGAGCTCGGCCAGGTGATCGGCGGTGAGCGCCGTGCCGAGCGGGGCGACGGGTGCCCAAAGGGGCAGTGCCCCTTTGGGGTCCCCGACCGCGCCGCCGAACCCGGCCTGGTGCAGCGCGATCACGTCCATGTAGCCCTCGACGACCACCAGTTCGGCGCCCGACCGCGCATTGGCCCGTGCGAGATCGAGCCCGTAGAGCGTGCGGCGCTTGGAGAACAGCGCGGTTTCCGGCCCGTTCAGGTATTTCGGCTGACCGTCGCCGAGGGTGCGGCCGCCGAAGCCGATCACCCGTCCGCGCCGATCCCGGATCGGGAACATCACCCGGTTGAAGAACAGATCGACCGGCGCGCGGTTCTCCTCCTGCTTCATCAGCCCGACCGCGACCAGCTGCTCGACCGTCACGCCCTGGCCGCGCAGATCGGCTGCGATCGCGCCCCGCCCCTCGCCCGACCAGCCGAGCCCGAACTGGCGGATCGTCTCGTCGGTGAGCCCCCGCCGGCGCAGATACTCGAGCGCGGCCCGCCCTTCGGGCAGGTGCAATCGGCGGACGAAGGCGGCGGCGGCGGCCTCGGCGATCGTCGAGAGGCCGGCTGAACGCTCGGCCGCTTCCGCCGCCTCGGGGCTCGCACGCGGCACGGCGAGCCCGGCTTCGCCGGCGAGCCGCTCCACCGCCTCCATGAAGCCCAGGTTCTCGGTCCGCATCACGAAGCCGATCGCATCGCCATGCGCGCCGCAGCCGAAGCAGTGGAAGAAGCCCTTGTCCTCGACGACGTGGAACGAGGGCGTCTTCTCGTTGTGGAACGGGCAGAGGCCCTTCAGCTCGCGCCCCGCCCGCGTGAGGCGCACGCGGCGGCCGACCAGCGCGCCGAGCGGGGTGCGGGCGCGGAGTTCGTCCAGGAAGGACTCGGGCAGCGCCACGCTCAGCCCGCCAGCGCGGCCTTCACCAGCGGTCCGGCCTTGGCCATGTCGAGCGACCCGCCGTGCTTGGCCTTCAGCGCGGCCATCACCTTGCCCATGTCCTTCACCGACGCCGCGCCGGTCTCGGCGACGGCCGCGCGTACGGCCGCCTGCATCCCGGCCTCGTCCATCTCGGGCGGCAGGAAGCGCTCGATCACGGCGATCTCGGCCGCCTCCTTGTCCACCAGATCCTGGCGATTGCCCTGGCGGTAGAGCTCGATGCTCTCGCGCCTCGACTTCACCATCCGGCGCAGCATCGCGACGATCTCACTGTCCTCGACCCGCTCAATCCCCTTCGGCCGGGCCTCGATATCGACCTTCTTCAGCTCGGCGATGATCAGTCGGACGGTCGAGGTGGTGGCGGCGTCACCCGCCTTCATCGAGGCCTTCATCGCCTCGGTGAACTGCTCGCGCAGGCCCATGCGCGGATCTCCTTGATGCTGCGGCCTCCTATTATAAGGGAGTGTCCCACGCGGCGCAGCCCGGGAACGCAGTTCCCATGCATCGATTCGGGTTGCGGCGGGAAATTTCTTCCCGTATTCCCGCGCCATGGCCAGCGTGGACGAGATCATCGACAGGCTCGGCGGCCCGGACCGGGCGGCCCAGCTCACCGGCGTGGGCACCGAGGCGATCCGCAAGTGGCGCCAATCCCGCACCATCCCGGCCAAGCACTGGCCGCTGATCCTGAAGGAGACCGGGCTCGCGCTCGCCGACATGCCCGGCGCCGAGTCGCCCGAACCGGCGCCGAGCGCGGATGGCCGCCCGGTGGGCGCGACCGCCGCGCTGGTGCTGGCGGACGGCACGGTGCTGTGGGGCCGCGGCTTCGGCGCGCATGCCACGGCGGTCGGCGAGGTGTGCTTCAACACCTCGATCACCGGCTACCAGGAGATCCTGACCGATCCGTCCTATGCCGGGCAGATCATCACCTTCACCTTCCCGCATATCGGCAATGTCGGCACCAATGCCGAGGACATCGAAACGACCACGCCGGCCGCGCGCGGACTCGTGGTGAAGGATGACCCGACGCTCGCCTCGAACTGGCGCGCGTCGCGCGGGTTGCCGGAATGGCTCGTGTCGCACGGATTGCCGGGGATCGCGGGGATCGACACGCGGCGGCTGACGCGACGCATCCGCCTCGCCGGCGCGCCGACCGGCGTGCTCGCGCATCCGGTGGACGGGAAGTTCGACCTCGACGCCCTGGTGGCCGAGGCGCGGGCCTGGCCGGGGCTGGAGGGGATGGACCTCGCCCGCGAGGTCACGACGCATCAGCACTATTCCTGGGAGGAGACGGTCTGGGCCTGGCCCGCGGGCTACGGGCGGCAGGAGGCGCCGCGGTTCCACGTGGTCGCGATCGACTATGGGGCGAAGCGCAACATCCTGCGCTGCCTCGCCCATGCCGGCTGCCGCGTGACCGTGCTGCCCGCGACCGCGACCGCCGAGGACATCCTGCGCCACGCGCCGGACGGCGTGTTCCTGTCGAACGGACCGGGCGACCCGGCCGCGACGGGGGAGTACGCGGTGCCCGCGATCCGCGGTGTGCTGGAAAGCCGCGTGCCGGTGTTCGGCATCTGCCTCGGCCATCAGCTGCTGTCGCTGGCGCTCGGCGGCAGGACGCGCAAGCTGCACCAGGGCCATCGCGGCGCGAACCATCCGGTGAAGGAACTTGCCACCGGCAAGGTGGAGATCACCAGCCAGAACCACGGCTTCGCGGTGATCCCGGAGAGCCTGCCGGAGAGCGTGCGGGTGACGCATGTGTCGCTGTTCGACGGCACCAACGAGGGGATCGCCTCGGAGGCGCTGCCGGCGTTCAGCGTGCAGTACCACCCCGAGGCAAGTCCGGGACCGACCGACAGCCATCATCTGTTCGAGCGGTTCGTCACGATGATGGAAGGGAGCAAGGCGGCGTGAGCAAGCTGTTCGATCTGACGGGGCGGGTGGCGCTGGTCACCGGCGGCAATGGCGGCATCGGCCTCGGCATGGCGAAGGCGATGCATGGTGCGGGCGCGTCGGTGATGATCGCGGGCCGCAACACGGAGAAGAACGCGGCCGCCGTCGCCGAGCTCGGCGAGCGCGCGGCGTCGGTGGTGGCGGATGTGAACGACGCGGCGTCGGTGGCGGCGATGGTCAAGGCGACCACGGATCGTTTCGGCGGATTGGACATCCTGGTGATCAATGCCGGGATGAACATCCGCAAGCCGGTGCAGGAGCTTGCGTTCGACGAGTGGCGCCAGGTGATCGCCACCAATCTCGACAGCGCCTTCACCTGCGCCAAGGCGGCCTATCCGGCGCTGAAGGCGTCCGGCCGCGGCAAGGTGATCGCGATCGGCTCGATGATGTCGATCTTCGCCGCGGGGTTCGCGCCGGCCTATGCGGCGAGCAAGGGCGGCATCGTGCAGTTCACCAAGGCGCTGGCGACCGGCTGGGCGGCGGACAACATCCAGGCGAATGCGGTGCTGCCAGGCTGGATCGACACCGCACTGACGCGCCGCGCCCGGCAGGACGTCGCCGGGCTGAACGAGAAGGTGGTGGCGCGCACGCCGGCCGGGCGCTGGGGCGCGCCGGACGATCTCGGCGGGATCGCGGTGTTTCTCGCGAGCAGCGCGTCGGATTTCGTCACGGGCACGGCGATCCCGGTCGATGGCGGCTACGCGGCGTCGATGTAGGCCGTGCCCGACACCGCCGTCCTGCTGACCTTCGCCGCGCTGAGCTTCGGGCTGTGGATCACGCCCGGGCCGAACATGCTCTATCTCGTCTCGCGCAGCCTGACGCAGGGGCATCGCGCGGGGTTTGTCTCGCTGGTCGGCTGCCAGTGCGGCAGTCTCGTCTATGCGCTGCTCGGCGCGGCGGGGATCAGTGCGGTGCTGCTCGCGGTGCCGGCGGCGTATGACGCGTTGCGGTTCGGCGGTGCGGCGTATCTCGGCTGGCTCGCCTGGCAGAGCGTGCGGCCGGGCGGCGTGCCATTGTTCTCGCCGCGGCCGATGCCGCGCGAGGGATCGTTGCGGCTGTTCCTGATCGGCATGGGCACGGCGATCCTGAATCCGAAGGTCGCGTTGTTCTATGTCGCGGTGTTGCCGCCGTTCATCGATCCGTCGCGCGGCGACGTGTTCCTGCAAGGTGCGGTGCTGGGCGGCATCCAGGTGCTGGTGTGCACGCTCGGCGACCTGCTGCTGGTGGCGACCTCGGGTGGCGTGGCGAAGTTCCTGCAGGAGCGTCCGCTGTGGATGGCGGCGCAGCGTTGGGTGCTGGGCGGC
>CAZHMM010000002.1:6400-45480 GCA_964533585.1 uncultured Elioraea sp.
GTTCCTGCAGGAGCGTCCGCTGTGGATGGCGGCGCAGCGTTGGGTGCTGGGCGGCGCCCTGGCGTTGCTCGCGGTGAAGCTGGCGACGGATCGAAGGTAGATGGGGTCCAGGGGCCAATGGCCCCTGGCAGGGGTGCAGGGGGCGGAGCCCCCTGCGGAGGACAGGACATGCCCAAGCGCGAAGACATCCAGAGCATCCTGATCATCGGCGCCGGGCCGATCGTGATCGGCCAGGCCTGCGAGTTCGACTACTCCGGCGCGCAGGCCTGCAAGGCGCTGAAGGCCGAGGGCTATCGCGTCATCCTGGTCAACTCCAACCCGGCAACGATCATGACCGATCCGGGGCTCGCGGATGCGACCTATGTCGAGCCGATCACGCCGGAGATGGTGGAGAAGATCATCGCCAAGGAGCGGCCCGACGCGTTGCTTCCCACCATGGGCGGCCAGACCGCGCTGAACACGGCGATGAAGCTCGCCGATGCGGGCGTGCTGGAGCGCTACGGTGTCGAGCTGATCGGCGCCAAGCGCGAGGCGATCGACAAGGCGGAGGATCGGCAGAAGTTCCGCGACGCGATGGCGGCGATCGGCATCGAGAGCCCGAAGAGCGCGATCGCGCATTCGCTGGCGGAGGCGCGCGAGGCATTGAAGCTGGTCGGGCTGCCGGCGGTGATCCGGCCGAGTTTCACGCTCGGCGGCACGGGTGGTGGCATCGCCTACAACATGGAGGAGTTCGAGGCGATCGTCACGGGTGGGCTCGATGCCTCGCCGACCACCGAGGTGCTGATCGAGGAGAGCGTGCTCGGCTGGAAGGAGTACGAGATGGAGGTTGTGCGCGACCGCGCGGACAACTGCATCATCATCTGTTCGATCGAGAATCTCGACCCGATGGGCGTGCACACGGGGGATTCCGTCACGATCGCGCCGGCGCTGACGCTGACCGACAAGGAGTATCAGCGGATGCGCGATGCCTCGATCGCGTGCCTGCGCGAGATCGGGGTGGATACCGGCGGGTCGAACGTGCAGTTCGCAATCAATCCGGCGGATGGGCGGATGGTGATCATCGAGATGAATCCGCGCGTGAGCCGTTCGTCTGCACTCGCGTCGAAGGCGACCGGGTTTCCGATCGCCAAGATCGCGGCGAAGCTCGCGGTCGGCTACACGCTGGACGAGTTGGCGAACGACATCACCAAGGTCACGCCGGCGAGTTTCGAGCCGACGATCGACTACGTGGTGGTGAAGATGCCGCGCTTCACCTTCGAGAAGTTTCCCGGCACGCCGGCGCTGCTGACGACCAGCATGAAGTCGGTCGGCGAGGCGATGGCGATCGGGCGCACCTTCGCCGAGGCGTTGCAGAAGGGGCTGCGCAGTCTCGAGACGGGGCTTTCGGGGCTCGACGAGGTCGAGGCGCTGGCGGGCGCGGAGAAGGGCGAGATCCTGGCGGCCCTCTCCACGCCGACGCCCGATCGCGTGCTCGCGGTGGCGCAGGCGTTCCGCGAGGGGCTGACGGTGGAGGAGATCCACGGCGCGGCGCGGTTCGATCCGTGGTTCCTGCGCGAGATCGAGGCCATGGTGCATGCCGAGGAGATGGTGCGCGCGGCCGGGCTGCCGAGGGATGCGGCGGGGATGCAGCGGCTGAAGGCGATGGGGTTCTCGGACCGGCGGCTCGCCTTGATCGCCGGCGTGAAGGAGGCCGAGGTCGCGAAGCTGCGCGGCAGGCTCGGCGTGCATCCGGTGTACAAGCGGATCGATACCTGCGCGGCCGAATTCGAGAGCCTCACGCCCTACATGTACTCGACCTATGAGGGCAACGGGATCGAGCCGGCGGAGTGCGAAGCCGATCCGACGGACCGCACCAAGGTGGTGATCCTCGGCGGCGGGCCGAACCGGATCGGTCAGGGGATCGAGTTCGACTATTGCTGCGTGCACGCCGCCTATGCGCTGAAGGAGGCGGGGTTCGAGACCATCATGGTCAACTGCAACCCCGAGACGGTCAGCACGGATTACGACACCTCCGACCGGCTCTATTTCGAGCCGCTGACGGGCGAGGATGTGATCGCGCTGGTCCGCCGCGAGCAGCAGCGCGGCACGGTGCTCGGCTGCATCGTGCAGTATGGCGGGCAGACGCCGCTGCGGCTCAGCCAGGCGCTGGCGGCGGCGGGGATCCCGCTGCTGGGCACGAGCGCGGATGCGATCGACATCGCCGAGGACCGCGAGCGGTTCCAGGAGCTGCTGAAGAAGCTCGGGCTGCGCCAACCGGAGAACGGCACCGCGCGTTCGGCCGAGGAGGCCGAGGCGATCGCTGAACGGATCGGCTATCCGGTGGTGATCCGCCCGTCCTATGTGCTCGGCGGGCGGGCGATGGAGATCGTGCACGACCGCACGGGGCTGCACCGCTACATGCGCGAGGCGGTGCGTGTGTCGGGCGACAACCCGGTGCTGATCGACCGCTACCTGAACGACGCGATCGAGGTGGATGTGGACTGCATCGCCGACGGCGAGACGGTCTATGTCGCGGGCGTGATGGAGCACATCGAGGAGGCGGGCATCCATTCGGGCGATTCGGCGTGCTCGCTGCCGCCCTATTCGCTCTCACCCGCGCTGGTGGCGGAGCTGCGCACCGAGACCGAGGCGCTGGCCAAGGCGCTCAAGGTGATCGGGCTGATGAACGTGCAGTACGCGATCAAGGACGAGGCGATCTACGTGCTGGAGGTGAACCCGCGCGCCTCGCGCACGGTGCCCTTCGTTGCCAAGGCGACCGGAGTGGCGGTGGCGAAGGTCGGCGCGAAGGTCATGGCCGGGGCGAAGCTGTCGTCGTTCCGGCTGGATGACGAGGCGGTGAGCCGCCATGTCGCGGTGAAGGAGAGCGTGTTCCCGTTCGCGCGTTTCCCCAATGTCGATGTGCTGCTCGGGCCGGAGATGAAGTCGACCGGCGAGGTGATGGGGCTGGACGCGAGCTTCGAACGTGCCTTCGCCAAGAGCCAGCTCGGCGCCGGCGTGCGGCTGCCCGCCCACGGGACGGCCTTCATCAGCGTGAAGGACGGTGACAAGCAGGCGGCGGTGGCGCTCGCACGACGGCTCACCGACATGGGCTTCGCGATCACCGCGACGCGTGGCACCGCTTCGGCGATCCGCGAGGCCGGGATCGAGGTGACGGTCGTGAACAAGGTGCTGGAGGGAAGGCCGCACTGCGTCGACGCGATCAAGTCCGGCAGCTTCCAGCTGGTCATCAACACCACTTCGGGCGGGCGGAGCGTTTCGGACAGTTTCGACATCCGCCGCTCGGCGCTGACGCACAACGTGCCGCATTACACGACACTTGCTGGCGCACGGGCGGCGGTCCATGCGATCGCTGCCGTCAAGGCGGGCACGCTTGAAGTTGCGCCCCTCCAGTCGTATTTTCACGGATCGTTCTAGGACGTAGCCGCGCGCCTTCCCGGGCAACCGGGGGGCGCGCAGCGTCGTTTGACAGAGACCAGGAACCGGGCAAGCTCGATGCCCGTTCCTGCGATGCGGTTGTTCCGGTCACACGAGACAAGGGTTCGAAGAGGACGCCTCCCGTGCAGAAATTCCCGATGACGGCCGAGGGCCTGGCAAGACTGGAGGATGAACTCCGGCATCTGAAGAGCAACGAGCGGCCGGCGGTGATCCGGGCGATCGCCGAGGCGCGCACGCATGGCGATCTGTCGGAGAATGCCGAGTACCACGCCGCGCGCGAGCGTCAGAGCTTCATCGAAGGGCGTGTGGCCGAACTCGAGGCGATCATCGCCGCGGCCGAGGTGATCGACATCTCCAAGCTGTCGGGCAGCCAGGTGATGTTCGGCGCCAAGGTCACGCTGGTGGACGAGGAGACCGAGGAGGAGCGCACCTGGCAGATCGTCGGCGCGCACGAGGCCGACATCAAGAAGGGCCTGATCAGCATCTCCTCTCCGGTGGCGCGTGCGATCCTCGGTAAGAAGGTGGGCGACGTGGTCGAGGTGCCCGCGCCCGGCGGGGCGAAGAGCTACGAGATCACCGCGGTCGGCTTCGGCTGAAGCCGCGCCGCGCCGTGACCGTCACGCATGACGATGTCGTCGCGGCGGCGGCACGGATCGCCGAGGGAGTTGCGCGCACGCCGACCGTTCAGGCGGGCGCGCTTGCCGCGCGTCTCGGCCTTGCCTCGTTGGCGCTGAAGCTGGAGACGCTGCACCGCACGGGCAGCTTCAAGGAACGCGGCGCGCTGAACCGGCTGCTCGCGCTGTCGGACGAAGAGCGGCGCGCCGGCGTGATCACCATGTCGGCCGGCAACCACGCCCAGGCGGTGGCGTATCACGCGCACCGGCTCGGCATTCCGGCGACCGTGGTGATGCCGGCGGCGACCCCGAATGCCAAGGTGATGCGCACCCGTGCGCATGGCGCTGCGGTCGTGCTGCACGGCGAGACATTGTCGGACAGCGCCGAGCATGCGCGTGCCCTTGCCGCAGCGCGCGGCCTGATCATCGTGCACCCCTATGACGACGACGCGATCATCGCCGGCCAGGGCACCACGGCGGCCGAGCTGATCGCGGACGCGCCGGGGCTCGACGCGATCGTCATTCCCGTCGGCGGCGGCGGGCTGATCGCCGGCTGCGCCGTGGCGGCGCGTGCGCTTCGCCCGGAGGCGCGGGTGATCGGCGTCGAGGTCGAGGGCTGGACGGCGTGTGCGCAGCGCCTTGCCGGCCAGACGGTGCAGACCGGCGGGGCAACGATCGCCGAGGGTATCGCCGTGCGCGACATCGGCGAGCGGCCCTTCGCGATCATCCGCGACCATGTCGAGCGGGTGCTGGTCGTGCCTGAGCGCGCGATCGAGGAGGCGATCGGGCTGCTGGTCGAGGAGGCGAAGATCGTCACCGAGGGCGCAGGCGCGGCCGGGATCGCGGCGCTGCTCGCCCACCCCGCGCTGTTTGCCGAACGGAGTGTCGGCGTGATCCTGTGCGGGGCGAATATCGACACGCGCATCCTCGCCAATGTGCTGTTGCGCGACCTGGTGCGCGATGGGCGGCTGCTGCGGCTTGCGGTCGATATCGCCGACCGGCCCGGCGTGCTGGCCGATGTCGCCGGGCGGATCGCTGAGGCGGGCGGCAACATCATCGATGTCGCGCATCAGCGGCTGTTCGCCGCACCGTCGGTCCGCACGGCGGAACTCGACCTGGTGGTCGAGGCGCGCGACGCCGCGCACGGCGCGGAGATCCTGGCGGCCCTCGAAGGGGCGGCATTCCGCGTGAAGCGCCTGTAGCGCCGCGTGCCCGGCGGGTGCCGGGACGGTCCGGCGAGATGGAGCGATGCGGGCGGAAGGCCTGCTTCGTCATCCTGCGTGCGTGACGAGAGCGCAACAACGCGTTCGGCGCGGCACGTCGCTCGGCGATGGCCGGCCGAGCAGCCTGTCCGCAGCCCACGGACCCGGCCCAGAGCCGGACCCGTTCCGGTCGCAGATCCTCGCCCATGAGTTCGACCGCGAGGCGCGGCTGCGCCTCGTCGCCGCGGAGCGGTGCGTCCCGCTCGCCACCGGCATCGGCGAACGGGCAGCGATTCTCGGCCAACCACACGACGGCTCGATGGAGTGCCACGAGCCGCTGACGCCGCGGGCCACCCGCCGGTCGATCGCGCCATGACCTGCGGGGGCCACGCCGACCGCGTGCCCCAGGAGCCGCAGATCGTCGCGCAGCGCCGACGCCGGCGGACGGAGCACCGGAGGGGGGTGTCGCACTCCGTCCGCGCCCGGCCCGATCGCCTCAGCCGACATTCAATACTATGACAGTCCTCATGCGTTGCGCCTGGGCCACGATTTTGGGGTCTGCGACGGGACGCTGCAATTTCCAGCAAATCTCCTATGTCGCCTCAACCGATGTCGCACTAGACTGCCACGTGCAGACATCAGTGAAGGTCGACAATGGCTCGACGACGTATCGAGACTCTTGACGATGACAGTGCCGGAACTCGGGTGATGACGGCTGAGCGTCCAAGAATTCTTGTCGTCGACGACGAGAAGGCCATTGTTGACCTCGTCACTTTCGGGCTTTCGCAGCATGGCTTCGAAGTCGTGCCGGCCTACTCCCCCATGCAGGCATGGACTCTGATCAAGGCTGACGCTTCCATTTGCGTTGTTTTGACGGATCTGCGTATGCCAGAGCAGTCAGGGATCTCCCTGGCGAGCGACCTGCTCTGGAACCGTCAGGAGACCGTTGCCATCGAAGTCGTTGTGATGACGGGCGGCGCAACGGCGGATGTGGCGATCGATGCGGTGCGCGTGCGCGCCTTCGACTTCATCAAGAAGCCCTTCCGCATGGGCGATGTGGTCGACATCGTCCGCCGTGCCGCCGCCTCCGCGGTCCAGCGCCGGCGCCGCGCGGCCGAAGCGGAGGCATTGCGCGACCGGCTCAAGGTCTCGGAACAGGAGCGTCAGGCGCTCGCCGCCCGGCTGTCGCGGCTGACCGAGCAGGGCCACCACGATCCAGGCCCGGTGCCCGCTGACAGCGGCATCGCCCGAACCCTCGCCGCGGCGCTGCACGACAGCATGGCGCACGACAACCTCGCCAAGGACGCGCCGGCCACGCTCGATGCCACCAGCCGCTATGCCTTCGTCGTCGCCCAGGCGGCGGATCAGCTCGACGACCGCACCCTGCTCGAGTTTCTGCTGACCCTGGTGGCCGATCCTGACGAGGCGCGCGGCCTCGCCGAGCGGCTCATGGTCACCTTCGAGGGCTATGCCGAGGTGCTGGCCGCACCGATCGCGGAGCTGACGCGCCGGGCCGGCCTGACGCGCGAGCAGGCGGTCTGCATCAAGGCGGTGAATGCCTCAGCGGTGCGACTGCTGCGCACGCGCATGCAGGAAGGGCTGGTGCTGCAGGACTGGGACCAGCTCTCGGCCTATGTCTATGCCTCGCTCGCGAGCGAGCGGGTCGAGAACTTCCGCGTCCTCTACCTCGACAACCGCAACCGGCTGCTGGCGGACGACCTGCAGGCGCGCGGCACCACCGATTTCGTCGCCGTGCATACGCGCGAGCTGATCAAGCGGGCGCTCGAACTGCACGCCACCAAGCTGATCCTGGTGCACAACCATCCCTCGGGCGACGCCCGGCCGAGCCGGCAGGACATCGCGCTGACGAAGGAGATCACCCGGGCCTGCGCGATCGTCGACGTCGAGGTCGGCGATCACCTGATCGTCGGCCGGAACGGCATCACCTCGCTGCGCGCGGGCGGCTATCTCTGATCCCGGCGGGCGGCCGCCCCGCCAGCCCCGCGCGCATCACTCCATGTGCCAGCCGTGGCTCGCGATCAGGCTCTGCCCGGTCAGCGCCGCGTTCGGGTAGGCGGCGAAGAACAGCGTCACCTCGGCGATGTCGTCCACGGTGGTGAACTCGCCGTCCACCGTGTCCTTCAGCATCACCGTCTTCACCACCTGGTCCTCGGACAGATGCAGCTCCTTCGCCTGTTCGGGGATCTGTTTCTCGACCAGCGGCGTCAGCACGAAGCCCGGGCAGACCACGTTCGCGGTGACCCCCTTCTTCGCGCCCTCCTTGGCGACCACGCGGGCGAGTCCCATCAGCCCGTGCTTGGCCGCGACATAGGGCGCCTTCAGCACCGAGGCGGTCTTGGAGTGCACCGAGCCCATGTAGATGATCCGGCCGTGCCGGTTCGCGTACATCGCGGGCAGGCAGGCGCGCGTCAGCAGGAACGCGCCGTCGAGATGGATGCCGACCACCTTGCGCCACTCGGCGAAGCTGAACTCCTCGACCGGATGGACGACCTGGATGCCGGCATTGCTGACCAGGATGTCGATGCGGCCCCAGGCCGTCAGCACCTGCTGTACGCCCGCCTGCACCGCCGCCTCGTCGGCGACGTCCATCGCCACCGCCATCGCCTCCGCGCCGGGCCTGCGGATCGCCTCGGCCGCGGCCTCGGCAGCGTCGCGATTGAGGTCCGCGATCGCCACCCGGGCGCCCTCGATCGCGAAGCGTTCGGCGATGCGCCGCCCGATTCCGCTCGCCGCCCCCGTGACGATCGCCGTCCGGCCCTGAAGTCGCATGGCCAATCCCTCCGTGGTGGATGTCTCGCGTGCGGCTCAGTCGCGCGGGATCGGCACCCCGGCGGCATCCTTGCCGGTGCGGATGGTCTGCAGCGTGGTCACCCGCGTGACACTCGGCGCCTCGGTCAGTCGGCGTGTCAGCTCGTTCTCGTGCGCGGTGTCGCGCGCCACAACCTTCAGCAGGAAATCCCCCCCACCGCGGATCATGTGGCACTCGCGCACCTCAGCCCACGAGCTCGCCAGTTGCTCGAAGGCGTCGAGTACCGACTGTTTCTGGCTCTCCAGCCCGACGATGACGAAGAACAGCACCTGCCAGCCAAGCATCGCCGCCTCGGTCTCGGCATGGTAGCCGCGGATCACCCCGGCCTCCTCGAGCCGGCGCACCCGGCGCAGGCACGGCGGGGCGGAGATGCCGGCGCGGCGGGCGAGTTCGACATTGGTCATGCGACCGTCTTCCTGCAACTCGGCGAGGATGCGGCGGTCGATCGCATCCAGCACGGGGATGTCGGCCGGAGTCTTGCGCATCTGCAAATCCCGAACGTTTTCTGGGCTGGCTCGCGCAAGAATATTCCAGAAGCACCGGGCGCGGAAGCCGAGCGGGACGGCGCGGCTCGCCTTGCTCCGGCCGCGTTCGGGGCAATATGTTGAGGCTCACGTGAACGAGGGGGCGATGGCGGACCCGATCATCTCGCCGGTGCTGATCATCGGCGCCGGCCCGGCCGGCTATACGGCCGCGATCTATGCGGCGCGCGCGGCGCTGAAGCCGGTGCTGGTCGCCGGGCTGCAGCCGGGCGGTCAGCTCATGATCACCACCGATGTCGAGAACTATCCGGGCTTCGCCGACGTCATCCAGGGCCCCTGGCTGATGGAGCAGATGCGCAGGCAGGCCGAGCATGTCGGCACGCAGGTGATCGAGGACATCGTCACCGCGATCGACCTCTCGCGCCGGCCGTTCCGTGCCACCGGCGACTCGGGCACGACCTATCTCGCCGATTCGGTGGTGATTGCCACCGGCGCCCAGGCGCGCTGGCTCGGCATCCCGTCGGAGAAGCGGTTCCAGGGCTTCGGCGTATCCGCCTGCGCGACCTGCGACGGGTTCTTCTTCAGGGGCAAGCGGGTGGCGGTGATCGGCGGCGGCAACTCGGCGGTGGAGGAGGCGCTCTATCTGACCCACCACGCCGCTCAGGTGACGCTTGTGCATCGGCGCGACAGCCTGCGGGCGGAGAAGATCCTCCAGCAGCGGCTGTTTACGAATCCGAAGGTCACCGTGGTGTGGGATCATGTGGTGGACGAGATTCTCGGCACCGAGCAGCCCCCGGGCGTCACCGGGCTCAGGCTCCGCCACGCGCGCACCGGCGCGGCGCAGGAGCTTGCGCTCGATGGGGTGTTCATCGCCATCGGCCACTCGCCGACCACAAGCCTGTTCAAGGGCCAGCTCGAGATGGACGCGGAGGGCTACATCCTGACCGCGCCCGACAGCACCCGCACCTCGGTGCCTGGCGTGTTCGCCGCCGGCGACGTGCAGGACAAGGTGTTCCGCCAGGCGGTGACGGCGGCCGGGACGGGCTGCATGGCCGCGCTGGAGGCGGAGAAGTTCCTCGCTGTCGCGCCGGCCCAGCCGGCACTGGCGGCAGACTGAGACGAGACTCGGCCGCGGCAGCACCGCGGCGCGTCGTCGGACCACGGCTGAAACGTTGTCATTCCAGGTGACAACGGCGGCCTGCCGGCGGCACCATCACAACGCCCGCGGCGCGACGCGTTCAGTCGCGGGCACCGGGTGCGAACCGCGCCAGCACTGCGCCGCTGCGCCGCAAGGGCAGGGGGCCAGGTGGCCGTATCGCGCCCGCGAACCGGGGCGGGACGAGACGATGATCGACTGGGACAAGCTGCGCGTCTTCCACGCGGTCGCCGAGGCCGGAAGCTTCACCCACGCGGGCGAGACGCTGAACCTCTCGCAGTCCGCGGTGAGCCGGCAGATCTCGGCGCTCGAGGAGGCGCTGCAGGTGCCGCTGTTCCACCGGCACGCGCGCGGGCTGATCCTGACCGAGCAGGGCGAGACGCTGAACCGCACCGTGCGCGAGGTGTTCGCCAAGCTCGCCATGACCGAGGCGATGCTGACCGAGAGCAAGGAGAAGCCGACGGGCAAGCTGAAGGTCACCACCACGATCGCCTTCGGCTCGACCTGGCTGGCGCCGCGCATCAAGGACTTCCTCGAGCACTACCCCGAGATCTCGCTCTCGGTGGTGCTGGACGACCAGGACCTCGACCTCGCCATGCGCGAGGCGGATGTGGCGATCAGGATGCACCCGCCGCGCCAGCCCGATCTGATCCAGCGCCACCTGATGACGATGAGCTGGACGCTGATGGCCTCGCCCGACTACCTCAAGCGCACGGGCGTGCCGGAGCGGGCGGAGGATCTGGACCAGCACCGGCTGCTGGTGTTCGGCGATTACCGCGCTCCGGTGCCCGACATCAACTGGGTGCTGGACGCCGGCAAGCGCCAGGGCATCACCCGCCGGCCCGTGCTGGAGGTGAACTCGATCTACGGGCTGCTGCTGGCCGTGAAGAGCGGCCTCGGGATCGCCGCCATCCCCGACTACATGGTCGAGGAGACACGCGAGCTGGTGCGGGTGCTGCCCGACATCAAGGCGCCGAAGGTGGAGGCCTATTTCGTCTACCCGGAGGAGCTCCGGAACTCCAAGCGCGTGTCGGTGTTCCGCGACTTCCTGCTCGCCCAGCTCGCCGAGCGCGGTTGACCCGCCTCGCCTGTCGCACGCTGAGGTGCCGAGGGCCGCAAACAGCGGTTGATCCGACTCGCGGTACAGTTGCAGATTCGGTCATGCGGCACACGCATGTCGGCCCCCGGCATTTCGCGATGCAGCAGAACGGAACCCGCGCCTACCTTTGGCGTTGTCGATTGACGAAGATCACAGGGGTTAGACGCCTTCGTTGATAGATTTCAGTGAGTTTCGGCGTTGGCCGAGCACAGTTCCGGCGACTTTGCCGGAAACCGGGGTCTTCGGACCCCTTCGTCTCCCAGACGTGAAGCCTCCCTGTTGACTGGGGGTCCGGGGCAACCTGGACCCTCTTTTTTTGCTCATTTCTGAACCGAGCGGACGGCTGGCGCCGGATCGGATTGCCTTGCGGCCATCGCCGGCCCAGGCTTCGGTCAGGCCCGGGCAAGGGAGGTCGGCGCGTGTTCCCAGGATTCCTGCTCCGCAACATCGAGGTCGCGCCGGGGATCGCACTGCGCGTGCGGGTCGGCGGGGCCGGCCCGCCAGTGCTGCTGCTTCACGGCAACCCGCAGACGCATCTGATGTGGCACGCGGTCGCGCCCCGGCTGGCCGAGCGCTTCACCGTGGTTTGTCCCGACCTGCGCGGCTACGGATTCTCCTCCAAGCCGCCGCCGTCGGCCGACCATGCGGCGTACGCCAAGCGGGCGATGGCGTCGGACATGGTGGCGCTGATGGCGCGACTCGGGGCGGAGCGGTTCCGCTTGGTCGGGCACGACCGCGGCGCGCGCGTGAGCCATCGGCTGATGCTCGACCATCCGGAGCGGGTCGAGCGGGCCGCGCTGCTCGACATCATCCCGACGCTGGAGCATTTCGAACGCGCCGACATGGGCTTCGCCATGGGCTACTACCACTGGTTCTTCCTCGCCCAGCCGGCACCCTTCCCGGAGACGCTGATCGCGGCAGACCCCCGGTTCTGGCTGCTGAGCCACAGCGGCAAGCACGGCGTGCCACCCGACTTCTTCGCGCCCGAGGCCTTCGCCGACTATCTGGCCGCGCTGCACGAGCCCGGCACGATCGCGGCGATCTGCGAGGACTACCGCGCCGCCGCCACGATCGATCTCGTGCACGACCGGGCAAGCCGCGAGGCGGGCGAGCGCATCCGTTGCCCGCTGTTGGTGCTGTGGGGCGCGAAAGGGCGGGTTGGCGCCTGGTACGACGTGCCGGGCGTCTGGCGGCTCTATGCCGAGGACGTGCGGGGCCAGCCGATTCCCTCGGGCCACTACCTTGCCGAGGAGGCGCCGGCCGAGACGCTGGCCGCGCTCGAGGCGTTCCTGTGAGCGGCTACTCCACCCGCTTCCACCAGTAGCCCTCGTCCACCGGCTCGCCGGTGGGGCGGATCGCGTAGCCCGGGATCACACCGACGAAGGACCAGCCGAGGCTGCGCACGATCGTCTCGGCGGGGCCGCCGGGCCAGGTGCGCAGCACCAGCAGGCGGCGGCCATGCGCAAGCCCCGCCTGGTCGATCCGCGCCATCAGCTCGCGGCCGACACCCCTGCGGCGGATCGCCGGATGCACGATCAGCTGGCGCACCTCGGCGCGGTGGCTCTGGTTCTCGGGCGTGTCGAGATCGAGCTGCAGGCAGCCGGCGATCGCGCCGTCCACCCAGCAGCACAGGATCACCCGCTTGCCGGCCGCCACCTCGGCGGCGCGGTCGCGCCAGAAGCTGCGCGCCTTCTCGGTCGCGAGCGGCGAGAGGAAGCCGACCACCGCGCCGTCGTCGACGCAGGCCTTCAGCACATCGGCAAGCCGTCGTTCGGCCGAGACCGCCGCGGCCGCGTCCAGCACCTCGACCACGGTGCCGGCGACCGGCTTGGCATAGCGGAACTCCAGGCTGCGGCTCTTGTCGTCGAGCACGCGGATCGAGCCCGCGCGCACGAAGGAGTGCTTCTCGTAGAACCGGTGCGCGGCCTCGAAGCGGGTGTCGGTCCAGAGCACCACGCGGTGCGCGCCGGCGGCGCGGATATGCCCCTCCGCGGTCGCGAGCAGGCGCGCCGCAAGCCCGGTGCCGCGGAACGGCCGGGCGACGTACATGCGCGCGATCTCCCAGGCGGAATCCTCGCGCATCGGCGTCGCCGCGACCATGCCGACAACCCGTCCCGACGCCTCGGCGGCCCAGAGCGCGCCGCCACGTTCGGCGACGTGCGAGGCGAGCCGGCGCAGTTCCGGCACCTCACCGTCCACGTCCAGGATACAGCCCGGAAACTCGGCCCAGCACTCGCCGATCAGGCCGATGAACCCGGCCGCGTCGTCGTCCCGGCCCGCACGGATCGCCGGCAGGGTGGTCATGATCAGGCCAGGCCGGCGCAGAAGGCCTGGATGCGTGTGCAGGCCTCGCGCAGGCTGTCGGTGTCGGTGGCGTAGGAGATGCGCATGTAGGGGCTCATGCCATAGGCCCCGCCATGCACCGCAGCGACGTGGTGCTCCTCCAGCAGGGCGAGCACGAAATCGTAGTCCGTCTCGATCCGCCGTCCGCCGGCAGAGGTCTTGCCGAGGCAGCCGGCGACATTCGGGTAGACGTAGAACGCGCCCTCGGGCTTGTGGCAGACGATGCCGCGCGCCTGGTTCAGCATCTCAACCACCAGGTCGCGCCGCGCGCGATAGATCGCCTGGCGCTCGGCGACGAGATCCTGCGGCCCGTCGAGCGCGGCCGCGGCCGCCGCCTGCGCCACCGTGCAGACGCCCGAGGAGAGTTGGCCCTGCACGTTCACCATCGCCTTCACCAGCGCCTTCGGCCCGCCGCAGAAGCCGATGCGCCAACCGGTCATGGCATAGGCCTTGGAGGCGCCGTTCACCGTCAGCACCTGCTCGCGTGTTTCGGGTGCCACCTGGGCGAGGGTGGAGAACGCGAAACCGTCATAGACCATGTGCTCGTACATGTCGTCCGACAGCACCCACATGTTCGGGTGCCGCGCGACCACCGCGCCGATGGCGCGCAACTCGTCCGCCGAGAGCGCAGCCCCCGAGGGGTTGCTCGGGCTGTTCAGCACCAGCCATTTCGTCTTCGGCGTGATCGCGGCTTCGAGGTCCTCGGGGCGGAGCTTGAAGCCGTTGTTCTGCGGGCAGGCGACGAAGACCGGCTTGCCACCGGCGAGCTTGGCCTGCTCGGCGTAGCTGATCCAGTACGGGGTCGGGATGATGATCTCGTCGCCTTCGTCGATCGTGGCGAGGAAGGCGTTGGCGATGATCTGCTTGCCGCCGTTCGAGACCATGATCTCGTCGAGCGCGTAGTCGAGACCGTTGTCGCGCTTGAACTTGCGCTGCGCCGCGAGCTTCAGCGCCGGCGCGCCGTCCTGCGGCGGGTAGTGCGTGTCGCCGGCCAGCGCCGCCGCGTGCGCGGCCTCGATCGCGTGCGGCGGGGTGTCGAAATCAGGCTCGCCCACCGCGAGGCTGATCACGGTGTGCCCGGCCGCGCGCAGCGCGCGGGCCTTGCTGGTCATCACGACCGAGGCCGCGACCTCGACCTGCTTGAGGCGATTGGCGAGTGCCGGCATGGGCGGAACCTCGGGTGAAGCGCGTGGGCTCAATGCAGGCCTTCGCAGAAGCGGCGGATGCGCGCGCACGCTTCGCGGAGGCTCTCGGTGTCGGTGGCGTAGCTGATGCGCATGTGCCCGGGCGCGATGAAGGCGGTGCCATGGACTGCGGCCACCCCTTCCTCCTCCAGCAGGGCGGTGACGAAGTCCTCGTCGGTCTCGATCCGGCGGCCGCCGGACGAGGTCTTGCCAAGGCAGCCATGGATGCCGACGAAGACGTAGAACGCCCCCTCCGGCTTGCGGCAGACGAGGCCGGGGCAGGCGTTCAACGCCTCGACGACGAGGTCGCGGCGGGTCCGGTAGACCTCGACCATCGCCTTGATCGACTCCTGCGGCCCGGTCAGCGCCTCGACGGCTGCCGCCTGGCTGACCGAGGAGGTGTTCGAGGTGGACTGGCTCTGCAGCTTGTCCATCGCCTTGATCAGCGCCTTCGGCCCGCCGCAGAAGCCGATGCGCCAGCCCGTCATGGCATAGCCCTTCGAGCAGCCGTTCATCGTCAGCGTGCGGTCCTTCAGGCGCGGCTCGACCTGCACCACAGTGGCCGGCCGGAATCCGTCATAGGCGAGATGCTCATAGATATCGTCGGTGAACACCATAACCTGCGGATGGCGCAGCAGGACGTCCGTCAGGGCCTTCAGCTCGTCGGCGGAATAGGCCGCACCCGTCGGGTTGCTCGGGTTGTTCAGCATGAACCACTTGGTCTTCGGCGTGATCGCCGCCTCCAAATCCTCGGCGCGCAGCTTGAAGCCGTTGTTCTGTGGGCAGGCGACAAAGACCGGCTTGCCGTCAGCGAGGCTGACAATGTCGGGATAGGAGACCCAGCACGGTGTGGGGATGATCACCTCGTCGCCCGGATCGAGCGTGGCGATCATCGCGTTGAAGATCACCTGCTTGCCGCCGGTCGAGACCATCACCTCGTCCGGCGCGTAGTCGATGCCGTTGTCGCGCCTGAACTTCAGGCAGATCGCCTCGCGCAGCGCCTTGGTGCCGGCGACGTCGGTGTACTTCGTCTCGCCGCGCTCGATCGCCGCGATCGCCGCGCGCTTGATGTTGTCGGGCGTGTCGAAATCGGGCTCGCCGGCCGAGAGGCTGATGATGTTGCGGCCCTCGGCCGCGAGCGCGCGCGCCTTCTGGCTGATTGCAATGGTCTGCGAAGGCGAGATGCGGTCAAGCCGCTGGGCGGTGAGCGACATGCGGGCGGGCCCCGGAACCCCATTTTGACGAGAGACGAACGACCCGTGGACGCTAGCCGCCGCCCCGAGCGCTGGCAACCCGGCCGAGGCGCAGGGCAAGCAGCAATCCGGCGCTGACCAGGACGATGATCACGGTCGCCAGCGCGAACAGCTCCGGGGTCAGCCCGAGCTTCAGCGCCGAGAACACCACCATGGGCAGGGTCGAGGCGCCAGGACCTGACGTGAATGAGGCGATCACCAGGTCGTCGAGCGAGAGGGTGAAGGCGAGCAGCCAGCCCGAGGCGAGGGCAGGGGCGATCAGCGGCAGGGTGATCAGCGCGAACACGCGCCACGGCCGGGCGCCGAGATCGAGTGCCGCTTCCTCGAGCGAGCGGTCGAAGTCGGAGAGGCGCGACTGCACCACGACCGCGACATAGGCCGTGGCGAAGGTGGTGTGGGCGATGGTGACGGTGGTGACGCCGCGCTCGCCCGGCCAGCCGACGGCCTCGGCGAGCGCGACGAACAGCAGCAGCAGACTGAGCCCGGTGATCACCTCCGGCATGACCAGCGGCGCGGCGACCATCGCGCCGAACAGGCCGCGGCCGCGGAAGGCGCCGAACCTGGCGAGCGCGAAGCCGGCCGCCATGCCGAGCACGGTCGCGCCCGTGGCGGCGACGGCGGCGATGCGGATCGACAGCCACGCTGCGTTCACCAGCGCGTCGTTGTTCCACAGCGCGACGTACCAGCGCAGCGAGAACCCGGTCCAGATCGTCACCAGCCGGCTGTCATTGAAGGAGAGAACGACCAGCAGCGCGATCGGGATGTAGAGGAACGCATAGCCCACCCCGAGCGCGATCCAGACCCGTCCGAGGCGCCCGCTCATCCGGACCCACCCCGACCCTGGAGGTGCTGGAACCAGGCGATCGGCAGCACGAGCAGCAGCAGCAGCACGACCGCGAGCGCGGAGGCCATCGGCCAGTCGCGGTTGGTGAAGAACTCGGTCCAGAGCACCCGGCCGATCAGCTGCGCGTCCGGACCGCCGAGCAGTTCCGGGATGACGAACTCGCCGACCGCCGGGATGAACACCAGCATCGTGCCGGCGAGGATGCCGGGCAGCGAGAGCGGCAGCGTCACCGCGAGGAAGGCGCGCCAGGGCCGCGCGCCGAGATCGGACGCGGCCTCCAGCAGCGTCGGGTCGAGCTTCACCAGGTTGGCGTAGAGCGGCAGCACCATGAAGGGCAGGTAGCAGTAGACGATGCCGAGATAGAGGGCCGCGTCGGTGTAGAGCAGTCGCACCGGCTCCGCGACCAGCCCGAGCCCGAGCAGGATATTGTTGATCACGCCGTTGTCGGCGAGCAGGCCGATCCAGGCCATGATGCGCAGCAGGAAGCTGGTCCAGAACGGCAGCACGACGAGCAGCAGCAGCAGGTTGCGCCGCGCTTCGGGCGCGCGCGCGATCGCATAGGCCATGGGGTAGCCGAGCAGCAGGCAGATCAGCGCCGAGATGCCGGCCACCCGCACCGAGCGGAGATACGCGTCGAGATAGAAGCTGTCCTCGACCAGCAGCGTGAAGTTCTCGAGGTTGAGCACCAGCGCCAGCGCGCCCTCCTCGGTCCAGCGGGCGATCGGCGCATAGGGTGGGATGCCGAGCGCGGCCTCGCTCACCGCGATCTTGGCGACGATCAGGAAGGGGGCGAGGAAGAAGAGGCCGAGCCAGACGAAGGGCAGCGCCAGCACCAGCGTGCGGCTGGAGGGCGGGCGCCACGTCATTCGGGCAGCACCACGGTCGCGAGCGGCGGCCACTCCACCACGACGCGGTCGCCCCAGGTGATCGGCAGCTCCGTGATCCGCGCCTGATTCGGCTGGCTGACGCGCACCGGGCCGCCCTCCGGCAGGTCGACCACGAACATGAAGAAGTCGCCGTAATAGGCGATGTCGCGCACGGCGCCGACGAGGCGGTTGGTGCCGGCGGTCGCGTCAGCGTCGGCCTTGCGCACGCGCATCTTCTCGGGCCGCACGGCGACGAAGACGCGCGCACCCGCCGGTTTGGGCGGATCGGTATCGGACTGGAACGTGGCGTCGAACGCGGTCGCCTCGACCAGCGCGCCGGTGGCACCCGCCGCGCGCACGATGCCCTCGAACACGTTCGCCGTGCCGAGGAACTCCGCGACCAGCCGCGTCTGGGGATACTCGTAGACCTCCGCCGGCGTGCCGACCTGGGCGAGATAGCCGTGGTGCATCACCGCGAGCCTGCTCGCCATGGTCATCGCCTCCTCCTGGTCGTGCGTGACCATGATGAAGGTGATGCCGGTCTTCTCCTGGATGTTGACGAGCTCGAACTGGGTCTGCTCGCGCAGGTTCTTGTCGAGCGCGCCGAGCGGCTCGTCGAGCAGGAGGAGCTTGGGCCGCTTCACCAGGCTGCGCGCCAGCGCGACGCGCTGCCTCTGCCCGCCCGACAGCTCGTGCGGCCGGCGCTTCTCCATGCCGCCGAGCCGGACGAGTTCGAGCATCGCCGCGACGCGCTCGGCGATCTCGGGCCGGGCCATTCCCTCCATGCGCAGGCCGAAGGCTACGTTCTGCGCCACCGTCATGTGGGGGAACAGCGCATAGGACTGGAACATCATGTTCACCGGCCGCGCATAGGGCGGCACATCGGCGACGTCCTGGCCATCGAGCAGGATGCGCCCGGCATCGGGCCGCTCGAAGCCGGCGAGCATGCGCAACAGCGTGGTCTTGCCCGAGCCCGAGCCGCCGAGCAGGGCGAACAGCTCGCCGCGATAGATGTCGAGGCTGACATCGTCGACCGCGACGGTGGCGCCGAACCGCTTGGTTACGCCGAGGATGCGGAGATAGGGCTCCGCCTCCGGGTCGCGCCAGGGCTCGGGCGCGCCCGGAGGGGCAACGTTCGCCTGCTGCACCGTCTCAGCGGCCGGCCTTGAACCTCGCCCACATGCGGCTGCGCGCGCGTTCCGCCGCCTGCGGCACCGCGCGGACAGTGAAGAACCGCGCGAAATCCTCGTCGGCCGGATAGACGTTGCGGTCGGCGAGGATGTCCGGCTCGATCATCGGCTTCGAGCCCGGCACGGCGTTCGGATAGGCGACATGATTGGTGATCGCCGCCATCACATCGGGCTGGAGCAGGAAGTCGATCAGCCTGTGCGCGTTGTCGCGGTTGGGCGCGTCGCGCGGGACCGCCAGCACGTCGAACCAGAGCTGGGCGCCTTCCTTCGGCGCGACGTACTTCACCTCCACGCCCTGGCCCGCCTCCTGCGCGCGGTCGGCGGCCTGGATCGCATCGCCCGAATAGGCGAAAGCGAGGCAGGCTTGGCCAGTGGCGAGCAGCTCGATCGCCCCGCCGGTGGAGAAGGTGCGGATATGCGGGCGGATCGCCAACAGCGTCTGCTCGACGCGGCGGAGATCGGCCTCGGCCGTGCTGTTCGGATCGATCCCGAGATAGCGCAGCACGGTGGGCAGAACGTCGATCTGGCTGTCCATCATGACGATGCCGCAGCGCGCGATCCGGCTCGCGTGCTCGGGCTTGAACAGCAGGTCCCAGGAATCGAGCGGCGCGTCGGGGGCGACCTCGCGGATGCGGGCGGCATTGATGCCGAGCCCGATCGTGCCCCAAAGATAGATCGCGCCGTGGCGGTTGCCCTGATCCGAGGCGTCGAGCCGCTGCATGAGCGTGGCATCGAGGTTGGACCAGTTCGGGATCTTGGCCCGATCGAGCGGCTGCAGCGCGCCGGCGGCGATCAGCCGTGAGAACGACGGCTCGTTGGTCGGCACGACGATGTCGTAGCCCGACCGGCCAGCCAGCAGCTTCGCCTCCAGCGTCTCGAGGCTGTCGAACACGTCGTAGCGGACGGCGATGCCGGTCTCGCGGGTGAACCGCTCCAGCACCTCGGGGGCGATGTAGTCGTTCCAGTTATAGACGTTGACGGTCTGGCTTTGGGCAGCCGCCGGCGCGGCGGGGATGGCGGCGACGGCGAAAGCGGCGATCGCGCCGAGGATGAGGCGGCGCATCGCGGGGGCGTGCGTGGTCATCGTCCCGGTGTTCTCCCTCGTCGGTGGGAGCCCGCGCTGGCCCGCGCGGACGCTCGCGCGGCACCGTATCACGCCGGCGGGGAGGGTCGAGCGGCGTGGCGATCAGCTCTGCGCGGGGGTTACCGCCGGACTGTGAATATTTTCCTTGACTATAGTCCCAAGGATTGGCAGCCTCCATCGCGTCACGGGAGTCGTGCGCCCGCGGGGCCGAAGGCCCCTCGCCGGCGTCGGCTCGTCTCCCCACTCCTCACCGTCGTCGCCGCCCCGGTGCGCCCCCCGCGCCGGGCGCGCCGCCCTGCGCGAAGGGACCGATCCCGCCATGGCGTTCGTGCCCAATAATCTTGCGGTTCTGTCCTACGCCGCCGGCTTCACGCTCTGGACCTACGCCACCGTGGCGGACAGCGTCAGCGCCGTGCTCCGGGACGGCTATTTCGACGAGGCGCGCACCTACGTCCGCGAGGACGACCTCATCCTGCTGAACGCGGCCGACGGCGCGCGCATCCTGCGCGTCGTCGCCAATGATGGCGTCCGGGTCAGGGCCGCCTCGATCGCCGGCGATGTGCCGATCGAGCCGCCCGACGTTCCAGGCGAGGCGATCCTGGACGAGGCCGGCAGGCCGATCCTCGACGAAGCCGGCGCACCGATCCTTCAGGGCTAGGCCCGCGCCCGGCCCGCAGACCCGGCCGCGCCCGAGGCGTTGGCCACCCAGCCGGCAGGTCCTGCCGCGTCTCTCCAGCCCCCCAAGGAGCCCCTGATGCCTTTCGAGATCCAGAGCCTGTCCGTGCTCGCTTACGCCAACGGCTTCACGCTGTGGCACTACCGTACGGACAACGACACGCGCAGCCAGACGCTGTCGACCGGCTACTTCAACCCGGCCGCGCACCTGGTGCGGCGCGGCGACATGGTGTTGGCGCGCTCGAGCGATGCGTTCTCCATCCTGCACGTGACCGCGCATTCCGGATCCAGCGTGAACGTGGCCGCCCTGGTCTGACGCGTCGGTCGGGCTGTCCCGCCTGGCGGTGGCTGGTGCTGCCGGTGAGGATTGAACTCACGACCTCTCCCTTACCAAGGGAGTGCTCTACCACTGAGCTACGGCAGCCCGGGGGCCGGATCGGCCCATCCGCGACGGTCCACTACAGCAAAGCCCCGCCTGCCGTCGAGATCCCTCGTGCGCCACGGGCTCACCTCACCTCTCCCCTTCCGCGCCGCCCTCCACCGCGCTGACGGCGCCCTCACTCCGCAAGGAGCAGCTGATGTCCGGTCCTCTGAAGATCTCCCAGTATCCGCCTGCCGCCACTGCCAACAGCACCGACGAGCTGGTTGCCAACCAGAACGGCACCACGGTCAAGCTCACGGTTGGCCAGCTACGCGCGCCGCTCGCCCCGGCGGTGCACACCCATGGCGAGGCCGACATCATCGGCACGATCGCGCCCAGCCGGCTGGCGCAGGCGGGCGCGAGTTCGGGCCAGGTGCTGAAGTGGAACGGCACCGCCTGGGCCCCGGCCGCCGACAATGTCGGCACCGGCGGCGGTTCGACCGAGTGGTCGGCGCTCACCGGCATGCCGGCGGCGATCGCCGCGATCGACCCCCTGACGCCGGCGGCCGATCGCCTCGCCTACTATACCGGCACGAATGCCGCGGCGCTGGCGATCGTGACCGGCTTCGCCCGCACGCTGCTGGACGATACTGACGCCGCCACCGCGCGCGGCACGCTTGGTGCGGCCGCGGCGACGCACGGACACGCGATCGCCGACGTCACCAACCTCCAGACCGCGCTCGACGGCAAGGCGGGGGCCGCGCACACGCACGCCATCGGTGACGTGACCAATCTGCAGGCGGCATTGGATGGCAAGGCCGCCGCGTCGCACACGCATACGATCGCCAATGTGACCAACCTGCAGGCGGCCCTGGACGCGAAGGCGGCCCTCGCGCACACGCACAGCGAGGCCGACATCACCGGCACGATCGCGCCCAGCCGGCTGGCGCAGGCGGGCGCGAGTTCGGGCCAGGTGCTGAAGTGGAACGGCACCGCCTGGGCCCCGGCCGCCGACAATGTCGGCACCGGCGGCGGTTCGGGAGGCTACGCCTCGCAGCGCACGATGACGGCCAGCGGCAGCATCACGGACGCGGACCGGAACGGCGTCGTCTATGTCAGTGGCGCGGGCATCACCGCCACCTTCGTCCGCGCGGGCTTCTCCCCACGTGACCGCGTGCTGCTGATCAACATCGGCAGCGACGCGGCAACGATCAGCGCCGGGGCGGACGGGTTCAACATCGCCGGCAACAACAGCTTCATCCTGTTCCCCGGCGAGGAGCGCGAGGTCGTCTACGAGGGCACCGCCAGCCCGTACTGGCGCGTTGCCGTGCCGAACACGATCCAGCTCGCGGCCAACCAGGTCGCGACGCTCAACAGCGCCGGCACCGGCTTCGAGGCGCGCACCGAGAAGGTCGTCGGCTCCATCTTCCTGCCGATCACGGGCAATGTCGCCGCCGGCGCGGCGGACGGGCAGATCGGCATGTGGGGCAACAAGCCCTGCGCGCTCACCGCCGTGCGGGCGCGAACCCTCGGCGGCGCGTGTTCGATCCAGATCCGCAAGAACGGAGCACCGATCAACGGCTTCACAGGCACGGTCGCTCAGACCACGGCGGTGACCAGCACTGCGAGCAGCGAGCCGCTTGCGCAGGACAATCTGCTGGACGTCGTGGTGACGAATGCGAGTAGTCTGACCGGACTCTTCATCACCTTCCTCGGCGTAAGGACGGCGGATTGATGCTGCTCATCCAAACCTTCGGGACACGACTCAAATCCGCCGAGGTGCGCGTCTACGGCGCGCTGCCGCCGTTCCGCGCGGCCGTCGGCGGCGGCGGTGGCGGCGAGGGCACGCTGATCGAGACGGTCATCCTCGACAACTTCTCGGGCGGTCCCCGCACCGATCCGAACATCTCCTTCGCCCGCGACTTTCTGGAAGGCGAGGTGCCGGCGGGCAGCCGCGTCGAGCTGCGCCACGACGGCGAGACGGTCGCGCTGCAGCAGGCGGACGGGCTGAGCTATCACGGCGACGGCTCGCTCAAGCGGGCCGTGTTCTCGTGCAAGCCAAGCGCGACCGTCGCCGATAACGACACCATCGCGATCTCGCTGCATATGGTGCAGGGGAGCTTCCCGAGTGCCTCGCCGATCGATCGCAGGACGCTGACGACGCAGAACTACCGCATGCGGCTGCGCATCGACGGCATCGACTACTGGTGCGTCCTGAACAACCTCGACACGGCGGGCACCTTCCGCGAACGCCGCGCCGGTGCTGTCGTGCGCGCCTGGCACCACTGGGGCGTGTTCCGCCAGGGCACCGGGGCCGGCGACGCCGACCAGGGGCAGTGGCAGGGTCATTTCTACAGCTATGTGTGGGCGGACGGCACGATCACCGTCTTCCCCTATGCGATCAACGGCCGCGTGGCGAACAGCCAGAGCTACACCGTGCAGGAGTTCGAGCTGCTGAACGGCGATGCTACGATCGTCTCGCACAAGACCAGCTTCACCGCCTTCGGCTGGTCGGCCTACTTCCTGTGCACCGCCGACGGCCTGCCGCACTGGTCAAGGAACGCGACGCATGTGCACCCGCGCGCGTCCTGGCGCTGGTTCCACGACCACAAGCTGATCTGGAACACCTACGACACGGCGACGGTGCGGGCGAGCGTGCCGGTGCCGGCGGCGCTGTCCTACAGCCCCGACAATCCGGCCGGTGCGTTCGGTGGCGCCAACATCAACCAATCCGGCGCGAGCGCCTGGATCGGCGACATTCCGGACTGGGATGCGCATGCGCTGCTGGCGACCAGCGGCACCGAGAAGTCGGTCGGCGACCGCGCCACGCTGTTGCGCAATTCGCGGGTCAACGCGCTGGCGATGGGTGTGAAGTTCGCCGCCTGGCTGGTGCGGCACGAGAGCGGCCACCCGCCCGTGATCGTCGATCAGGACTACACCGCGCGCGGGCTCACGACCGCGCAGCCGGCCATCGGCTGGGCCTCGAACCCGACACTCTCGCGCACCGGCGGCGCCTTCGCCGGTGCTGCGACCGACGCCTCGCATCAGCCGCAGTACCCGACCTATCAGGCGATGGTGACGGGCTGGGAGTGGTGGCTCGATATGATGGTGATCCTCGGCGTCGGATGCATCGGCCGCGAGGATCCGAGCAACGCCGTGGACTACTCGCGCCGGCCGCGGGTCAACGGAGCGTCGCGCGACTGCGGCACGCTCCAGATCACGGCGCACCGGCAGAATGCCTGGAAACACAAGCCTGTCTGCGACGCCGAGTGGATCATGCCGGACGATCACCCGTGCAAGGCGTATCTCAACCAGCTGCTTGTCAACGGGTTCGCAATCGCCGAGCAGTTCCTCACGCCGCCCGAGTACGCGGCGGACCGCCAGGCGCTCGGCGTCTGGCGCTCGGCCTATGGCGGCATTTCCAGTGTCGGCTTCGCGCCCTGGCAGGCGCACGGCTACTTCGTGCCGACGATCTGCATGTCGGTGAATCGGAGGCGAATCACGATCTCGCACAGGCTCGTGGCCGAGCACATCACGAAACAGCTCTTCGGTGTGATCAATGCCTGCCCATATCGCGGCTCGTCGCTGTATGCATGCGGCTGGCGCGAGGGGCCACAGCCGACGACCGGCGCGCCGATCGCGCAGACCTGGGACAGTGTCTACTGCTCTCACAGCAGTGACCAGATCTCTGGCTTGACCATCAAGCTCATTTCCGACGCGGGCGGCTCAGGCGGCGCGTGCCCGACGAGCGGGCTCGCGCGACCGATCGATGGTGGGCACACCTATCCCAACCTGGCGCGCCGCGCGTGTGAGGCTGGCGCGATGGTCGGCATCCCGGCGGCCAGCGTGGCGCTGGCCTATCTGCGGAACGAGGAAGCGGCGGCGGGCATCACCGATGCCTCGCGCGCGAGCAAGCCCCAGTGGGGCACAAGAGCCCCGGAGTAGAGCCATGGCCGTCATCGCCTCCGATACCTTCGCCGGCCTAGGCGACGGCGTCAGCCTCGCCGGCCGGCCGCTCGACAACGGCAACGGCGGCTCCGGCACGCGCGCCTGGGCGAGCATCAGCAGCGCGGACATGGCCGGCAACGGTGCCGGCCAGATCCGGGGCGCGAGCAACTTCCGCAATGGCCGCGTGCAGGTGGCCGGCCTCGGCAATCACCGTCTGCGCGCGCGATTCACCTTCAACGGCAGCTACGCCAATATCTGCCTCACCACGCTCTGCACGAACGGTGAGAGCAACGGGACGACCAGTGCGCTGTACGCGGTCCTGTCCGCGAACGGCACCGCCTTGCGGGTGCGCGAAGGGGTGAACCAGAACTGGTCCGCCGGTGCCGACCGTGCCTCGAAGACCATCACCCCGCCGAACGTGAGCGGCTGGTATTGGCTTGAACTCGCGGTCGAGGGGCTTGTCGCAACGGCGCGTCTGCTCAACGACGACCTAAGCCTCTATGATGAGGTCAGCCACGCGTTCAGCGCGCTGCCGTCCGGGCAGTTCTGCGGTCTCGGCTTCGCGCTGAGCGGCAATGCCGCGCTGTTCGACGACTTCATCCTCGACGACATGGCCGGGTCCGGTGGTTCACCTCCGCCCAGCCCCGCTCGCGCCCGGGCGCTCTGGGTCTGACCGAGGTCAGACTTCCGCCTTCCGCTCGGCGCCTCACCTCTGCCGCCAGGGCAGGCCGGCGGCGATCCAGCCCGACGCCGTCCGCCGGTGGCCCTCGCCGTCCAGCGGGCCTTCGAACCCGTCGCGGATGTTGAACACCTCCGCGAATCCGGCCGCGCGCGCCATCCGCGCTGCCGCCAGGCTGCGCGCGCCGGAGCGGCAGAGGAAGTAGAGCCGATGCTCGGGCGTCAGCCCCGCATCGTGCAACGCCTCGACGAAGCCCGGGTTCACCGCCATCGACGGGAAGAGCTGCCAGGCGATCGGCACGACGGGCTTGCCGGTCGCCGAGAGGTCGGGCATGCCGACATAGGTCCATTCGGCGTCCGTCCGGACATCGATCAGCATCGCGCGCGGATCCTCGTTCAGGGCCCGCCAGGTTTCGGCGGGCGAGACCTCGGGCACGTCGCTCATGCGGTCGGTTCCTCTCTGGATGTCGGACCCGGACAGGGTAGCGGCAGGAGCGACCTCATGGCGATGGTGGACGGGCTCGTCGGCGCAATCGGCAACACGCCGCTGATCAGGCTCAGGCGCGCCTCCGCCGCCACGGGCTGCGAGATCCTCGGCAAGGCCGAGTTCATGAACCCGGGCGGGTCGGTGAAGGACCGCGCGGCACTCGCCATCATCACGGATGCCGAGGCGGCGGGCCAGTTGCGTCCGGGCGGCACGATCGTCGAGGGCACGGCGGGCAATACCGGCATCGGACTGACGCTGGTCGGCAATGCGCGGGGGTATCGTTCCGTCATCGTGATGCCAGAGACGCAGAGCCGCGAGAAGATCGAGTTCCTGCGCATGATCGGCGCCGATCTCCGTCTCGTCCCAGCCGCCCCCTACAAGGACCCCGGCAATTACGTGCATGTCTCGCGCCGGCTCGCCGAGGAACTGGCCGCGAGCGAGCCGAACGGGGCGATCTGGGCGAACCAGTTCGACAATCTCGCCAACCGCGAGGGCCATCGCCGCACCACCGGCGAGGAGATCTGGCGCGAGACCGAGGGGCGCGTCGATGCCTTCACCTGCGCCTGCGGCACCGGCGGCACGCTCGCCGGCGTCGCACTGGCGCTGAAGGCGCGCAAGCCCGCTGTGCGGATCGTGCTCGCCGACCCGCTGGGCAGCGCCCTCCATGCCTGGAAGACGCGCGGCGTGCTGGAGCTGGAGGGCAGCTCGATCACCGAGGGCATCGGCCAGAGCCGCGTGCCCGGCAATCTCGAGGGAGCGCCGATCGACGATGCGATCCGGATCCCGGACGAGGAGATGCTGGAGCAGGTGTTCGACCTCACCATCCACGAGGGGCTGAGCGTGGGCGGCTCGGCCGGGCTGAACGTCGCCGCGGCGATTCGGGTCGCGCGCGAGCTTGGTCCGGGCCACACGGTGGTGACGATCCTCTGCGACGGCGGCGCGCGCTACCAGTCGAAGCTGTTCAATCCCGAGTTCCTGCGCGGCAAGGGCCTGCCCACGCCGCCCTGGATGGAATGACGGGGCTGGGCCGCGCCGCTGCCTCCGTCTTCACCCAGCGAGCGCCGTAACGATCTCCGCGCCCTTCGCCAGCGTCTGGTGCACCGGGCATTTGCCGGCGATCGCCAGCAGCCGCTCCCGCTGCGCCGCGTCGAGCGGCCCCTCCAGCGTGATCGCGATCGAGAACCGCGCGGTGTCCGCCGGTTTGTCGTAGGTCACGCCCACGGCGATCCGCTCGAGCGGCCAGCCCTTCCGTCCCGCATACATCCGCACCGTGATCGCCGTGCAGGCGCCAAGCGCGCCGCAGAGCAGTTCGAACGGCTCCGGCCCGGAATCCTTCCCCCCTGTCGCGCCCGGCTCGTCCACCGCCCAGGCATGGCCGCGTGCCACGGCCGTCATGCCATAGGGCGCCACCCCCGAGTCGCTGACCGTCACGCTGCGGACACGCGCCGCCGTCACCGGCCCCCTCCCATCTCCGCTATGGCCATTTCACCTCGGGCGGCAGGCTCATCAGGATCGCCTCCACATTGCCGCCGGTCTTCAGCCCGAACAGCGTGCCGCGGTCGTGGAGCAGGTTGAACTCGACATAGCGGCCGCGCCGGACGAGTTGCCGCTCGCGCTCCTCCGCCGTCCAGGGCTCGTGCATGCGCGTCCGCACGATCGCCGAATAGGCCTCGAGGAACGCCAACCCGACATCGCGCGTGAAGGCGAAATCCGCCGCCCAGTCCCCGCTGTCGAGGGTGTCGTAGAAGATCCCGCCCACTCCGCGCGGCTCGCCCCGGTGCGGCAGGAAGAAGTAGCGGTCGCACCACTCCTTGAAGCGGGGGTAGTAGTCGGGGTGGTGGCGGTCGCAGGCGGCCTTGAAGGCGCCGTGGAAGGTCTCGCGATCCGCCGCCGTCTCGGGCGTCTCCAGCAGCATCGGCGTGAGGTCGCCGCCGCCGCCGAACCACGTCCTGGTCGTGGCGATCATGCGCGTGTTCATGTGCGCGGCCGGCACGCGCGGGCTGCGCATATGCGCGACCAGCGAGATGCCGGAGGCCCAGAAGCGCGGATCCTCGGCCGCCCCCGGGATCTGGCCGCGGAACTCCGGGCTGAACTCGCCGAACACGGTCGAGACGTTGACGCCGACCTTCTCGAACACCCGCCCCTTCATCACGCTCATCACGCCGCCGCCGCCGCCCGGGCGGTCCCAGGCGGTGCGGACGAACCGGCCCGGCGGCAGGTCGGCCTGCGGGCCGGCGGCGAGCGCGTCCTCGATCGCCTCGAAGGCGGCGCAGAGCCGGTCGCGCAGCTCTTCGAACCAGGTCCGGGCGGCCTCTTGCCGCGCATCCGCAAGCGGGGTCATGCAGCCAACGATCACGGGCCGGCCCGGCGGCGTCAACCGCGGCTGTGCCTGGGGCTTGCGGAACCGCCAGGTGCCCATACCTCGGATCATGCCGAGGGGACGTTGCCGCGCCGCCACCCCCTGCCTATAAGGGCGCCGACGCCTTGGTGTGGTGCGGTGCGGAAACGCGCGCCCGGGGTGCGCGGGCCTGAGCGGGCCGGCGCGCCAACGGTGGCCGCCCGGCGTTGCGGACAAGCGGGCAGGCCCCTCCCCCGGGGCGGGCCGGGATGCGGAGAGGAACGGGGATGGCCGAGAGTTCGACGGCAGAGGCACAGGGCGGACACGGCGCCGGCGGCACGCGGCGCGATTTCCTGTCGCTGACCACCACGGCGGTGGCCGGCGTCGGCGTGGCGGCCTTCGCCTGGCCCTTCATCCACAGCATGAACCCTTCGGCCTCGGTGCTCGCGCTGGCCTCCACCGAGGTCGATCTCGCGCCGATCGCCGAGGGCCAGGCGATCACCGTGATGTGGCGCGGCAAGCCCGTGTTCATCCGCCACCGCACGGCGGAGGACATCCGCGCCGCGCGCGAGACCCCGCTCGGCGCGCTGCCCGATCCTGAGCCGGATGAGCGCCGGGTGCAGAGGCCGGAATGGCTGGTGATGGTCGGCGTCTGCACGCATCTGGGCTGCGTGCCGCTTGGCCAGCGGCCGACCGACTCGAAGGGCGACTTCAATGGCTGGTTCTGCCCCTGCCACGGCAGCCACTACGACACCTCGGGGCGCATCCGCCGCGGCCCGGCGCCGGCCAATCTCGAGATCCCGCCCTACACCTTCACCTCCGACACCGTGATCCGGATCGGCTGAGGCACAAGCGATGGTCGGCCTGCACAAGAGCGACTTCAAGAACCCGGTGGTGCGCTGGATCGACGAGCGCCTGCCCATCCCGAGCATGCTCACCAAGGAGTATGCCGAGTTCCCCACGCCGAAGAACTTCAACTACTTCTGGAACTTCGGCGCGCTGGCGATGGTCTGCCTGGTGGTGATGATCGTCACTGGCATCGTGCTGGCGATGCACTACACGCCGCATGTCGACTACGCCTTCGACAGCGTCGAGCGCATCATGCGCGACGTGAACTACGGCTGGCTGCTGCGCTACATCCATATGAACGGCGCCAGCATGTTCTTCATCGTCGTCTATATTCACATGTTCCGCGGCCTCTATTACGGCTCGTACAAGGCACCGCGCGAACTGCTCTGGATTCTCGGCGTCGTCATCCTGCTGCTGATGATGGCCACCGCCTTCATGGGCTACGTGCTGCCCTGGGGCCAGATGAGCTTCTGGGGTGCGACCGTCATCACCAACCTGTTCAGCGCCATTCCGCTCGTGGGCGACAACATCGTCGTGTGGCTCTGGGGCGGCTTCTCGGTCGACAACCCGACGCTGAACCGGTTCTTCTCGCTGCACTACCTGCTGCCGTTCGTGATCGTCGGCGTGGTGTTCCTGCATGTGGTGGCGCTGCACATCACCGGCTCGAACAACCCGCTCGGCATCGAGCCGAAGGGGCCGCAGGACACGATCCCGTTCCACCCCTACTACACGATCAAGGACAGCTTCGGGCTGGTGATCTTCCTGATCGTGTTCGCCTTCTTCGTCTTCTTCGCGCCGAACTTCATGGGCCACCCGGACAACTACATTCCGGCCAACCCGCTGGTGACGCCGGCCCACATCGTGCCCGAATGGTACTTCCTGCCGTTCTACGCGATCCTGCGCGCGGTGCCGGACAAGCTCGGCGGCGTCGTGCTGATGTTCGCCTCGATCTTCGTCCTGTTCGTGCTGCCCTGGCTGGACACCAGCCCGGTGCGGTCGATGAAGTTCCGCCCGCTGGCACGCCCCTTCTTCTGGGTGTTCGTGCTCTCCTGCCTGCTGCTCGGCTACTGCGGCGCGATGCCGGCCGAGGGGATCTGGGTGGTGCTCTCGCGCGTCGGCACCGCGTACTACTTCCTCTACTTCCTCGTGATCCTGCCGGTGCTGGGCAAGCTCGAGCGGCCCCTGCCGCTGCCGGCGAGCATCAGCCAGCGTGTGTTGGGCGGCGGGCCCGTTCCTGCCGGGGCAGCGTCCAAGCCGATGGAGAAGGCGTGATGCGCATCCTTCGTCTCGCCGCGGCGGCGGCCGCGCTCGCCATCGCCGCGCCGGCCCAGGCCGCAGGTCCGTCGGTGCCGATCCCCTCGCAGACCTGGTCGTTCGGCGGCCTGTTCGGCACCTTCGACCGTGCCGCCGCGCAGCGCGGCTTCCTCGTCTACAAGCAGGTCTGCGCCAGTTGCCACGCGATGAAGCAGCTCGCCTACCGCAACCTCGAAGGCATCGGGCTCTCCGAGGAGGAGATCCGTGCGATCGCCGCCGATGTGATGATCATGGACGGACCGAACGACGACGGCGAGATGTTCGAGCGGCCGGGCCGTGCCTCCGACCGGTTCCGCAGCCCGTTCCCCAACGTGCAGGCGGCTCGCGCGGCGAACCAGGGCGCCTATCCCGTTGACCTGTCGCTGATCGTCAAGGCGCGCGACAACGGCGCCAACTACCTCTACGCGCTGCTGACCGGCTATCGCGAGAGCCCGCCCGCCGGCGTCGAGCCGATGGAGGGCATGCACTACAACGAATACTTCCCCGGCCACTGGATCGCGATGGCCCAGCCGCTCTGGCCGGACATGGTGGACTATCCCGATGGCACGCCGGCGACGATCGAACAGATGGCCCGCGATGTCACCACGTTCATGGCCTGGGCGGCCGAGCCCGAGCTCGAGCAGCGCCGCGCGATGGGTGTGCGGGTGATCCTGTTCCTGATCGTGCTCGCTGGCCTGACCTATGGCGTGAAGCGCAAGATCTGGGCCGACCTGAAGCACTGAGGAGCGGCGCCGGCTAAGCTTGCAGGGCCGCTCCATCCGGGGCGGCCCTGTCCTGTTGGGGAACGAGGTCATGGCGGAGGAAGACGCGCCGTCCCCGGTGATCGGCATCATCGGTGGGTCGGGCATCTACGACATCGAGGGGCTGGAGAGCGCGGAGTGGCGCGAGGTGCGCACGCCCTGGGGCCTGCCCTCGGGCGAATTGCTGTTCGGCCGGCTCTCGGGCGTGCCGTGCGTGTTCCTGCCGCGCCATGACCGCGGCCATCGGTTGAGCCCGACGGATCTGCCGTACCGCGCCAATATCGACGCGCTGAAGCGGGCGGGCTGCACCGAGATCCTCTCGCTCTCCGCGGTCGGCTCGCTGAGGGCCGATCTGCCGCCGGGCAGCTTCGTGATCGTCGATCAGTTCATCGACCGCACCTTCGCGCGCCAGAAGTCGTTCTTCGGTGCCGGTTGCGTCGCGCACGTGTCGATGGCGAACCCGGTCTGCCGCCGCCTCGGCGACGTGCTGGAGGAGGGCTGCCGCGCGCTCTCCCTGCCGCACAAGCGCGGCGGCACCTATCTCGTGATGGAGGGGCCGCAGTTCTCGACCCGCGCCGAGAGCGAGCTCTACCGCGCCTGGGGCTGCGACGTGATCGGCATGACCAACATGCCCGAGGCGAAGCTCGCCCGCGAGGCCGAGCTCTGCTACGCGACGGTCGCGATGGTCACCGACTACGACTGCTGGCACCCCGAGCACGACCACGTCACGGTGGAACTGGTGGTGAAGGTGCTGTTCGAGAACGCCGCCAAGGCGCGGTCCCTGCTCAAGCAGGTGCTGCCGGTGCTGGGCCAGCGGCGCGGCCTCTGCCCGGAGGGCTGCCACACCGCGCTCGAGAACGCGATCGTCACGGCGCCGGCGAAGCGCGACCCGTCGCTGCTGTCGCGGCTCGATGTGGTCGCGGGCCGCGTGCTGAAGGCCGAAGCCGCGGGGTGAGGCTGTGGCGAAGGACCCCTACGAGACCCTTGGTGTTGCGCGCAATGCCAAGCCCGAGGAGATCCGCAAGGTCTATCGCAAGCTCGCCAAGACGCTGCACCCCGACCTGAACCCGGGCGACCGCAGCGCCGAGGCGCGCTTCAAGGAGGTCTCGGCCGCCTACGACCTGCTGTCCGACCCCGAGAAGCGGCGCCGCTTCGATGCCGGCGAGATCGATGCCGAGGGCCAGGAGCGGCCGCGCGGCCCGTTCTTCCGCGACCATGCCCGCGCCGATGCCGGACCGTTCCGGACCCGGCGTGGCCCGCGCGCGGCGCGCTCGGGGATCGAGGATCTGTTCGAGGACCTGTTCGCCGAGCGCGGCTCGGGCGAGGGCATGGCGTTCCCGGGCGGCGATCTGTCGCTCCGGCTGACCGTGCCGTTCCTCGACGCGGTGAACGGTGCGACCGCGCGCGTGGCACTCCCCGGCGGCGACATGATCGATCTGAAGATTCCCCCCGGCGCGACCGACGGCCAGGTGCTGCGGCTGCGCGGCAAGGGCCTGCCGGGGATCAATGGCGGCCCGCCGGGCGATGCGCTGGTCGAGCTCGCGGTGACGCCGCACCCGCTCTATCGCCGCGAGGGCGAGACGATCCGCTACGAGCTGCCGGTCTCGCTCGCCGAGGCGGTGCTGGGGGCGAAGGTCGAGGCGCCGACGCCGGCCGGCAAGGTGATGCTGACGATCCCGCCAGGCTCGAACACCGGGTCCGTGCTGCGGCTCCGCGGCCGTGGGGTGGCGCGCGCGGATGGCACGCGCGGGGACTGCATCGTCACGTTGAAGGTCGTGCTGCCGCCGAAGCCCGACGCCGCGCTTGAGCAGTTCCTGCGCGGCTGGGAGGCCGGGCGCGGTCACGATCCGCGCGCTGGGCTGGAGGGCTGAGCGATGGACCGCGCGACCTTCTGCATCCGCGCCCGGCTCGACGCGGCGACGCTGGAGGCCTGGATCGAAGCCGGCTATGTGCGCCGCGACCTGTCCGAGGCCGATCTTGCCCGCGCGCTGCTCGTGCGCGACCTCGTGCAGGACATCGGCGTGAACGAGGAGGGCGTGGACGTGGTGCTCGACCTGCTCGATCAGCTGCACGAGGCACGCGGCGCGCTCCGCCGCGTGCTTGCGATGCTGGCCGAGGAGGACCGGCGGCTGCTGGAGCGCGTGCGCGCAGCGCTTGCGCGCGAGGACCGGTAGCGCCTCGGTCAGCCAACGGGAAGACCGAGTGCCGCGAGGTCGCGGCGCAGCGCCTCCACGCCGGTGAACCGGACTGCGCGCAGGCCCACGGCCGCCGCGCCGGCGACGTTCTTCGCGCTGTCGTCGATGAACAGGGTGCGCTCCGGTACGACCCCGAACCGGGCGATCGCATGACGGTAGATCGCCGCGTCCGGCTTGATCAGGCCGATCCGCCCGGACACGACGACGGCGCGGAACCGCCCAAGGAAGCCGTAGATCTGCTCGGCGTAGGGGTAGGTCTCGGCCGACCAGTTGGTGAGCGCGAACAGCTCTGTGCCCGCGTCATCCAGCTCCTCCAGGATCGCGACCGTCCCGGCGATCGGTCCGTTCAGCATCTCGTGCCAGCGGCCGCGATAGGCGGCGATCAGCTCGGCCTTGTCGGGGTGTTGCGCAGACAGTTCCGCGATCGCCTGGGCCCAGGGCCGGCCGCGATCCTGTTCAAGGTTCCAGGACGGCGCGCAGACCTCGCTGAGGAAGGTCTCCATCGCCGCTTCGTCGTCGAACAGCGTGCGGTAGAGGTGGCGCGGGTTCCAGTCGATCAGCACGCCGCCGAGGTCGAAGATCACGGCGTCGATCTGCGGGGGCATCGGTGCGGTCCGTCCGGGAGGGGATCGGTGCGATGGGCCATGCCGTTCCCCACCTGTCAAGGATTCCGGCTCAGTCCGGCAGGGCGGCCACGGCCGCGCGGATCCGCTCGGCGACCGCCTGGGCGGTCGCGGCGCCGTCCGTCAGCGTCGCCGCCGGGATGGGCGGGCCGAACGTGACGCGCACCGGATGCGGCTTCGGCAACCGCGCGGTGCGCGGCATCGCCTCGAAGGTGCCGACGATCCGCGCCGGCACCACTGCCGCACCGGTCGCGCGCACGAGCTCGCCGACCCCGGGCAGGAAACGCTGGATCGTGCCGTCGGGGCTCCGCCAGCTCTCCGGAAACCAGACCAGGCAGTCGCCGCGACTGAGTGCCTCCTTGGCGTAGGCGAGCGTGGTCGCGGGCTGGCGCTCATCGACCGGGAAGACGCGGGCCGCGCGCGCGAGGAACCGCCCGATGCGCGAGACGAACAGCCGCGACCGCTCGCCCGACCAGCGGATGCGCGCGAGCGCCGGCTTCGGCAGGGCCGCGGCCATGATCGCCGGGTCGATGTCGGACAGGTGGTTGACCGCGACGATGACCGGACCGTCGGGGAGATGCTCGCGGCCGCTGACGCGCAGTCGGAACAGCACCGCGCAGAGCAGCCGGTTCAGCCCCGCCAGCAGCCGCGCTGCCAGTGCGTGCGCGCCCGAGGGCGGCTCCAGCCACGCCAGGTCCGGCGGCTCGGGCGCGCGCGCCGGCGCGCCTTGGGCGGCGCGCTTCACCGCGAGGTCCAGGATGTCGCGCACCGTACCGATTTCGCCCCAGTCATCCTCGCTGAAACCGAGGCCGAGCCGGCTCTCCGCCTCCAGCGTGATCTCCACCCAGCCCAGGCTGTCCACGCCGAGATCGAGCTGCGGCGACTGCGACGGCGAAACGAGCTTGTCGGGGAAGCGCGCGGTCAGCAGCTCCCACATCGCCCGCGCGGTCGGCTCGGACAGGAGCGCGCGCTCCTCATCGGTCATCGTCGCGGCGGAGACGGTTCGGCCCGCCTTCGCCGCGTCGTAGAGCGCGGGCAGGCGGAAGCGCTGGATCTTGCCGAGCCGCGTGCGCGGCAGGGACTCGCGCGTGATCGCGTAGCCGGCGAGCCGCTGATACGACGCCAGGCGCTGCGAGAGCGTGCCCAGCGCGACGCGCACCGCGTCCTCGATCCGCGGCGAGCCGGAGGCGGCGATCGCCGGCTCGTCCGGCACCACCAGCGCAACGAGCGCGCCCTGCCGCTCCAGCACCGCGATCTCCTTGATCGCCGGATCGGCGCCGTAGTGCTTCTCCAGCTCCTCGGGGAAGACGTTCTTGCCGCCCCCGAGCACGATCATCTCCTTCACCCGTCCGACGATGTGCACGTAGCCGTCGGCGTCGATGAAGCCGAGATCGCCCGTGCGGAACCAGCCATCGGGGGTGAAGGCCGCCTCGTTCGCCTCCGGATTATCGCGGTAGCCGGCGAATACCGAGGGGCCGCGGCATTGCAGCTCGCCCACGCCCTTCTCGTCTGGCTCGGCGACGCGCAGCTCCGCGCCCGGCAGCAGGAACCCCTCCGAGCCGATCCGCGCCTTGTCCTTGTGGTTGTTGGTCAGGATCGAGGCGGTCTCGGCGAGTCCCCAGCCGGACAGCACCTGCCAGCCCAGCGCCTCCAGCGGCCAGATCAGCTCGGCCTCGAACGCGGCACCACCCGAGGCCATCAGCCAAAGGTCGGGGGCCAAGTTCCGGTGGATCGAGCCGAACAGTCGCCGCCCGACGCGGAGGCCGAAGCGTCGGCGCAGGAACAGCGAGACCGCGAACAGCGCCTTGAAGATCCGCCGCTTCAGCCACGGCTGCTGCGCCACGCGCGCCATCAGCCCGTTCAGCAGCGCCGCGTAGAGCCGCGGCACCGCCACCATCACCGTGCAGCGCCCCTCCTTCAGCGCGGCGACGATGTGCGGCCCCGTCACGCTCTCGGGCAGCACCACCGTGGTGCCGAGCGCGAACGGCGTCAGGATGCCGACCGTCAGCGGATAGACGTGGTGCAGCGGCAACGGCAGCAGGGCGCGATCGTCGTGCGTCACGATCCCCTGCACCGCGAGCGCGCGGACGTTGTGCAGCACGTTGGCGTGGGTGAGCAGGAAGGATTTCGGCCTTCCCGTGGTGCCGCTGGTGGTGACCAGCATCATCGGGTCCTCGGGCCGGATCGGCGGCAGCTCGGCCTTCTCCCCCGTCGCCCAGTCGGTCCAGCGCGGCAGCCCCTCGGCCGGATCGAGCGTGACAAGCGTCAGGGCGGGATCGAGGGCGGCGAGGCGCGGCGCGTGGGCGGCGGCGCAGAACGCGAGCCGCGCGCCGCTGTCCGGCACCAGCACCTTCAATTCCTCGTCGGTGGTGAGCTCGTCGAGCGCGGCGGCGATCGCGCCCAGCGCGCCGAGTGCCAGCCGCACCACCACCCAGTCATGGCTGTTCGGCCCGAACAGGAGCACCGGGTCGCCGGGCTTCAGCCCGCGCGCCGCCAGCGCCCCGGCCAGCGACAGGGCGCGGGCGCCGATCTCGGCATAGCTCAGCGCCTCGCCCTTGCCCTCGCGCACATGCAAGAGCGCCGGCCGGTCGCCGTGCCGGGCCAGCCCCTCCACTAGGTCCCGCAGCGTCGAAGGTCCGTCCGGTGCGCGCATGGACGCAAGCTTACGGTTTCCCGACGCCGTGCCCAACCGCTAGCCTTTCGCGGCTGCGTGAGCCGGGAGGATGATCGGGCGTGTCGGTGTTCGAGGAAGTGGCGGCGCTGCTGGCGATCGCCTCGGTGGTTGGCTTGATTGGCGTCGCAGCGCGTCAGCCGCTGATCGTCTCGTTCATCGCCGTCGGCATCCTGGTCGGGCCGTCGGGGTTCGGCATCGTCACGGGCGGGATCGTCGTCGAGACCCTCGCCCGCCTCGGCATCGCGCTGCTGCTGTTCCTGGTCGGGCTCAAGCTGGACATCAACCTGATCCGCAGCTTCGGCCGCGTCGCCGTCGCCACCGGGCTCGGCCAGGTGGCGTTCACCTCGATCGGCGGCTTCCTGATCTGCCTCGCGCTCGGCATGGGCGCGGTCGAGGCGCTCTATGTCGCGGTCGCGCTGACCTTCTCCTCCACCATCATCATCGTGAAGCTGCTGTCGGACAAGCGCGAGATCGACGCGCTGCACGGGCGGATCGCGCTCGGCTTCCTGATCGTGCAGGACATCTGCGTCGTGATCGCGATGATCGTGCTCTCGGCCTTCGACGCCGCCGCCGGCGAGGGGGGGGCGCTGGCCTTGGCCCGGGCGCTCGGCGGCGGCGTGGCGCTGGTTGCGGTCGCGGCGCTGTTCATGCGCTACCTCGCCGAGCCGCTGCTGACCCGCATGGCGCGCGAGCCCGAGCTGCTGGTGGTGTTCGCGATCGGCTGGGCCGCGGTCGGCGCGGCGGCGGCGGATGCAGTGGGGCTCTCGAAGGAGCTCGGCGGGCTGCTCGCCGGCGTCAGCCTCGGCTCGACCTCGGTGCGCGAGGCGATCGCCGCGCGGCTCGCGCCGCTGCGCGACTTCCTGCTGCTGTTCTTCTTCCTCGAGCTCGGCGCGCTGTTCGACTTCTCGGCGGTGGCCGACCGGCTGGGCGAGGCGGCGATCCTCTCGGTGTTCGTGCTGGTCGGCAATCCGGTGATCGTGATGGCGATCATGGGGGTGATGGGCTATCGCAAGCGCACCGGCTTCCTCGCCGGGCTTACCGTCGCGCAGATCAGCGAGTTCAGCCTGGTGTTCATCGCGCTCGGCCACGCGCTCGGCCATGTGGGGCTGGAGGCGGTGGGGCTGACGACTCTGGTCGGCATCGTCACGATCGGGCTCTCGACCTACATGATCGTGCACTCCTTCACGCTCTATCGCTGGCTTGAGCCGCTGCTGTGGCCGTTCGAACGCAGGCGCGGCCTGCGCGAGGACCATGCGCTGACGGAGGGCGAGGCGCCCGCCCGGCCGGTGATCCTGTTCGGGCTCGGCCGCTACGGCACCGCGATCGCCGAGCGCCTGGCCGAACGCGGGGTCGGCTTCCTCGGCGTCGATTTCGATCCGCAGGCGGTGCGGTCATTCCAGCGCCGGGGCTGGCCCGCGATCTACGGCGACGGGTCCGATCCCAATTTCGTGGCCGGCCTGCCGCTGCGCGACGCGGCGTGGATTGTCGTCGCCGTGCCGCACGCCGCCGGCGTGCTCGGCCATGCCGAAATGCGTGGCGCGCTGCTCGCCGGGCTGCGCCATGGCGGGTTCCGGGGCAAGGTCGCGCTGACCGCCACCGCGCCCGGCGAGGAGGCGCGGCTGCGCGAGATCGGCGCGGATGTCGTGTTGTCGCCCTTCGCCGACGCCGCGGAGGAGGCCGTGCAGCGGATCCTCGAGCAGCAGCCGGCAGCGGAGCGCGTGGAGACCTGAGCGATGGAGGGCACCCTGCGGATCGACCGGCGCTGGTGGCGTGCCGTGACGTTCACGGCGATCCTCGCGCTGCTGGTCGGTTTTGCCGCCCGCCCGACTGATCACACCTTCGCGCTGCTCCTGGTCATGACGGCCGCTGCCGCCTTCGGCTTCTTCCATGTCCTGTTCCCGGGCGGGCTGCATTTCGCCGTCGCGCTCGCCAACGGTCTTGCCGTCTACGCGACCCTGTTCGCGTTCTTCTCCGAGAGCAATTTCCCCCGGGTCGAGGGGCTCGTGTCCGATCTCGGCTTCCTGTTCCCGGTCGTGGCGTTCCTCGCCTCGGCGTGGTGGCACCGGAGCGCGTTCGCCCGCCTCGTCGCCAGCGAGCGGCTGCGCGAGACCGCGCATTTCCCGCGCCTGCTCGGCTGGCTCGTGCCGGTGCTGGTGATCGGCGCGGCCAGCTTCGCCCTGCCCGAGCTCGACCTGTCGGCCCGGACCGAGCAGACCGCCTTCCTGCTCGCGATGACGCTGATCTCCATGGTGGTGGCGGCCGCCTCGCGCGACGTGGTCGCCTTCCTGCTCGACGCCTCGCTGCTGTTCGAGGCGTTCTTCGCCCGCATCCAGCGCCTGTTCATCCCGGCCTTCGCGTTCCTCACGCTCTACTCGCTGCTGGTGATCGTCTTCGCCTGCCTCTACCGGCTGCTGGATGCCGCGATGGGCGAACCGATGCTGGCCTTTGCCGGGATCCGGCGCGCGATGAGCTTCTCGGAGGCGCTCTACTTCTCGGTCGTGACCCTGTCGACGATCGGCTACGGCGACGTCGTCCCGGTCGGCCCGGCCGCCCGCACCGTGGCCTCGATCCAGGCGGTTCTCGGCGTGCTGCTGCTGTTGTTCGGCTTCGCCGAGA
>CAZHMM010000002.1:45580-77890 GCA_964533585.1 uncultured Elioraea sp.
GCCTCGATCCAGGCGGTTCTCGGCGTGCTGCTGCTGTTGTTCGGCTTCGCCGAGATCATGAGTGCCAGCCGCGGCCGCGACGAGCACTGAGCCGCCATCAATCGGCCATGCCGCCGTGGTGACGTCGGGCCGAGGGGACATGGGCATGGACTGGACAGGCGCCGCGGTCGCGATCACCGGGGGCGCGGGTTTTCTCGGCTCGGCGCTTGCGCGGGCGGCGGTCGCGCGCGGTGCGAAGGTCACCGTGATTGACGCCTTCCTGCCCGAGACCGGGGCCAACGCTGCGAACATCGAGGGCCTCGACGTGCGCGTGGTGCGCGCCGATCTGCGCCACGATCCGCTCGAGGATGCCCTCGCTGGCGCGGACGCGATCTTCCACCTCGCCGCGCAGACCTCGCACATGGGCAGCCAGGCCGATCCGCGCGGCGATCTGGCGCAGAACGCCGATGCGACGCTGCGGCTGATCCTGGCCGCGCGCACGGCCGCGCCGGGCGCCCGTGTGGTGCACGCCTCGACGCGCCAGCTCTACGGAAGGCCGCGCGCCTTGCCCGTCGCCGAGGGTCATCCGATCGATCCGCCGGACGCCAACGCGGTCAGCAAATGGGCCGCCGAACAGTACTGGCTGCTTGAGCAGAAGGTGCATGGCCGTCCCGTCGTGTCGCTGCGGCTGACCAACTGCTACGGACCGGGCGTGCGGGTGAAGGATCACCGCCAGACCTTCCTCGGCCTCTGGGTGCGGCGCGTGCTGGAGGGCGAGGCGTTCGAGGTCTGGGGCGGCGAGCAGACGCGCGACCTCGCCTATGCCGACGATGTGGCGGCGGCGTTCCTCGCCGCGGCCGAGGCACCTCCCGGCGTGTACAATCTCGGTGGCTCCCCGCCCGTTTCCTTGCGCCACCTCGCCGAGGCGCTGGTGGCAGCGAATGGCGGCGGGCGCTACGTCGTGCAGGACTTCCCGGCCGATCGCGCCAAGATCGATATTGGCAGCTACGTCGCCGACGACTCCCGCTTCCGCGCCGCCACCGGCTGGGCGCCGGCGGTATCGCTCGACGACGGACTGCGTCGCACGCTCGACTGGTTCCGCCCCCGCCTTGCCCGCTATCTCTGAAAGTTCGACCCATGAATGTTCCGACCCCGCCCGTCACCGTGCCGCAGGCCGATCCCGGCGCGTCCTACCGCGCGCTCAAGGCACCGATCGACGCCGCGGTGGCGCGCGTGCTGGAGAGCGGCTGGTACATCCTCGGCCGAGAATGCACCGGCTTCGAGCAGGCCTTCGCGCGCTGGCAAGGTTCGGTCCGCGCGATCGGCGTCGCCAACGGCACCGACGCGCTGGCGCTCATCCTGCGCGGCCTCGGCGTCGGTCCGGGCGCGGCCGTGGCGACGGTGTCGCACACCGCCGTTGCGACGGTCGCGGCGATCGAGATGGTCGGCGCCACACCGATCCTGCTCGACATCGATCCGGCGACCTACACGATGGACGCGAGCGAACTCGCCGCCGTGCTGCGCGACCCACCCGCGGGTCTGCCGCCGATCCGCGCGGTGATCCCGGTGCATCTCTACGGCCAGCCCGCCGCGATCGAGGCGATCATCACGAGCGCTGACCGGCACGGCGCGGCCGTGATCGAGGACTGCGCGCAGTGCCACGGCGCGATGGTGGGCGACCGCAGGGCCGGCACGCTCGGCCGCGCCGCCGCATTCAGCCTCTATCCCACCAAGAATCTCGGCGCGCTCGGCGATGGCGGCGTGATCGCCACCGACGACGTGGTGCTGGCCGATCGCATCGCCGCGCTGCGCCAGTACGGCTGGCACGAGCGCTATGTCAGCGACCTCGCCGGCGTGAACTCGCGGCTCGATGAGGTGCAGGCGGCGATCCTGACCGTGAAGCTCGCGCATCTCGATGCGGCGAATGCGCGCCGCCAGGCGATCGCCGCGCGCTACGACGCAGCACTTGCCGGGACCGGCATCGCCCCGCCTGCGCGCCGCCCGGGTGCGACGCACGTGTTCCACCAGTACGTCATCCGCTGCGCCGACCGCGCAGCGATACAGGCGCAGTTCCGTGCGCGCGGCATCGGCACGAACGTGCACTACCCGATGCCGGTGCACGCGCAGCCCGCCTATCGCGGCCGCATCGCCCTCGGGCCCGCCGGCTGCCGCGCGACCGAGCGCGCCGCGGCCGAGGTGCTGTCGCTGCCGATGTTTCCCGAGCTGACCGACGCGCAGGTCGATCAGGTCTGCGCCGCCATCCGGACGCTTGCCGGATAGCACCGCAGCGGGCACCCTGCGGAGCATAAGCACGCAGGAGGAAGCGCCATGATCCGCCGCCGGACCATCCTCGCCGCGGGAGCGGCCACGCTCGCCATGCCGGCGCTCGCCCAGCCCGCCTTCAGCCGACCGCTGCGCATCATCGTGCCCTTTGCGCCCGGCGGCAGCTCCGACATTCTCGCCCGGCTGATGGCGCCGAAGCTCGGCGAGGCGGTGGGCCAGAGCGTGGTGGTCGAGAACCGCGCCGGCGCGAACGGCCATATCGGTGCCGAAGCGGTCGCCCGCGCGCAGCCCGACGGGCACACCATGCTGATCACGGACGTCTCCAGCCTCGCGATCGCGCCGAGCCTGCTCAAGACCATGTCCTATGATCCGCTGAAGGATCTCGCCCCTGTGACGATGGTGGCCTTCGCGCCCTACATCTTCGGCGCGCATCCCTCCGTGCCGGCGACCGACCTGCCGTCCTTCGTCGCCCACGCCAAGGCCAATCCCGGCAAGCTCAACCTCGCGCATAGCGGGGTCGGTGCCGCCAACCACCTGACCGGCATCGTGCTGGCGAAGCAGTTCGGCTTCACCTGGGAGTATGTGCCCTATCGCGGTGGTGCTGCCGCGATCCAGGGCGTGGTCGCGAACGAGTGCCAGGCGATCCTGAATGGCGCGACCGCGACCCAGCCTTTCGTCACGTCCGGGCAGTTGCGCGGCATCGCGGTCTCCGGCACGGAACGGCTCGCCGCGCTGCCCGACATCAGGAGCTTTGGCGAACTCGGCCTGCCCAAGCTGCTGGTCGAGAGCGGTACGTGGCAGGGGATCCTGGCGACCGGCGGCACGCCCGCGCCGGTCGTCGCGGCGGCGCACCGTGCGATCACCGGCGTGCTCGCGGATGCGGCGATCGCCGAGCGGATCGTCCAGATCGGCGGCGCGGTGCGCACCATGCAGCCGGGCGCGTTCGGCGAGTGGCTCGCCGCCAGCACGCGCGACTGGGGTGCGGTGGTGCGCGAGAACAACGTCACGATCGAGAGCTGAGCCGCGTCACCCGGCGCGGGCGTCCTCGCGGATCATCGCCGACGCCCGCTCCGCCACCATCAGCACCGCCGGCTGGATGTTCGACGACGGCACGAGCGGAAAGACGCTCGCATCCACCACGCGCAGCCCGGCGATGCCCTTGACGCGCAGCCGGGTGTCGAGCGGTGCCGCGTTATCGTCGCCCATCCGCACCGTTCCGCAAGGGTGATAGACCGTCGAAGCGGCCGAGCGCACCCAGTCCGCGATCGCGGCATCGCTCGCGGCCGATGGGCCCGGCAGCAGCTCCTCCTCGATCAGCCCCGCGAGCGGCTGCGCAGCGACGATCCGACGGGTGAGCTTCACCCCCTCCACCGTCACGTGCAAATCGTTCGGCGCGCTCAGGTAGTTCGGGATGATGCGCGGCGGCGCTTCGGGATCGGCCGAGGCCAGCGAGATCTCGCCGCGACTGTCGGGCCGGCATTGGCCGACCACGAAGGCGATGCCGGGATGCGGGTGCAGCCCCTCGGCCAGGGTGGTGAAGCTGAAATTGATGAACTGGATCTGCAGGTCCGGCTCCTCGGCGCCGGCGGTGACGCGCGCGAACAGGCTCGCCTCGGAGGCACCGACCGCGAGCGGGCCGCGTCGCGCGAACAGCCAGCGCGCGCCCATGCGCAGATAGCCAAGCCATGAGGCGGTGTACTCGTTCATCGTGCCGGCCGCGCGGGTGCGGAACGGCATCCGCACCACCAGATGATCCTGCAGGTTCCGCCCGACGCCGCGCGCATCGATCACCGGCGTGATGCCGAACCCCGCCAGCGCGGCCGCATCGCCGATGCCGGAGAGCATCAGCAGTTTCGGGCTCTCGATCGTGCCGGCGCTGACGATCACCTCGCGCCGCGCCGCCCAGCGCGCCGGCCCGGCCGGTCCGCGGCCCTCGACCGCCCGCGCCCGCCCCTCGGCGATCACGACGCGATGCGCGCGCACGCCGGTCAGCACGCGCAGATTCGGCCGCGACCGCGCCGGCTTGAGATAGGCGCGGGCCGAGCTGATGCGTCGGCCGCCGCTGACGTTCAGCGGATTGGGTGCCGCGCCCTCGTACCAGGCGCCGTTGAAGTCCGGACAGGCCGGCTGCCCCGCCGCCTGGCAGGCGGCGACGAAGGCGCGGCCGGCCGGCGAAAGATCGCGCGTCGGGCCGTTGCGGATCGGCCCCTCGGTGCCGTGCAGGTCTGACGGCGGCCCTTCCCAGGTCTCGATCGCCTTGAAGGCGGGCAGGCACGCCTCGTAGGACCAGCCGCGCGCGCCCGCCTGCGCCCAGCGGTCATAGTCGCGGGGGCTGCCGCGCAGGAACACCAGCCCGTTGATCGAGCCCGACCCGCCCAGCACCTTGCCGCGCGGCCACTTGATGCGTCGGCCCTGCAGCTCCGGATCGGCCTCGGTCTCGTACTTCCAGTCGAACTGGCCCGAGATGAACAGCTTGGCGTAGCCGGCCGGGACGTGGATCCAGTGATGGCGGTCCTCGGGCCCGGCCTCGAGCAGCGTCACCGTCACCGACGGGTCCTCGGAGAGCCGGGCGGCGAGCACGCAGCCGGCGCTGCCGCCGCCGACGATCACGTAGTCCGACTCGGCACTCTCCGTCACGCTGTCCTCCCGCGTCTGGCGGGCGAACGGTATCGGCGTGCCAGCGCGGGTCAACCGACGCTGGCGTTTGTCGTCTTCGCAGGTGCACAATGGTTCATCGTGGACACTGCGCCGACCCCCTTTCTCGATGCCGCGGTCGAGGACCTGCTTGGGCTGACTGCGCGGGCGCGCGCCGCCGCCGCGGCCGACCCTTTCGGCAACCCGGTGCTGTCGGTGGCGCTCGGGATCAGCCGGCGGATCGATGACGGCGCGCTGAACGAGGCCTCGCTCGGCGCGGCACTGCGCCGGCTGGCCGACGAGGCGTTCCACGACCGTGCCGCCCGCCTTGCGCGCTATGTCGGCGAGACCGGCTCGGCGCAGTTCGACCGGCTCGCCGCGCAGATCATCCGTCCCGATCCGGCCGACAGCCCGGTGCCGTGGGCGGGCTTCCGCGCCGCGGTCGAGCGGCCGCGCTATGCGGCGGTGTTCACCGCCCATCCGACCTTCTCGATGCCGTTCCCGGCCGCTTCCCTGCTCGCCCGCGCCGCGCATGACGAGACCGCGCGCCACGCCGCGCCACCCGCGCACCGCCCCGCACCGATCACGCTGGAGGAGGAGTTCGCCCAGGCCGCCGGCGCGATCGCGCACGCGCGCGACGCGATCGACGCGCTGGTGTCCGCGCTGGTCGCCGCGGCCCGCATGGCCTGGCCCGACCGCTGGACGGTGCTCAACCCCGCGCCGGTGCTGGTCGCCTCCTGGGTCGGCTATGACACCGACGGGCGCACCGATATCGGCTGGGCCGACACGATCGGCTTCCGGCTGCGCATGAAGGCGATGGGGCTGGCGCGGCTCGCCGCCGCCGTGCCGCCCGGCCCGCTCGCCGAAACGCTCGCCGCCGCGCTCGCCGAGACCGACCGGCAGCTGGCCCTCTGCCCCGTCGGCACGGCGCCGGAGACGGAGGCGGTGCAGCGTTTCGCGCAGGCGCTGATCGCCGGCCGCGACGTCGCGTTGACCGGGATCGAGGCCGTGCAGGCCGCGTTCGACGCCGCGATCGCGGAGGCGGACGACGCCACGCGCCAGCCCCTCGTGGTCGCGCGCGCCGGGCTGGTCTCGCACGGCCTGGCGCTGGCCCACACCCATGTGCGGCTCAACGCGCAGCAGGTCCACAACGCGCTGCGCCACCGCCTCGGCTTCGACGCCGCCCCCGAGGACCGCGCCCGACGGCGCGGCCTGATCGCGGCGATCAACGCCGCACTCGACACGGTGCGGCCGGTGCCGGTCGATTTCGGCGCGCTGCTTGCCGAGCAGTCCTCGGCGGCGCGGCTGATGATGACGGTCGCGCAGATCCTGAAGCACATCGACGGCTCGCAGCCGATCCGCTTCCTGATCGCCGAGACCGAGACGGGCTACACGCTGCTCGCCGCGCTGTGGCTGGCGCGCCGCTTCGGGGTGGAGGAGCGGGTCGAGATCAGCCCGCTGTTCGAGACGCCGGAGGGGCTGGAGCACGGCGCGCGCGTGCTGGAGGAGGCACTCCGCAGCCCGCATTTCCGCGCCTATCTGCGGCGCCTCGGCCGGCTCTGCCTGCAGTTCGGCTACTCGGATTCGGGGCGCTTCGTCGGCCAGCCCGCCGCCTCGTTCCTGATCGAGCGGCTGCGTCTGAAGCTCGCCGAGACGCTGCGCCGCTTCGATCTCGGCGGGCTCGACCTCGTGCTGTTCAACACGCATGGCGAGTCGATCGGCCGGGGCGCGCATCCGTCCAGCCTCGCCGACCGGCTCGAGTATCTCGCCCCGGCGCAGTCGCGCGCGCGCTTCGCCGAGGCGGGGTTGTCGGTGCGCGAGGAGAGCAGTTTTCAGGGTTCGGACGGGTATCTGCTGTTCGGCACGCCGGCGTTGGCGACCGCCGCGGTGGCGCGCATCGCCGAGCATCTGTTCGACCCGCCGGCCGCGCCCGACGACCCGATCTACGCCGAGGCCGACTACGCTGCCGAGTTCTTCGGCTCGGTGCGCGCCGCCGTCGAGGCGCTGGTGCTCGATCCGGGCTATGCCGCGCTGCTCGGCGCGTTCGGCCCGGCGCTGCTCGACCCGACCGGCTCGCGCCCGGCCAAGCGGCAGATCGACGGGCTCGGCGGACCGGCGATGATCGGCCATCCGCGCGAACTCCGCGCGATCCCGAACAATGCGATCCTGCATCAGCTCGGCTGGCTCGCGAACACGCTGCACGGGCTCGGCCAGGCGGTCGCGCGCGCGCCGGAGACCTTCGCCGAGATGCGCGCCAGGAGTCCGCGCTTCGGCCGGGCGATGGCGATGGCGGCGGCCGCGCGCGCCGCGGGCGATCTCGATATCCTGCGCGGCTATGTGGCCACGCTCGATCCCGGCACCTGGTTCGATCGCGCGCAGCGCTCGACGCGGCCCGGGCGACGCGAGCAGCTCGCCGCCGTCGCGGCGGCGCTGGAGACGTTCGATCTTGCCGCACCCGTGCGGCGGCTGTTCCGCCGTCTGCAGGCGGACGGGCTGGCGCTCGATGCGGCCTGGCGGAGCGAGGGCGCGTCGGACCGGCTGGTGGCGATGCATGCGCTGCGGATCGCCGCGATCCACCGCATCTGGCTGCTTGCCGCGCGCATTCCCGATTTCAGCCCGCGCCACGGCGTGACGCGCGCCGCGCTGGTCGCGCGCATCCTGCGGCTCGACGTGCCGGCCGCGGTCGATCTGCTGGAGGAGGTGTTCCCGTCGCTGCCGGATCCCGCCGCGGCGATGGATTTCGGCGAGCCGGCCGGTCCGCGCGCCGCGACCACCTACGAGGCTGAGCACGCCGAGATCCTCGGCCCGATGCGTCGCTGGTTCGCGCTGGTGCGCGAGGGCTCGGCCGCGATCGCGCACGAGGTCGGATCGTTCGGGTAGCGCGGTTCCCGATGAGGTGGACGCACCTGATCGGGTGACGGTGCGCGCACGCGGCGCCTGCGCGTCAGCCCGCCTGTTCGAGCATCGCCATCGCCTCATCTGAGCCGAGCAGGATCTCGGCGAGCCGGGCGATCTCGGCTCGGCCGATCCCGCCCGCCGAACCTTGCGCGGCGGCCCGCATCAGCACGCTCACCGGCTGCCGGGCCGCCGCCAGCGCCTCCTTGAACGCCGAGGTCGCGCCGGCGAGCCGTCCGGCCGCCTCGATCCGCTTCGCGGCATGCGCCGCCGTTTCGAGCGCGCGCACGGCATCCGCCTCCGCCGCGCCCTCGCGCGCAAGGGCGGCGAGCGGCGCGATCACGCTGTCCCGCACGGTGGTGGTGAACTGCCCGCCGAGGATGCGCCCAGCCTCGATCGCCAACGCATCGAAGCGCGGCATCCCTTCCAGAATCGAGACGATCGTGACGAGCCGCATCGCCGCCTGGCCGCGCCGCTCGGCGGCGACGCCCGGCCCGGTCACCGGCGCCTCGAGATCAGCCTTCAGCGCGTCCGCCACCTCGGCCACCACGCCGAACACGGCGGGGCGGTCGAGCTTGGCGGCGATGTCGCGGATGATGCGCGTCACCGATTCGGGGAACTCGGAGCGGAACAGCATGGCCGCGGCGATCAGCCGGAACAGGCCGGGGTCACGCTGGACGCAGCCGAGCAGCAGCGCGCGATGCGGCGCGGTCGGCAGGGTGGGATCGAGGGCGACGCCGTTGCGCGGCAGCAATGCAGCCGCCACCGCCTCGCCGAGCCGCATCAGCGGAAGGATCGAGCCTAGGCAGTTGCCCAGCAGGTGCGCGTCGTGTCCGGCGGCGGCCAGCGCCCGGCCGATGCCGCGCGGATCGTCGTGGAAGGCCTCCAGCACCTCGACCGCGCCTGGCCACAGCCGCCGACCGACCGCCATCACGGCCGGCGTGTCATCAGCGCGCCGGCCTTCGGCAAGACGCTCGGCCTCGGCCCAGGCGGCGGGATCGATCCGCTCGCGCACCAGCGCGAACAGCGGCGAGAGCACGGCGCGCGGCATGCGCAAGCCGTCGCGCGGCACGCCGTCGCCGGCGGCGAGCAACCCCTCGAACGGCACGACCAGCGCGCGCTGCGGCGTCAGCGGCCGGGGAATGTGCAGGCCGGCGATGCGCGGCCGGACAAGCTCGACCAGGTCCTCGACCTCGGCGCGCCTTGGGTGGCGATCGATCGCGGCGATCACCGCGCGCAGCCGCCCCTCGGGCGCATTGCGCAGCGAGGTGGCGATCTCGGTCCGGACCGTCTCGGATGCGGTCGTCATGCGACGGTGCGCGCCAGCGCGCGCTCATTGCGGGCGATCGCGTCGGCATCGGCAAGCTCGGCCAGCCACTCGCCCCCGCGCACCACCTTGCGCGCGTAGTTCGGTGGCGCGACGGCCTGCACCGTGCCGCCGGTGATCTCGCGCGGCAGCATGGGCAGCAGCATGTGGATCTCGGGCAGGACATGCCGCTGGCTGCCGGGCGGCTGCTCGCCGGCGGTCATCCAGATCGACACGAGCGTCGCCCAGCCGTCGAGCAGCCATTCGGCGCGCGTCAGGCGGGCCTTGGCGGCGCTGCGGTTCTCGGCCCAGGCCATCACCAGGGCCTGCGGCCGCGTCGCCTCGGCGCGCGCGCGGCCGAGTGCGTCGTCGGCGAGGGTCACGGTCATGTCGCCGACGCCGAGGATCGCCCGCACGGCATCGGGATCGGCGCGCGTGTCCTCGGCCGCGAGGATGCGCACCTCGGCGAGCAGGCGCTGGGCGGCGGCGAGGTCGCGCGGTGTCTGGGCCGGCCGCTCGGGCGTGCCGCCCATGCGCGCGAGCACGGTGGCCAGTTCCTCGAGGGTCTGCGCCATGATCTCCGGCACGAGACCCAGGCGTGGCGCGATCGGTGCCAGCAGCGAGGGGGCAAGGTCGATCAGGTCCTGGCGCGAATGCGCCTTGGCGATCATGTCGGAGCCGGCGAGGCCGGCCTGGCCGAGCAGGGTGGCGAGCAGGGTGGCGTAGGCGCCGCGCCACTCGCGCTCCTCGGCGTCGATCGCCGCGATGGCGGCCGTCTTGGCCGCCTGCCCGCCATAGCCATCGGCCGAGACGGTGCGGGCGGCGCGACGGATCTCGAGCGGGCTGATCGCGCCGCTCTCCTCGATGCGCTTGTAGACCAGCCTGTCATGCACGGTGACGCGCACCATCTCGGTCACGCCGTCCCACGGGCCGACATACCAGCCGGGGCCGCCGGCCGGGTTGCGCAGCACGATCTCGCGCATGCCGGAGGTGCCGAGACGGATGCGCGCCTGCTGGAGCAGCGGCGAGGTGAAGGGCACCGTCGCGCCGCGTTCCAGGAACGTGGCGGGCTGGAAATCCGTCAGCAGGGCCCGCGGCGCGGCGGGAGCCGGGGAGGTCATGGGCGTGCGCTTCCCCAGGGCTTGAGGGATACCCCATCCTGCCACCGCATGGTTAACGAGATGCTGCGGGCGGGGCGCCCGCGGTCAGCGTCCCTCGAACACCGGCTTGCGCTTGGCGAGGAACGCGCGATAGGCGTTCTGGTAGTCCTCGGTGCGGGTGAAGTCGTTCACCGCCGCCTCCTCCTCGGGCGTGATCGGCAACTCCCCGCGCAGGCGCTGCAAGGCGCGCTTGTGGAACCGGGCCGAGAGCGGCGCGCCTTCGCAGATGCGCCGGGCGAGCGCCATCGCCTCCTCCTCGACGCGGTCGTCGGGCACGACCCGCGAGAGCAGGCCCTTCTGGTACGCCTCCGTGCCGTTGAAGATCCGCCCCTCGATGAAGATCTCGGCGGCGACCGCGTAGCCGACGATCTGCACCACCGGGTCCATCTCGGCATAGGGGTACCAGATGCCGAGATTGCGCGCGGTGATACCGAAGCGGATCGAGTCCCCGCCGACGCGGAAGTCGCACATCGTGGCGATGCCCGCGCCGCCGCCGATGCAGACGCCGCGGATCATCGCCACTGTCGGGTGGCGGCAGCTGCGCAGGTTCTGGAAGGTCTCGTGCAGCACCTCGCCGTAACGGTCCTCCTTGTCGCGGCTGCCGCGCTCGACCTCGAAGGCGGAGATGTCGGCGCCCGCGCTGAACGCCTCCGCACCCGCGCCGCGCAGCACGACGCAGCGCAGGCTGTCGTCGTCGGAGAGCCGGCGCATCACCGCGCCGAGCGTGCGCCACATCGCCAGATCGAAGGCGTTGCGCTTGGCCGCGCGGTCGAACACGACGACGGCGATGTGCGGCTCGGGGCGTTCGGTGCGGATATGCGGGCTGTCGTCCATCGTCGGTTCCTTCATGAGTCGAATGCGGCGCGGCCGTTCACGTGCCGCCAGTGGTGCCAGAGCAGGCGCGCGGCGAGGCCGCGATACGGCGCCCACGGCTCGGCGAGCGCCCGCAGCGCGCGCTCGGCCGGGCGGGCGGGCAGGCCGCGCAGATCGGCGAGGCTCGCGGCGAGCGCCAGATCGGCGGCGGGGAAGACATCGCGGCGCTGGAGCGCGAACAGCAGGTAGATCTCGGCGGACCAGCGGCCGAAGCCCTTCAGCGCGGCGATCGCGGCGATCGCCTCCTCGTCGGGCAGGGCGGCGAGCGTCTCCGCATCGAGCCGCCCGTCCGCGAAGGCGTCGGCGAGGCCGCGCGCATAGGCGATCTTGGGGCGCGACAGCCCGGCTTGGCGCAGCGCCTCGTCGGAGAGGGCGAGGAACGCGCGCGGGCAGGGCGGGGTCGCGAGAAGTGCGCGCAGCCGGGTCCAGATCGCGGCGGCAGCGAGGTTGCTGATCTGCTGGCCGACGATCGCGGCGAGCAGGCCGGGGAAGCCGGCCTCGCGGGTGCGCCAGGGAAGCGGGCCGGCACGGCGCTCGATCGCGGCGAAGGCAGGCTCGCGGGCATAGAGGCGGCGCAGCGCGGCGCGCTCGGCCGGCGGGAGAGGCGGGGCGGACACGCGGCGGAGACTGCCGCCGCGTGCCCCAGGCGTAAAGGGACCGTGCCGCGCGTCAACCGACGCGGCGCACGCGGCCGGTGTTGCGGTCCATCTCGAAGGTGGCGATCACGCCGCCGTTCTCGGTGGTGAGCGCGAACCGCGCGGTCCGGCTGCCGGCATCGGTCACGTCGCCGATCCGCCAGGTGCGCTCGCCGAACCACAGCAGGCCCGCCTCGGCGATCTTGCGCACATCGTCGTTGCTCAGGTTCTTGTTGTCGCGATTGATGAAGAACCCGCCGAACGGGCCGCCGCGATGGTGCTGGCCGCGCTGCCAGCCGCGCTCGCCCCGCTCGCCGCGCATCGCACCGCGCCGCTCGGCCCACGGCCCGCGCGGACCGTCGCCGCGTTCCATCATCATGCCGGGCCGACCGTCGCCTCCCGACCCCATGCCCGGGCCAGGACCCGGCCCGCCCTGGGCGTGGGCGCCCATGCTGCCGGCGCCGTAGCCGACCAGCCCGGCCGTCGCGAGCCCGCCTGCCACCAGCGCCACCTTCAGAACTCGGCTCATTCTCGTCCTCCGTCATGAGCATCCCGGGATCGGGACCGTGGCCAGCATCGCGCCGGCGGCTTGCGCGCGTGTGTCGGAGAGCGGGCCGAAGTGCCACGAAGTGTGACGAAGCGTGACAGGTGCGGGTGCGGCAATGCGCCGCAACACTCCGGGCGTTGCCGGCGCGCCGCCTGCGCGTCACAACCGGGCCATGGCCGAGCCCGCACCGCACATCCTGGTGGTGGACGACGACCGCGAGATCCGCGACCTGCTGGCGCGGTTCCTGGAGAAGCACGGCTTCCGCGTCACCACCGCGCGCGACGGCCGCGAGCTCCGCCGCGCCCTGCCGAACGGCCACTACGCGCTCGTGGTGCTCGACCTGATGCTGCCGGGCGAGGACGGGCTCTCCTTGCTCCGCTGGCTGCGCGAGGAAGGTGGACGATTGCCCGTCGTGATGCTCACCGCGATGGGCGAGGAGACCGACCGGATCGTCGGGCTCGAGCTCGGCGCCGACGACTACGTGCCGAAGCCGTTCAACCCGCGCGAGCTGCTCGCGCGCATCCGCGCGGTGCTGCGCCGCGCCGAGGGCGCGCCGGCGGAGGCGGCCGAGCCGGGTGCGATCTTCCGCTTCGCCGGCTGGACGCTCGAGACCGCGCGCCGCCGCCTGCTCGACCCGTCGGGCGCGGAAGTGGCGTTGACTGGCGGCGAGTTCGACCTGCTGCGCATCCTCGCCGAGCGGGCGGGCCGCGTGCTGACGCGCGACATGCTGATGGACCTGCTGCACGGCCGCTCGACCGGCCCGTTCGACCGCGCGATCGACGTCGCGGTGAGCCGGCTCAGGCGCAAGCTCGAGGATGACGGCAAATCGCCTGCCCTGATCAAGACCGTGCGCGGCGGCGGCTACGTGCTCGCCGCCCCGGTCGAGCGGGCGTGAGGCTCGCCTTGAGGGTCTGGCCCGCCTCGATCGCCGGGCGCACCTTCCTGGTGCTGCTGCTCGGCCTGTTCACGGCCCAGGTCGTGGGGCTGACGATCCATGCCTTCGATCGCGTCGGCTTGCAGCGCGCGGCGCAGGGACGCGAGGCGATGGCGCGCACCTGGGCGGTCTGGCGCGCGGTGGTGACGGCGCCGGCGCCATTCCGGGCGGAGGCGCTGGAGGCGGTCGAACTGCCGGAGGGCTTCTCCGCCACGATCGACGCGGCGCCGCTGGTGCGGCCGGGCGCGCGGCCGCCTGGCCGGGCCGGCGAGCGCTTCGCCGAGGCGCTCGGGCGGATGGGCGGCCCGCCGCGCATGCGGCCGCGCGAGGTGCTGGTCGGCGAGGCGCCGGACGGGGCGATGGCGGCGGCGATCCGCCTGCCGGATGGGATGTGGCTCAACGTGGTCGCCCGCGTGCCACCGGCGCAGCCCTGGTCCTCGCCGACCTTCCTCGCGGCACTCGCGGTGATGACGGCGGCGGTGGCGGGGTTGTCGTTCTGGGCGGTGCGGCGGCTCACCGCACCGATCCGCGAACTCGCCGCCGCAGCGGACCGGCTCGGCCGCGATGTCGGCGCACCACCCCTGCCCGAGCGCGGCCCGCGCGAGGTGGCGCAGGCGGCCGCGGCCTTCAACACGATGCAGGCGCGGATCCGTCGCTTCGTCGATGACCGCACGGCGATGCTGGCCGCGATCGGGCACGATCTGCGCACGCCGATCACGCGCATGCGGCTGCGCGCGGAGTTCGTCGAGGACGAGGGCTTGCGCGCGAAGATGATGGCCGATCTCGCCGAGATGGAGGCGATGGTGGCGGCGACGCTCGCCTTCGCGCGCGACGATGCGGCCTCCGAGAAGGCGGTGCCGCTCGATCTGGCGGCGCTGCTGCGCACGGTCGCGGACGAGGCGAACGATGTCGCCGGGCAGGAGGTGGTGACACTGGAGGCGCCGGCGCACCGCACGGTGACGGCGCGGCCGGTGGCGCTGAAGCGCGCGCTCAGCAACCTGATCGGCAATGCGATCGGCTACGCCGGCGGGTGCAGGGTGCGCCTCGCCGAGCCCGACGGTGGCGTGGTGTGGATCGCGATCGAGGATGACGGGCCTGGAATTCCCGAGAACGAGCTGGAGCGGGTGTTTCAGCCGTTCCATCGCGTCGAGCGCAGCCGCTCGCGCGAGACGGGCGGGGCGGGGCTCGGCCTGCCGATCGCGCGCACGATCCTGCGCGGCCATGGCGGCGACGTCACACTCGCGAACCGTCGCGGCGGTGGGCTGACGGCGACCGCGACGCTGCCGGCGTAGCGCCCGGATCAGGGGGCGAGCAGCGACCTGAGCCGCGCGACCGCGCTGTCCGGTGTGGTGAGCACGGGCCGGCCGGTCGCCTGCGCGACCGCGGGCGCGGCGCGGGCGAGGCTGAACTGCGCGAGCGCGATCGCCTCGCAGTCGCCGAGCCCCTTGGCCGCATCGGCCGCGCGCGCGTCATGCGCCGCCCCGTCGCCCTGCTCCAGCGCCGCGAGCGCGCCCTCGGCGAACCCCTCGCGCAGATCGAGCGTCATGCCGCGCGCGGCGGCGGCCGCGGCGAACTCGGGGCGCATCGAATCGAAGGTCGGCCGGAACGTCGCGATCAGCCCGATCCGCCCCGACGGCGCGGCGTCCAGCACCGCATCGATCATCGCCTCGTTGGGTTTCAGCACCGGGATCGCCGGATGCGCCGCCTTCACTGCCTCGATGGGCGGGCCGAAGGCGGAGCAGGTGAACAGGATCGCGTCCGCCCCGGTGCGCCGCGCATAGGCGGCAAGATCGAGGAAGCGCTGCGTGATCGCCGGCGTGATCAGGCCCTCGCGCGCCAGATCGGCCGACAGGCTGTCATCCAGCAGGTTCATCAGGAACGGCTCCGGCCACAGCCGGGCGAACGCCTCCATGATCGGCGGCGGCGAGAGGCGGAGCGCGTGGATCAGCGCGATTCGCGGCGCGGCCATGGTCAGCGTCCTGTGCAGGAGACGAGCGGCGAGGGGAAGTCGATGCAGCCGGGAAACGCGATCTCGCCGCCCTCCAGGCGCTGCACGCGCAGCAGGTTCGGATCGCCGCCGCAGCCGAAGCCGATCCCGCCGACCGCGCCGAGCGGCCCGCCCGTCCGCTGCGCCGGACGGAGCCGGATCTCCACGCCCTCCGGTGTGGCGCGCACCGTCTCGATGATGCGCTGCTGGAAGACGGGCTCGAGCAGCGTGGTGTGCAGCACGATGTCGCGGGTGAAGATCACGCTCGGCTGGGCGAGGCACGCAGCCTGGCTCCCGCCGCGCACCGGCGGGGTGTGCCCGCCGCTCCAGGCGCCGTAGAGCCAGGCATGCGGCTCGGTCTGCGCCGCCGTGACGGAGGGCGCGAGCAGGACGGCACAGGCGAGCAGGAAGCGACGCAACGGAGATCCCCCGGATGGCGAGACGGCGACCCGACCCTAGCCGAGCCGCAGCCGGGGCGGAACCTCAGGCGGCGCGGGCCGCCACCGTCACGCCCGGGTCGCGCACGGGGATGTGCACGGCGGCGGCGAACGCGCCGGCCAGGATGGCGATGATCCACATCAGGTCGTAGCTGCCGGTGCGGTCCCAGATCACGCCGCCGAGCCAGGCGCCGGTGAAGCCGCCGATCTGGTGGCCGAGGAAGACGAGCCCGAAGATGGTCGCCAGCCACTGCGTGCCGAAGCGCCGCGCCACGAGCGCCACCGTCGGCGGCACGGTGGAAAGCCACAGCACGCCCATCGCGGCGCTGAACACCGCCAGCGTCAGTTCGGTCTTGGGCCCGAGGAAGAACACGGTCATCACCACCGCGCGGCCGCCATAGATCAGCATCAGCAGTTCGCGCCGGCGCCACCGCCCGGTGAGCTCGCCCGAGACCAGCGAGCCCGCGATGTTGAACAGGCCGATCAGGCTGATCGAGGTCGCCCCCCAGGACGGATGCAGCCCGCAGGACGCGACGAAGCCCGGAATGTGCACGGTCAGGAACGAGACATGCACGCCGCAGACGAAGAAGCCCCAGAACAGGCACCAGAAGTACCCTGTGGAGAGCGCCTCCTTCAGCGCCACACCGGCACCGACCGGACGACCCTCGGTCGGCGGCGCCGGGCGGTCGGCGAGCGGCAGGGCGAGCGGGATCGCCGCGATCGCCACCGCCGCCATGGCGAACAGCGCGCCCTGCCAGCCGAACGCGTCGATGCCGAGCTGCACCAGCGGCACCACCGAGAACTGGCCGAACGACGAGCCCGCGGTCGCGAGCCCGGTGGCGCGCGCGCGCCAGTCCTGCGGCAGCAGGCGCGACAGGCTCGCCATCACGATCGGGAAGCCGGCGGCCGAGACCGCCACCCCCATCACCAGGCCGGCGCCGAGGAAGAACGCCGCGAGCGAGGAGGCGAGCGCCATCGCCAGCAGGCCGCTCGCGTAGAGCAGCCAGCCGCCGATCAGCACGCGCTGCCCGCCGATCCGGTCGGCAATGTTGCCGCACATCGGCTGCGAGACGCCGTTCAGCAGCACCTGCAGCGCGATCGCCAGCGCGAAGGCCGAGGCAGTCCAGCCCTGGGCGGCCGTCATCGGCGCAAGGAACAGCCCGAAGCTCTGGCGTAGCCCCATCGAGAGCGCGCAGAGCACCACGGCACAGAGCAGCAGGAGGCGGACGGGCATGCCGGGGGGAGCCTAGCCGAGCGCCGAGGCGCGTCCAATCGATAGCGGTGACGTGAGCCATGCGCCTTGCCGATGCCACGCTCGCGTGGCATCCCGCGCCGGCCCTTTCGATCGACGCGGACCCCCCGTGGAACTGCCCTTCCTGCACACGCTCTACCGGCGCGTCCTGGCGCTCGCGGCCCATCCGCAGGCGCGGCTCTGGGTGTTCATCATCGCCTTCATCGAGTCCTCGGTCTTCCCGATCCCGCCCGACGTGATCCTCGCGCCGATGGCGGTGGCGCGGCCCGACCGGTGGCTGTCCTCGGCGCTGATCTGCACCGCCGGCTCGGCCCTCGGCGGCCTGCTGGGCTACGCGATCGGCTGGGGACTCTACGAGGCGGTCGGCGTGCCGATCATCGAGCTCTACCGGATGCACGACGCCTATGAGCGGTTCCGCGCGCTCTACCTCGAATACGACTGGATGGTGGTGGCGATCGCCGGGTTCACGCCGATCCCCTACAAGCTCGCGACCATCGCCTCGGGGGCCGTGCAGATGGCGCTGCTGCCGTTCTTCGTCGCCTCGGCGCTGTCGCGCGGGGCGCGGTTCCTGATGGTCGCGCTGGTGGCGGCGAAGTTCGGCCCGCCGGTGCTGGCGGTGATCGAGAAGCGGCTGACGCTGTTCACGATCGCCTTCCTGGTGCTGCTGGTCGGCGGCTTCGTGTTCGTGCGGTATCTGTGAGCGTCACCCCGCCGGCGCCACCACACCCTTGATCTCCTCCAGGCTGGCCGGATCGTCGATGGTCGGCGGCACGACGTAGTCCTGCCCGTCGGCGATCCGACGGATGGTCGCGCGCAGCACCTTGCCCGAGCGCGTCTTCGGCAGCCGCGGCACCACCCGGGCGCTGCGGAACGCCGCGACTGGGCCGATCCGCTCGCGCACCATCGCCACCAGTTCCTTCTCCAGCGTCGTCTCGTCCTTGGTCACGCCCGCCTTCAGCACCACGAGCCCGAGCGGCACCTGGCCCTTCAGCGCGTCCTTCACGCCGACCACCGCGCATTCCGCGACATCCGGGTGCGCGGCCAGCACCTCCTCCATCGCCCCGGTGCTGAGCCGGTGCCCGGCGACGTTGATGATGTCGTCGGTGCGGCTCATCACCCAGACATAGCCGTCCTCGTCGATCATGCCGGCATCCGCGGTGGTGTAGTGGCCCGGGTGCTGGCTCAGATAGGCGTCGCGGAAGCCCGCGTCGTTGTTCCAGAGCGTCGGCAGGCAGGAGGGCGGCAGAGGGAGCTTGACCACAAGGTCGCCGATCGTGCCGCGCGGCACCTCGCGCCCGGCCTCGTCGAGCACGCGCAGATCGAAGCCGGGGCTCGGCTTGCCGCCCGAGCCGGGCTTGATCGGGAACAGGCCGAGGCCGCGGAAGTCGCCGGTGATCGCCCAGCCCGTCTCGGTCTGCCACCAATGGTCGATCACCGGCTTGCCGAGCAGCTTCTCGGCCCAGGTGACGGTGTCGGGGTCGCAGCGCTCGCCGGCAAGGAACAGCGCCTCCAGCCGCGAGAGGTCATGACGGGCCATGATCCGCCCATCCGCGTCCTCCCGCTTGATCGCGCGGATCGCCGTCGGCGCGGTGAACATCACCTTCACCCCGTGCTGCGCACAGACGCGCCAGAACGCACCCGCGTCCGGCGTGCCGACCGGCTTGCCCTCGTAGACGATGGTGGTGCAGCCGGCGAGCAACGGCCCGTAGACGATGTAGGAGTGGCCAACCACCCAGCCGACATCGGAGGCGGCCCAGAAGACGTCGCCGGCCCGGACGCCGTAGAGCATCGGCATCGAGTTCGCGAGCGCAACGGCGTGGCCGCCATTGTCGCGCACGATGCCCTTCGGCCGGCCGGTCGTGCCGGAGGTGTAGAGGATGTAGAGCGGATCGGTCGCCTCGACGGGCACGCAGCGATGCGGGGCAGCGGCGGCTTCGGCGGCGAGCAGATCCTCGTCCCGCCCGGGCGTGAGCTCGCAGGCGCGCTCAGGCCGTTGCAGGATCAGACAAAAAGCCGGCTTGTGCGGGCTGAGCGCGATCGCCGCGTCGAGCAGCGGCTTGTAGGCGACGGTGCGGCCGGGCTCGAGGCCGCAACTGGCCGAGACGATCGCCTTCGGCTTGGCGTCGGCGATGCGGCTTGCGAGCTCGGCCGCGGCGAAGCCGCCGAACACGACCGAGTGGATCGCGCCCAGCCGCGCGCAGGCGAGCATGGCGATCACCGCCTCGGGCACCATCGGCATGTAGACGATCACCCGGTCGCCCTTGGCCACCCCGCGCGCGGCGAGCGCGCCGGCAAGGCGGGCCGTCCGTTCGGTCAGCGCCGCGTAGCTCAGCGTTTCGACCCGTCCGGTCATGGCGCTGTCCCAGATCAGCGCGGGCTGATCGCCCCGCCCTGCCGCGACATGGCGGTCGAGCGCGTTGAAGCAGGTGTTCAGCCGCCCGCCCGGGAACCAGCGGCCATAGACCCCGGCCGAGGGGTCGAAGGCTGCGTGCGGCGGCACCTCCCAGTCGATCGCGGCGGCCTGCGCTGACCACCAGCCGGCCGGGTCCGCCCGCCATGCCGCATAGGTCGCCTCGTAGTCGCTGCTCATGCCGCGCTGCCCCCGTCGGTTCCTCGCGCTACGAGCCTGCGTCAAATCGGCCGGATGGCGCAATGTCGGGGGCTTGATGGCCTTTCCCGCGCGAGCAGGACGCGGCAGAATACAATCGTAGGGGGAGAGCAGGGGATGGCCCACGACTCGCAAACTTCGCCCGAACCGTCGCCCGACGGGCTGCTCGCCTGCCTGCGGGCGCTCGCCGAGGAGGCCGAGGCGCTCGGGCTCAATGCGACGCGCGATGCCATCCTGCGGGCGGCCGCGCGGCTGGTGCGCGAGGCCTCCGAGCGGCTGCCGGATCATCCGGGCACGGCGCGCATGCTCGGCTGCGGCGGCTGCGGCCTGCACTGAGCCGGCGCGCCGGCCAGCGTCCCGGGCCGCCCTGGCGGCTCACGAGTGGGCGCGCGCGGGCTCGGCGATGCGCGGCACGGGCGGGCCCAGCAGGTAGCCCTGCGCCTCGTCGCAGCCCTCGTCGCGCAGGAAGGCCAGCTGCGCCTCCGACTCGACGCCCTCGGCGAGGACGGGAATGCGGAGGCTCTCGGCCAGGGCCATCACCGCGCGGATGATCGCGCGCGCCTCGTCCGACCGGTCGATCTCGCCGATGAAGGAGCGGTCGAGCTTGATCTTGTCGAACGGGAAGGCGCGCAGCATCGACAGCGACGAGTAGCCGGTGCCGAAATCGTCCATCGCGATCGAGACGCCGAGCGCCTTGATCCGGCGCAGCGTCTCGGCGGCGCGCGTGGGGTCCTGGATCAGCGCGCTCTCGGTGATCTCGAGTTCCAGCCGCGCCGGGGCGAGCCCGGTCTCGGCCAGCACGCGCGCGACCAGGCCGGGCAGGCCAGGGTCGGCGAGCTGCACCGCCGAGACGTTCGCCGCGATCCGCTGCGGCGCCCGCCACGCCGCCGCCTGGGCGCAGGCCGAGCGCAGCGCCCAGGCGCCAATCGGCAGGATGAGGCCGGACTCCTCGGCGAGCGCGATGAACTCGTCGGGCGGCACGAAACCCCGCTCCGGGTGGTGCCAGCGCAGCAGCACCTCGTAGCCGGTGATCGTGCCGGTGGCGATGGCGATCTGCGGCTGGAAGTGCAGCTCGAACGCGTCGCGCGCCAGCGCCTCGCGCAGCTCGGTGAGCAGCAGGCGGCGCGCCCGCACCACCTCGTCCATCGCCTCCTCGTAGCAGCAGATCCGCTCCGCCGGCGAGCCCTTGGCCCGGTGCATCGCCAGCTCGGCGTTGGTGATCAGGGCGTTGGCCGTGGGCGCATCGTCGGGGTAGAGCGCGAGGCCCATGCTCGCGCCGCAGGCGATCTCGGTCTCGGCCACCGCGATCGTATCGCCGAGCGCGGCGGCGAGCCGGTCGGCCAGCTCCAGCGCCGCCGTGCGGCCGCGCACGGTGGCGAGGACGACGAACTCGTCGCCGCCGAGCCGGGCGGCCAGGTCGCCGCGCCCGAGCGCGCGGACGAGACGTCGCGACAGCGTGCGCAGCAGCAGATCGCCGACGGCATGGCCGTGCAGGTCATTCACCTCCTTGAAGCGGTCGAGGTCGATCGCGAGCAGCGCGATCCGGTCCGGCCCCGCGCAATCGGCGATCCGCTGCTCAAGCGCATCGAGGAAGGCCGCGCGATTCGGCAGGCCGGTCAGGCCATCGGTGAGCGTCAGCTCGGCGATGCGCCGCTCCTGCGCCAGGCGCGGGCGCAGGTCGCGCACCGCGTGCACGATCAGGCTCGGCTCGCCCGGCCGGGCCGGCTCGCTGCTCGCCGCGACCTCGACCGGGATGGACGCGCCGTCAATCGCGCGCAGCACGGCGCGGGCGAGCGCGCCCTCGCCGATCCGCCCGGGGCTGTCGAACCAGGTGGCGACGGCCGAGCCGAGCAGGTCCGCCCGCGCCGCGCCGGTCATCGCCTCGAATGCGCCGTTCACCTCGACGATGCGGCCCTGCTGCGCGATGGCGATCCCGTCCGCCGCGCTCTCGGCGAGGTGGCGCAGCCGCACGGTCGCGGTCATGCGCTCCTGGTGATCCACCAGGTAGCTCGCTGCGCCGGTCCCGACCATCAGCAGCCCGACACCGGCGACCGCCACCGCCAGCATCTCGCGCGCCTGCGCCGTCGTCGCCGCCTCGTCGAGCGGCGCGAAGGGCAGCATCGTCAGCGCTGCCATGCCGAGGAAGTGCAGCGCGACGATTGCCAGGGCAAGCAGCCCGGCCGCAGCGAGCAATCCCGCAGGCGCGCTGTCCCGCGCCGCACGCCGGAGCGCGAGTGCGGCGAAAGCGATCGCCGCCAGCACGGACAGGACGACATAGCGCAGATCCCACACGATTGCCGCCTCAACCGTGACCGCCTGCATGCCGGTGTAGTGCATGGCCGCGATCGAGGCGCCGAGGATCGCCCCGCCCGCCTCCGGCGCGCGCCGGTGGGCTTGGGCCGCGAGTGTCAGCGCACCGCCTGCACCGAGGATCGCGACCAGCAGCGACAGGGCGGTCGGCCCGGGCGCGTAGCCGATCGGCGCGGCCGGCCGATAGGCCAGCATCGCGACGAAATGCGTGCACCAGACGGCCGCGCCGGCGGCGACCGCGCCGAGGAACACCCAGCCCAGGCGGGCAAGGCCGAAGCTCGTGCAGGCGCGGCGGCAAAGCCGGACCGACACCCACGCGCCGAGCAGGCAGATCGTCGCGGCGAGCACCACCAGCCAGGGATCGTGCTCGGCGGCAAGGCACGTCAGGACGCGCATCGGTCCGGAGCACCACCGTCAAATGATCGTTGTCTCGGCCCGTTCCCTAGCCTCCGGCCGGTTAATTAAAGTGGCGTCCCGGGCGCGGCGCGGTCGGCGGGGCTGGGGCGCGCGGTGGACGGGGCGGGACGGACGCATGGGCGAGGGGCTGGGCGGCTGGCTGAGGCGGCTGATGCGAGCGACGGCCGCGCACCTGCTGGCGCCGCACCCGGATGAGCGGCACCGCCGCCTCGTCGAGGCGCTGCGGCTGCCGGAAGGCCCGCTGGCCGATTGCCGCTATGTCGTGTTCGACCTCGAGACCACGGGTCTCAGGCCCTCGCGGGGCGACCGCATCGTCGCGATCGGCGCGCTCCGCCTCGAGCAGGGCAGGGTGAACGAGGCCGAGACCTTCGCGACATTCTGCCATCCCGGCCGCCCGATTCCGCCGGCGAGCACGGCCATCCACGGCATCACCGATGCGATGGTGCGCGGCGCCGTCGCCTGGCCGGAGGCGGTGGCGGCGTTCCGCGCCTATGCCGGCGATGCGGTGCTGGTGGCGCACAACGCTGCCTTCGACCTCACCTGCCTCCATCTCGCCGAGGCGCGCGCCGGCGTGGCGTTCGACATGCCGGCGCTGTGCAGCCTGCGCCTGTCGCAATGGCTCGATCCCGAGCAGTCGGATCACAGCCTCGATGCGCTGGCGGCACGGCATGGGCTGGTCATCTCGGGCCGGCACGACGCGCTGGGCGACGCGATCGCCACCGCGCATCTGTTCGCCGAGATGCTGCGCCGCGCCGAGCTGGCCGGCGTGCGCGACCTCGACGACCTGATGCGGCGGACGCGCATGCGCGAGTCGATCGCCGCGGCGGCCGCCCAGTTCTGATCCCCGAACGTCGTGCCAACGCGCGGGTCGGACGGGCGGTGCGTCAGCGCACCAGCGTCGGCAGCAGGGCATCGAGGCGGAGCCGCCCCGCGCGCGTCGCCGCCCAGCCACCCGCCTCCGTGCGGGCGATCAGTCCCGCCGCAGCGGCGGCGGCGAGCGCCCGCGGCTCCAGCGCATCGTCCAGGGCGACGCCGGTGCGCGTCTCGAACCGCACCGGCTCCACGCCCTCCGCGAGGCGCAGCCCCATCAGCAGCGCCTCGCGCGCGCGCGTCTCTGGCGCGAGCGTCTCCTCCTCGCGCACGCCATGGCCCTGCCGCTCCACCGCCTCGGCCCAGGCCTCGGGCGCGCGGATGCGGACGGTCGCGGTGGGTGTGCCGGCGACGGGAACACGGCCATGCGCGCCCGGGCCGATGCCCGCGTAGTCGTCGTAGCGCCAATAGGCGAGGTTGTGCCGGCTCTCCGCGCCCGGCGCCGCATAGTTCGACACCTCATAGGCGGCGAGCCCGGCGTGGGCGGCCTCCGCCTCCGTCGCCTCATAGAGCGCAGCCTGCGCGTCGTCGTCGGGCAGCACGAGCTCGCCGCGCGCGGCAAGGCGCGCGAACGGCGTGCCCGGCTCGATGGTGAGCTGGTAGAGCGACAGGTGATCGAGCCCGAAGCCGAGCGCGCGGCGCAGCTCCGCGCGCCAGGCCTCGAGCGTCTGGCCCGGCCGCGCATAGATCAGATCGAACGAGGCGCGCGGAAACAGCGCGCGCGCGGTCTCCAGGGCTGCCAGCGCCTGCGCGGCCGTGTGCCGCCGGCCGAGGAAGCCGAGTGCTTCGTCGTCGAGCGCCTGGATGCCCATGGAGATGCGGTTCACCCCGGCGTCGCGGAATCCGGCAAGCTTGCCCGCCTCGACGCTGGTGGGATTGGCTTCCAGCGTGATCTCGGGTGCGACCGCGGGCGGAAAAGCCTGGGTCGCGGCCTCGATCAGCGCGGCGACCGTGCCGGGCGACATCAGCGAAGGCGTGCCGCCGCCGAAGAAGATGGAGGTGAGCGGACGGGGCCCGAGCCGCGCCGCCTCGTAGGCGAGCTCGGCGAGCAGCGCGGCGCGGAAGCGCGCCTCGTCGATCCGCTCGCGCACATGGGCGTTGAAGTCGCAATAGGGGCAGCGGCTGCGACAGAACGGCCAGTGGATGTAGAGCGCGAGCGGGGCGGTCGAGCCCTCACCCTGTCCCTCTCCCGCGCGCGGGAGAGGGGACGCATCGCTGCCATCAGGTTCGCTCTCCCACCTGCGTGGGAGAGGGTCAGGGTGAGCGTGGTTCACGCCGCCTGCGGTTTCCTCAGCGAGCGCCCGGTCAGGAGAACTTGAACGCCGAGGGCACCGACCCGCCCTCCTGCGGCGCCGCCTGTGCCTTCGCCGCCTCCTGGATGCGCTCCTGCACCTGCTTCACCAAGTTCGTCATCGCATTCGCCGTGCCGGCGATCTGCGCGAGCGGCAGGATCAGCTGCCCGCAGGCCACCGCCTTGCCGTCGCCCATCACCTGGCCGAGCGTGATGCGCACCACGCCGTGGGTGACGTTCGCTTCGATGATGCCGTCGCAGAACAGCGTGGGCAGACGCTCGGCCATGGCGGGCACTCCTGATCGTCGGGGCGGTCACTGCTCGCGGAACGCGCGCGCGAAGCTGTCGAGCAGCGGCTGGGTGATGTACTGCCAGAAAGTCCGCTCGCCGACCAGGATCATCGCCTCGACCGGCATGCCCGGGGTCAGCGCCGCGCCGCCGAGCTTGGCGAGCTCGGCGTCGTCGAGCGCCGCATGCGCGCGATAGACGTTTGCGCGGAGCCGCTCGTCATAGACCGCATCGGCGGCGACGAACTCCACCCGCCCGCGCAGCGACGGCGCGAGGCGCTGCTTGAACGCGGTCAGGCGCAGCTCGGCCTCAAGACCCGGCCGTACCACGTCGATGTCGCTCGGCTGCACCAGCACCTCGGCGATCAGGCGATCCTCGGCCGGCACGAGGTCGAGCACCGGTTCGCCGGGCCGCACCACCCCGCCGAGCGTGAAGTGGCGCAGGTTCAGCACCACGCCGTCCTCGGGAGCGATGATGTCGCGCCGCGCGGCGATGTCGCGCGCCTGGTTCAGCCTCTCCTCCAGATCGATCAGCCGCGCGCGCACGTCGCGCTGCTCGCGCCCGGCCTCGGCCAGCCGCGCATCGGCCTCCGCGCGCATCTGCGCGGTCGTTTCGGCGAGCCCGGCCTCGGCGCGGGCGATCTGGCCGAGCAGGTCCTCGCGGTTGCCGGTCAGCGCCGCCTCGGCGCGTTGCAGCGCCAGCAGGCGCGGCCGCCGCTCGAGCCCGAGCCGGAACAGCTCCTCCACGCCCTTCAGCTCGTCACGGATCAGCACCGCCTGGCGCTCCTGCGAGGCGAGCTGCCCCTGGGCGGAGGCGAGGGTGGCGCGATGCTGCTCGGCACGCGCGGCCAGCACCGCCTGGCTGTTGGCGAAGGCGCTGCTTCGGCTGACGAACAGCGCGGTCTGGCCGGCGATCAGGTCGGCGATGCGCGGCTCGTCGCGGCGCGCGAGCAGTTCGGCCGGCCAGGTGATCGCTCTCGCCTGGGCGAGCTCCGCGACGAGCCGGGCATCCTGCGCGATCAGCGCGTGACGCTGCGCCTCCAGCGCCTCGCGCTGCGCGCCGGTCTGCACGTCATCGAGCCGCAGCAGCACCTGCCCGGCGCGCACCCGGTCGCCGTCGCGCACCAGGATCGCGCGCACGATGCCGCCCTCGAGATGCTGCACCGTGCGGCGGTTGCCCTCGGCCTTGATCACGCCCAGCCCCATCGCTGCCTCGGCGAGCGGGGCGAGCGCGGACCAGGCGGCGAAGCCGCCGACGAACACCGCGAGCACGGCGAGGCCGACCAGCGTCGCCTCCATCACGACTCCGGTACGATCGGCCGCGCGGCCATGCGCGAAGTGCACGGAGGAGAGCCCCTCCTGCCAGCGCCGCACCACCACGCCCATCATCCCCATCGAGTCGATCACCTCGGCGTTGCGGATGACGCTGTCGGCGCGGCGCTGGCTGGTCATCGCCACCACGTTCGCCTGGCGGAGCAGCCCCGCGGTCGTCCACTCGTTGGCGAGCGTGAGCAGGAACAGCACCGCCGCGCCGGCCGTGGCGATCCAGCCGAGCGAGGGATGCAGCAGGAACACCACGCCGAGATAGATCGGCACCCAGGGAAGGTCGTACAGCGCGATCATGCCGGGGCTTGCGAGCCAGCCGCGCCAGGTCGCGAGGTCGCGCAGCGCCTCGCCGCGATAGGCGCGGCCGCGCAGCTGCGCCTCGATCGCGCGCGCGAAAGCCTCCGTGCCGACCGACTGCTCGATCCAGCTGGCCGAGCGCGCGAGGATCCGCCCGCGCGCGATCTCGAGCAGCGCCATCACCGCGAGTGCCCCGAGCGCGATCAGGGTGAGGAACAGCAGCGTGTCCGTGCTGCGCGCGGCGAGCACCCGGTCGAACACCTGCATCATGTAGAGCGAGGTGGTCAGCATCAGCACGTTGACGACCATGCTGAAAGCGCCCGCCGAGACGAACGGTCCCGAGCAGGTCCTCATCGCCTCCCTGAGCAGGTCGGGCGCCCCCCGGTCCGCGATCGTCGCCATGGCCTCGTTCCCTCGTCTCGCGCGTGCGTTGCTGCGGGACGGAGGGATAGGCGGTCATTGTTGCAGCTTGGTGCCCAGGCCGGCGTTACAATGCCGGAGAACGGTTTCAGCGCGGAAACATGGGTCCCGTTTCGCCGAGCGCGCGCGGGCCTGGAACGGCGAGATAGGCGATCCGCTTCGCCTCCTTCCGTCCGCGCGTGACCGTATCGAGGATCAGGCCGCAGGCGAGCGAGAGGAACGACAGCAGCACGAGCCCGAGCGACAGCACCGCGGTCGGCAGCCGCGGCACCAGCCCGGTCTCGAGATAGGTCAGCAGCACCGGCACGAACAGGCCGAGCCCGGTGAGCAGCAGCGCGAGGGCGGCGAGGCCGAAGAACGGCAGCGGCCGCTCCTCCTTCACCAGCACCAGGATGGTCCGCAGGATGCGCACGCCGTCGCGGATCGTGTTGAGCTTGCTCGCCGAGCCGGGCGGGCGCTCCTTGTAGGCGGTCGGCACCTCGCCGATCGGCATGCCGAGTTCGAGCGCGTGCACGGTGAACTCCGTTTCGGTCTCGAACCCGCCGGCGAGGGCCGGGAAGCTCTTGACGAACCGGCGCGAGAACACCCGATAGCCCGAGAGCAGGTCGCGCACGCGGTTGCCGAACACGGCCGCGACCAGCCCGGTGAGCACGCGGTTGCCGAAACGATGTCCCGGGCGATAGGCGGCGGCCCCGCCGCCGCTGCGCGCGCCGTTCACCATGTCGAGGCCCTGGTCGCGGAGCAGCTGGACCATGCGCGGCGCGGCGGCTGCCTCGTAGGTGTCGTCGCCGTCCACCAGCACGTAGATGTCGGCCTCCACGTCGGCGAACATCCGCCGCACCACGTGGCCCTTGCCCTGCAGCGCCTCGTGGCGCACGACCGCTCCGGCCGCGCGCGCCGCCGCCGCCGTGCCGTCGGTCGAGTTGTTGTCGTAGACGTGGATCACCGCCTCGGGCAGCGCGGCGCGGAAATCGGCCACCACCGTGCCGATCGCGGCTTCCTCGTTGAAGCAGGGGATCAGCACCGCGATGCGCGGCGCGACAGCCTCGGCGCCGGGACGCTGGGCCTCCGGCGCGGTCATCGCATGCCCTCGCGGAACACCAGGAAGCGGGCGGCGAGGAAGTTCACGCTCATGCCGGCGAGCGAGCCTGCCGCCACCGCGATCACCGGCTCCGCCCGTGCCACCGCGAGGGTCGCGATCAGCACGGCATAAGTGCCGCGATTGAGCGCAAACCCGGCCAACTGGGTGACGACGAAACGCAGCCACTGCCGCCCGGCCTGCTGGGTGCGCGCCTCGGGGAAGGTGAAGTGGCGGTTCAGCAGCCAGGTGGTCGTCGCTGCGGTCAGATACGCGAGCGCGCCGGCCGAGTAGAGGTCGAGGCCGAGGCGGAAATGCGCGAGATAGACCGTGGCGGTGTCGACCAGGAAGCCGACCGTGCCGACCAGGCCGAACCGCAGCATCTGCGCCGCCAGCGGCAGCCGGGCGGCGATCGGGGCATCCGTCATGCCGCGTCCCTGCCACCCCGAGGCGGCAGGATCAGGGCGGCCTCACGACCCCGCGGCGGCGGGGGCGGGCGGGTAGATCTCATCGATCATGTCGTCCAGCACCAGGTGCTCGGCGTCCGGGATCGCGAGCAGCTCCGTCTCGACGCTGTCCTCGCGGAAGACGTGGCGCATCACGCCGAGACGCCGCTCGCCGCCGCGCGGGTCCGCCATCAGCTTGGTGCCGAGCGTGAACGAGGTCGCCGGGCACCAGGCGATCGCGGCGGGGCCGTGCGTGGTCTGCCGGGCGACGTGCAGATGCCCCGACGCGACCAGGCGCAGATTCGGGTGTTCGAGCAGACGGCGCACCGGTGCGCGGACATCCGGCGGCACGGCCCAGTAGCCGACCGGCCCTTCCTCGACTGCATCGAGGAACATCGGCTTGTGCAGGAACACCGCGAGCCGGCGCGATCCGAGTGTGGCCACCACCTCCTCGATCACCGCGCGCTGGGCGAGGTCCGGCCCGTCGCCGGCGCCGATCACCTGGCTGTTCAGCCCGAGCAGGCGCCAGCCGGGCCGGTCCTCGGTCCAGACGCAGGCGCCGAAATGGCGCTCGTGCCGGGCGATCCGCGAAGCGGTCGGTTGCTGGGCGGCCGCGCCAAGGTCGCCGACGTCGTGGTTGCCCGGCACCACCCGCACCGGCGCCGGCGCATCGGCCAGTCCGGCGGCCGCCATGGCGCAGTCGGCCTCGCTGTCGGCGCCGTCGAGGGTGGCGTCGCCCGTGTGCACGATCAGGTCCGGCGACAGGCGCGGCAGCAGGGCGCGCGCGGCCTCCCAGTTCGCGTTGAAATGGGTGATGCGCGGCGAGACGTGACTGTCCGAGACCTGCACGACGCTGAACATGGCACTCCTGAACATGGCGCTCCTGAACCCTGGGGGCCGTCGGGGCTATACCACCCCTGAGCCACGGCGGAAGGGTGGCGCGGATGGCACGCTTGGGTGAGGTCGCGGTGTGATCCTGGGCACAGCGGGGCATGTTGACCACGGCAAGACCACGCTCGTGCGGGCCCTCACCGGGGTCGAGACCGACCGGCTGGCGGAGGAGCGCCGGCGCGGCATGACCATCGATCTCGGCTTCGCCTATGCGGGCGAGGGCGAGGCGCGGTTCGGCATCGTCGATGTGCCGGGGCATGAGCGGTTCCTCGCCACCATGGTCGCCGGGGTGAGCGGGATCGCGGCGGCGCTGCTGTGCGTGGCCGCCGATGAGGGGCCGCGGGCGCAGACCGTCGAGCATCTGCGGGTGCTCGACCTGCTCGGCGTCGCGCGCGGCATCGTCGTGCTGACCCGGGCGGACCGGGCGGCGCCGGCGCGGATCGCCGCGGTCGGCGCCGAGATGCGGGCGCTGCTCGCCGGCACGTCGCTCGCGGACGCCCCGATGCTCGCGGTTTCGGGTGTCACGGGCGAGGGGATCGACGACCTCCGGGCCGCGATCGCCGCGCTCCGGTCGCCGGCGGCCGCGCCGAACGGCCAGGCGCGGCTGGCGGTGGACCGCGCCTTCGTGATCGACGGCGCCGGCGTGGTGGTCGCGGGGCTGCTGTCGGCCGGGCGATTGGCGGTCGGCGATGCGGTGGTGATCTCGCCGGCCGGCACGCGCGCGCGGGTGCGGGGTCTGCGCGCGAATGACCGGCCGGTCGAGGCCGCCGTGGCGGGGGCGCGCGTGGCGGTCAATCTGGCCGGCGAGCGCATCGCCGCCGGGGTGGTCGAGCGGGGCGATTGGATCCTCGCGCCGAGCCTGCACTTGCCGACCGCGCGGGTGGATGCGCGGCTGGTCGGGCTCGCGGGCCGGCTGCCGCGCGCAGGCACGCTGCATGCCGGGGCCGCGCAGGTCGCCGTGCGGCTCGATCCGTTGGGCGAGGGGTTCGCAGCCTTCGCGCTCGGCCGCGCGCTGCCGCTGCTCGCCGGCGACCGTCTGCTGCTGCGCGGGCCATCGGGCGAGGTGGTCTGCGGCGGGGTCGTGCTGGATCCAGCGCCGCCGACGCGCGGCCGGCGCACGGCTGCGCGCCTGGCGCAGCTGCACGCCCTCGGCCTGAACGAAGACTTGGCCGCCACGTCGCTGCTCGCGCTGCCGCCCGGTCGGGTCGATGCCGAGGCCTTCGCCCGCGCCCGCAACCTGGACGACCCCGATTCGCTCTGGCGCGGCCTCGGCGCGGTGCGCCTCGGCCGCTGGGCGCTGACCCAGGCGGCGTGGTCAGCGCTGACCGCGGCGATCGAGACGGCGCTCGCGGCCCATCACGCGGCTCAGCCGGAGGCGTCCGGTCTCGGCGTGGCGGTGCTGCGGGCAGCCCTGCCCGACCGCCCGCCGCCCGACCTGGTGGACGCTGCGCTCGACCGGCTTGCCGGGGAGGGGCGGATCGCGCGGGTCGGGCCGCACTGGCGGCTGCCGGGCCACGCGCCGTCGCTGACGCCGGCCGAACGCGCGCGGGCCGATGCGCTGCTCCACCCGCTGATCGCGGCGGCCCTTCGCCCGCGCGCCGCGCATGACCTCGCCGCCGAGGTCGGGATCGAGCCGCGCACGGCGCTCGCCACGCTGCGCCGGCTCGCCCGGCTGGGCGAGGCGGTGGAGGTCGCACCGGGTCGATTTCTTGCCGCTGCTGCGTTGCCGGACCTGGCGTCGGCGCTGCTCGCCGTCCGCGACCCCGCCGGCCTCGTCCGCCCTGGCCCGTTCCGTGACGCCGCCCGTTGCGGGCGCAACATGGCGATCGTGCTGCTCGAATGGCTGGACCGGATCGGCGTGACGGTGCGCCGGGGCGAGGCGCGCGTGGTGCGCGCGGACCGGCTCGGGCGGCTCGCCCCCCTGTCCGCGCCGCCGCCCGCGCCCTAGCCTGGGTCGATGAACGATCGACCACGGACCATCCTGATCACCGGCGCCGCGAGCGGCATCGGTGCGGCGACTGCGCGGCGTCTGGCGGCCTCCGGCGTGGCGCTCGCGCTGCACACGCGCAAGAGCGAGGCCGCGCTCGCGGCGGTGGCGGAGCAGGCGCGCGCGGCCGGCGCGGCGGTCGAGACCATGCTGGGCGATCTCGGCGAGCCCGGGGTGCCGGCCGCGCTGATCGCGGGCGTCGTCGCCGCGTTCGGCGGGCTCGACGCGCTGGTCGCCAATGCCGGCTTCGCCGACCGCACGCCCTGGGGCGAGCTCGACGACGCCACGCTCGCCCGCTCGCACGCGCCGATCGCGACCGGCTTCTTCGGCCTCGCGACCGCTGCACTGCCGCTGCTGGACGGCGCCAGGGCCGGCCGAATCGTCGCGGTCAGCTCCTTCGTCGCGCACGCCTTCCGCCCGCGCGTGCCGATGTTCCCCGCCTCCGCCGCCGCCAAGGCGGCCGTCGAGGCGATGGTGAAGTCGCTCGCCATCATCCTCGCCCCGCGCGGGGTGACGGCGAACGCGGTCTGTCCCGGCTTCATCCGCAAGGACGCGGGCGCGCATGTCGCGCTGGCCGCCGGCGCGTCGAGCGCGGCCGAGGCCGAGATCCCGCTCGGCCGCAAGGGCGAGCCGGCCGAGGTCGCCGCCGCGATCGCCTTCCTGCTGTCGCCCGAGGCGAGCTACATCACCGGCCAGGTGCTGCACGTCGATGGCGGGCTCTGCATCTGATCCAACGGGGAGTGTGCGATGCAGGTGGCGGTGATCGGCCTCGGCGCGATGGGGCTGGCGATGGCCGAGCGGCTGGCCGAGCGCGGCGAGGCGGTGCAGGGCTGGGATCGCGATCCGGCGCGGCGCAAGGCGGCGGAGACGGCCGGGGTGGCGGTCGCCGAGGATGCCGCCACCGGCGCCGAGGTGGTGATCCTGTCGCTGCCCAACGACGAGGCCGTGCGCGCGGTCGCCGCGACGCTGCCGGCCGCCGGGATGATGGCCGATGGCGTGGTGGTGGACACCTCCACCGTCGCGCCCGAGACGCCGCGGGCGCTGGCTCCAGGCTTCTCGGCCACGGGGCTCGCCTGGCTCGATGCGCCGGTCTCGGGCGGGCCGCACGGCGCGCGTTCGGGCAGGCTCACCATGATGGTCGGGGGCGAGGCCGAGGCGCT
>CAZHMM010000003.1:0-67836 GCA_964533585.1 uncultured Elioraea sp.
CTGGGCGAAGCGCGGGTCCGTGCGGCTGAGCGGCATGGGCGGGGGACATACCACGGGGGCGGGCCTGTGGATAACTCGCGCCGCACGCGGTGGTTGCCGGCGATGGTCCGGTCCGCACTCCGGCCACCGGCTCGGTTCTGTGCCCCCGGTTGTGCCCCCGCTGATTTGAGGTGGTGGGCGCACAAGGACTCGAACCTTGGACCCGCTGATTAAGAGAAAATGGATACGCAATTTTTGGTTCACTGCCTCCGCCTAAGCGAGGCTTAGGGGATTGGCCGTAAACAATTGAATTACCTATCTATTGTTCACTACCCTCGCCCCTGAGCGCCGCCTCCATCCAACCAACTCGTTACGCCAAGCCGGCACTTTTCTGTAGCGCCGGCGTAGCGCAGACAGCAGTAAGTGGGTATAACTGCTGCCGTCTCCATCCGGGAACGTACTGCCATGCCAAGCATTGAGTTGAACAACGCGACGATCGCCGAAACGCACCGTCAGGCTGCTGCGGCAGGGAAGCGTATCGAGGTCACGGATGCACGCTGCCGCGGCTTACGGCTCGCGGCGAGCCCGCACGGGCGCGATGCGTCTACCTGGTACTTGGTCACCCGGGCCGGCGCTGGCGTGCAGCGTCACAAGATCGGCGATCTTCGGGACATCGGCCTTGCCGATGCGCGAAAGACGGCCGACGCATGGCGCGTGCGCATCATCCGCGATGGCTGGAACCCGACCGCGGAGCGGAAAGAGAAGCGCGAAGCGGCCTTCCGCGACATGCGAGCAAAACACGGCGGGCTCGACACGATGAACGCCCTTCTGACGGAATATTACGATCTCAGTACTGTCGGTAAAGCCAAGCGGTCCGCACAGGATGCCCGCCGCGGCATCGGCCGCGTGTTCGCATCGCTGGTCGAGCGCCCGCTTGACGGGCTGACGTGGCGGGACTTTCAGGCTGCGGCGGAGACCTACCCTGCCCCGCACCAAGCCAGCGCGGCCGTCCGCTACCTTCGCCCGGTGCTGCGTTGGTGCGCACGCGCCATCTCGCCCGACAAACTGCCACCGGGCGCTTCCGAGCGACTGGAAACAATGGCCCGCCTCCTCAAACCGCCGGCCAAGCCGACAATGCGGGATCGCGCGCTGACAGACGACGAGTTGAAGGCCCTCCTCCCGTTGCTCTGGACCAGCACACGCGAGCAGTACCGCGTGATCCTGTTCGCACTGCTTACGGGCACGCGGAAGAACGAAGCCGCGGGGGCACGCTGGGGCGAGGTCAACCTAGAGCGCGCGGAATGGACCATCCCGAGTGCACGAATGAAGGGCAAGCGCGCGCACCTTGTCCCCCTCTCGCGTGAGGCGGTGGACCTGCTGCACCGCCTTCGGTCGGACGAGGCGGAACCCGATCCCGAGACGCTGGTCTTCCCCACGCGATACGGCAACGCCGCATCGAATTGGAATGAAGCCGTGGAAGACCTCCAAGACGCGAGCGGCACCACGGCTTGGAGCATCCACGACACGCGCCGCACGCTGGCGACCTGGCTCGCCCGTCGGGGCGTGCAGCCCCATATCCGAGAAGCCTGCCTTGGGCACGTTGTCGGCACCAAGCTGGAACGGACCTACAACCTCTATGACTATGCGGCGGAGAAGCGCGCGGCCATTGCCGCCTGGGGCGAGCATCTGGCGGCGCTGCATCACCAAGGCGTCTTCGCTCCGGGCGACCTAAAGGCCGACGCAGCCGCAGCCGCGCGGATCGCCGCACGCAAAACGGAACGAGCGGCAAAGGCCCGTGCATGGCACGACAAGGCCAAGCAGCGGGCGGCCGCGATGAAAGCCCGGGCGGCCGCTTGAATGGGGGTCCCTACGCGCGAGGGGTCCCTACGCTCGCAGCCGCCCGACCGGGCAGTGCCCCTCCGGAAATGTTGGTCGCTGCCTCGCGCGCGTAGGCGCTGCCTGTCCGCATTGTTGACATCGGTCCTTACGCGCGGGCGAGCACGCCAATCTTTCGTGGGGGTTCCCCATAAACCATAGGGGGTCCCTGGAAAAACCCGGGGTGTGGGTCTTCATCCGCTGCTGGTGGAAAGGAAGTCTCGGCAGTTCTGCTAGGCTTCGGCAACGAAAGCAGCCGCCGGCCAGTTTTCCGCGTGGCTCCGCTTCGCTCCGCCACAACCGTTCATCGTGCGCGCGGTCGATGCCGTTTCGTATCGACACCAAGGCACGATAGCCGGAGACGGGAGGCCCGCTCCGGCCGTGCCGGCCCTCTGCCGGGAACCCTCGCCCCCTTTCGCACCTGGGCGGCGCCAGAGATTGTCGCCATCGCCAAACGTTCTTCGTGCTCAACATGAACCAAAGACGCACGCGCCGCATATTCCGCGCGGCCAATCGGCCCGTTTCGGTCTCATTTTCAGTTGATGCGGTATTCGGTTACCGCATGACGGGGATCGATCCGTTTGCTTTCGTCTAGTGCTGACGGGCAACGGCGGTTGCCACGGGGGCCGGCAGCGCAACGGCCGGCAGGCTGCCCCACCGGCCGCTCCCGCGGGCGGGGGACACGGGCTCAGGCAGCGGCGCGCATCTCCCGGGCGACCCGCTGCACAACGGATGTTCCGCAGCCGAGGGCCTTGGCCGTGGCGAGGATGCCCTTGCCGGCAGTCAGCATCTCGCGCGCCTCGGTCTCAATCTCGGCAGGCACCTTCGGGCGGCCGCAATGCACTCCCTTCGCCTTGGCCCGTGCGATCCCGGCCCGCACCCGGTCCACGATCACGCTCCGCTCTAGCTCGGCGAAGACGGAGGCCATGTGCAGCATCGCCCGGCCCGTAGGGGTAGTGCCGTCCGCGCCTTCGCGCAGAGAGAACAGGCGCACTCCGGCTTGATCGAGGTCCCGCAGCGCGGTTGCCACGTCCGCGACACTTCGCCCCAAGCGATCAAGCGCGGCGACCATCAGCACATCAAACCGACCGCGCACCGCATCCGTCATCGCACCATCGAAGCCGGGTCGCTGCGCGCGCCCCTTCGCGCCTGAGATGCCGTTGTCGGCATACTCGCCCGTGACCTGCCAGCCGCGCCGCTCGGCTTCCTCCCGGAGCGCGAGGCGCTGGTTTTCGGTGGTCTGCCCGTCCGTCGAGACCCGGAGGTAGAGGGCTGCGCGGTGCGGCTTGCGGGGTGGCATCGGGTTCCTCCTTTGTGGTGCTGACGGGAGGCTATCAGGCCCCCCTCTATACCACAAGAATTTCCTTTCCGTATGCCCCTTCGTTCCGCTCCCGACCCCAAGCAAGAGGCCGGTTTGCGGGCGACGAAACCGGCACCCTTTCCGTATGGGGGTTGGAGGTATCCGACCGGCGGCGGCGCTGATCCTGACCGACAGAGCCCGCGCGGGGGGCACAAGAACAGCGGCAGGCGAAGCCGGCTCCAAAACTGCACCACCTTGCCCGCGCCACACGGGTGCGGCCTGCACTCAGTTGCAGAATTCACAAGCAGGAAAGTAGCCCCAGACGGAGCCGAGCCGGTGCTTGTGTGTGGACCACCCCCGAGGCTGCCCCTTCCCTACTCGACCACGTGACAACGTTGCTGGTCGGCGCTGCGGTGCTGATCGTATGGCGGCGCAAGTGATCGCTTGGGGGTCGGAAGCCTCTGCTGCATCAGTATGTGGAGCCTCCCCGGCCGGAAGTCGGGGGATATCCCCGAAATTCACCGGAATAGTCATCACATACCGACGCCGCCTATTCACTTGGACTCGGGAGATGCATAGGAAGAAGGCCGTCCCCTCGCTTGGAGTCGGCGCATGCACGCCAGCATCACCATCGCCCCCGAGGTCGCCCTCGCACTACTCAATCTGCTGCCACTGCTGGCGGCCGGCGGCGGTTGGCTCTGGTGGCAGCGACGGCGGCGCCGATCCTGACAGCCGCCCATGTTGTAAAGAGATCGTGCGGCTTCCCGCGCACAGGGCATGCCGCGGCGGCGGGATTTCCGTTGCAGCACCACGGTCAATTCACGGATACAGGCCAGTGATCGGAGCGCGGTGACGCGCCTGGGGCGAATGGAGGGGCCACGGTAATGCCTGCCGATTGGAACGATCCCGACAGACACTCCGCCTCTGCCCGGCTGATGGAGAACCTAGAACAACAGATTTCGTCCAAAGATACCACCATAACTAACATAAATATTGTCAGCATTTTGGCGGTTATTCTATCAGTATCCTTCTTCCTTTATCCGAATAGACATGACCCCTCTGAGGCTTCGGCGCGGGACTTCTTCCTAAGTGGCTTCCCATTCATGGGGGCGCTTTTTGGCCTCTGGTATGCCCGCGCTATGAAAGCCGACATTGCCCGTCTGCGTCTGCAACTTGACGCGGAACGGGCCGCAGCCCGTCACCGCCGCTTGATCAAGCTGCCGCCACCAACAGACGTGGCGACGGACATCGCCCGCAAAGTGGCGCGGCCCGGTCTTGCTGGCAGCCCGTCCCACACACTCACGCATCAAACCCACGTCTACGCCGTGATGGACGCCATTGAAGGAGAGGCGCTGCGCGGGCGCATGCCGATCGATGCGGATTGGCGGAGCCGCGCCGAGCGCGAGGCGCGGCGCATCCTCCTGGAAGCTGCCGAGCGTGAAGCCGGCCAGCGTACCCAAGCCTGAGTAGCCCATGCCTCACGCCGAGGCTGGTCCCGCGAGAGGGATGCACCGGCGCGACATAGGGCGCCGTAAGCACGCCCCGGGCCGCCGGGAGCGGTCATGCGGCGGCCGGTGCTGCCGCCACGCCAAGGAACCCGCCCCGCGCCGCTGCGGTTGCCGCAGGCGGCCCATTGGTCGTTTTCGGGCGTCCCGGCCGCACCCTATCGCGAGCGGGCGGCAGGACCCGCCCGGGAGGGGCGGTAGAGAGTAGCGGGCGCCCCCATACGCTGACGGGGCAGAAACGGCCCGGGCGCACCCTGCACAGCCCTAGGCTGCCCGGCATGGCCGGAAGTGGGCTGACTGCGCCTCTCCCTACAGGAACGCGCTGAAACCCGGACCGCGCTCCGCCATTAGGTCCGTTTCGGCCTAAACAAGGCCCGTCTCCTGCCCGCCGAGGGGGGCGCCCGGCCGCGCGGAGCCGTACAGTGCAGTCGAGAACAGACACTACCGAATTACGGGACCTGGCCAACAAACCAGCATGGCTTTTCGAGACTTAGCCAACAAACGAGGCGGCACCGCACTCTAGAGTCAACAACTCGGGGGCGGATCACGCCTTCCGGCTGTAGTTGGCCCGTTTCTCCGCCGCGAGGGGTGCTTATGTCGCCACTGTCGCCACTTGTCGCCACCCCCTGGAGACGTACAACTCATTGATTTGCTTAGTGAAAATGGCTTATGTCGCCATGTCGCCACCTTCCTATAATAGGCGTTTGACATATATTTTTATTGGTAGCGAATAATATACTTCTCTCTCTGTATTTTCCTGGGAAAGTGGCGACAATGGCGACATAGGCGAAAAGATCAATGAAATCAAATGGTTAGCTGTCGCCCTCCCCCCAGCGACAAGTGGCGACATGGCGACATGGCGACATAGGCGGGCGACAAGAGAAACCCGAAGGAACGGGCCAATCCTGAGCCGGAGGCGCGCCCCGCCTTGCCTGCCAGCCGCTTCCTGCCCCGCCGCTCGGCCCTGCGCCGCCGCGGGCCACTCCCTGACCGCCTGCCGCTCCGCCCGAGGCTCCCCTGGGCTCCCCTGGGCTCCCCTGGGTCTCCCTGCCCACCACGGGGGCTCTCCGCCGGCCGCCCCCGGACCATTCCCTGCCCTCCCCGGGCCAGCGCCGCCGCTGCCTGCTGCCCTGCCGCTGCCCTGCTGCCCTGCTGCCCTGCCGGCCTCCCTGGGCTCCCCGCTGCTCCCTGCCGCTCCCCCTGGGCCTCCCTGGCACCACGGGGGCTTCCACGGGGGCTTGCCCCCCGGCGGGGGGCCGCCCCGGGGGCACTCCCTTGCCCGCCGTGGGCCGTTCCCTGACCCGCGGGCCGCCCGCCCGGGGGAATGTCTAAAATTATGGACCGTGCGGCCAAACGAAAACGCCCCGAGGCCGAAGCCCCGGGGCGCTGTTTTTCGCAGAGGAAGATGACTGTAACCGCCGGACGGCGGCCCCGCGGGTGCCAAGCCGCGGGAAGATGATCTTATCAGGATCGCACGCAAGGCTCAAGGCCATGCCATGCGCCTGTAGCATCGCTCTAACTCGTTGTCAGACCAAAGAAAAGTCGGCTTTTCGGGTCGTAGTCGGAAGCGTCAAGTTCGATGGTTGCATGGAGCCATGCGCTTATGATATGGTGATCATGCGTTGTGCGCATGACGCGCCCCGGCCGCCAAGCCGGTTCGCAGGCAGAGGTACAGATGGCAGATTCCGTTCTCCTCCCTCGAAATGACCGCCCGGCGCATCTTGTGTCCGGGGTCGACGTGCTCCGCACGCTCTGGGGCCGCTGGGCTGTCAGTGATGCCAGCAAACGGCCGTTCGGCCCCGATGGTGCCTTTCCGATCGCGACAACCCGCCCCGACGGGTGGGAGGATTACGAGGCCGCGGCGGCGACCGTTGCCGCCGGCCGGGCCGTCCATTGCGGCATCCGCCTCGGCCCGCTCTCGGAGGACCCCGAAGCCGATTCCGAACGCGTGTTGACGATATGCGGACTCGACCTGGACACGTGCCGCGACGCCACCCGCCCGGACGACGATCCGGACGCCCTAGAGCCTTGGGCGCGGGAAATTCTCGACCGCCTCGGCTCGACCTACGCGGAGGTCTCCCCGTCCGGTGCGGGCGTGAAGGCGTTCTTCTTTGTCCGCAGCGCCCCCGAGCAGACCGCGAAGGCGATCGGCATCAACGGGCAGGGCCGCAAGGTCGCGTTCGGCACGGGCCAGCACCCTGCGGCAGTAGAGATGTACCTCGGCGCCCGCTTCTTCATCGTCACAGGGCGTGCGCTGGCCCCGGATGCGCCTCTGCTGCTGATCGATCCGAACACGCTCCGCGATGTGATCGCCGCGGCGGAGGCGCACCGCCGCACCGCAGCGCCCGGCCGGCGCAAGCCCCCCACGGCCGAACCGCGCGACCCGCTCGCGCCGCTTGATCGTGACACCGCCGCGCGGGCCTGGCGGATCACGGAAGAAACGTTCCGGGCCACGGCAGAGGACGCGGGTGCGATCTTCGCGGCCGCCGACCCGAAGCCCGCAGCGATGTTCCGGCTTCAAGGGCAGGATCAATCCCGTTCCGCATACGCAGCACACATCGCCGCGCGCACGGCTGCCGCTGCTCAGGCCGACCCCGCGGTGCGCGGCGAGGCTCTCTGCCGAGCCTACTACCGCGACTGCGCGCACTGTGCGCCGGCCGCTGAATGGCTCGCCGAGAAGCTGGCGGAGGGCGACTACCGGGAAATCGTCCGAACGATCGGCCTTGCCGTCGCAGGCGTGGAAGAGCGGGAGGCCGAGGCTTGGCCCGATCCGGCGGATATCGGCGATGCCGAGGGCTTCGTCCCGCCCGCCCTGACCCGCGAGCATGTGCCGGACCTGATCCATGATTGGGCGCAAGATACCGCGGGGCGCCTCGGGGTGGACCCGGCCCCCGTCGCCCTTGCCGCCATCGTCACGGCCGCGGCAGCGATCCCCGCGAGCTACGTCATCCACCCGCGCCAACGCGACCGCGAATGGACCGAGCCCGCAATCCTTTGGGCTACGCTGATTGGTGAGCCATCAGCAAAGAAGAGTCCCGCTATGCGGGCCGCGATCCGGCCTCTGAGAGAGTGCGATGCCGACGCTGCGAAGCAGCACGGCCGCGAGATGCGCGACTACAAGGTCCGGCACCGTTGGTGGGCCGACCTGATGAAACAGAACCCCCAAGAGGCCGCGCACGAGCCCGAGGAGCCGGTTCAGCGTCACTACATCGCTGAGGACGCGACCACTGAGGCGCTGGCGTACTGCCTGCGCGGCGGCGCCGAGGATCGCGAAGCACACGGGAAGCTGCTCGTCGCCAGTGACGAAATGATCGGCCTGTTCGGGCAGATGGATCGGTATCGGTCTGGCGGGGGCAAGGGCAGCGCCGACCGTGGCGCATATCTCAAGGCATACAATGGCGGGCCGCACAAGATCACCCGGATTGGCCGCGGAACGAGCTTCTGCCCTTCATGGGCTCTATGCATCCTGGGCAACGTGCAGCCCGAACCTTTGGCGCGCATCGCGAAGGACGGGCAAGAGGACGGGCTCCTGCAACGCTTCATATTTGCGATCATAACGCAGAATGGGCGGGGCGAAGACCGGGCCGCGACGCCGGGCCTCGTCGAGCGGTACGGCTCGGCAATGCGGCTGCTTACGGCCCTGCCGCGCCCCGCCTCGCCGCTCCGGTTCGAGCGCGGCGCCGAGCGGTTTCAAGAGATGCTGGCGGAGGAACTGACGCGCCGTCCGGCGGTAAATTCGGCAGATGAACGGGTGCGGAGCGCGTTCAGCAAGTTTGAAGGGACATGGGCGCGCCTCGCGCTCGTCTTCCACCTCCTCGATGGCGTTGATAGTTGGCCTGAGCCCGTCCCGGCGGTCGTGCCGCTGCACATCGCGGAGATGGCCGCACGGTTTCTCTTGGACGTGGCCTACCCCAACACGATCCGGGCCTACCAGGTAATGGGCGCTGTCGGGGCCTCCGGGTCCGTCCGCGCGACGGCCGACTTCATCCGCAAGCGCGCCGGGCAGCGCATCACGTGGCGCGACCTCATACGCGGCCCGCGCCTTTTTCGCGACCCCGCGCGCCGCCGGGAGGCCGAGGACATCATCGCGCTTCTGGTCGCGGCGGGATGGCTCCGCCCGCTCGATCCGTCCCAGCATCGTTCCGCTACAACATCAGCTTGGGTGGTCAATCCCAAGGTCAAGGAGGCAAATCCGTGACGGCACCCGTGAACCTGAGCGCGGGCACGGCTCAGCGCGTGAACCGATGGGCAGCCGTCGCGCTTGCCCGGCAGGCCGAGGAAGCCCTCAGCGCGGCAACCGCACACCGTCGCGAGGCGGAGCGGGAGACGGCGGACCTGACCGTTGCAGCCGCCCTTGCCGTTGAAGCCGATCGAAGGGCGCGGGCCTCCGGGCATGCCGCCGCGCAGACGCTGGCGGCCGACGTGCTGGCGCGCGTGCGACGGGCCGCCGAGGGCGCGACCGCGGCCCGGTTCGGGCGCCCCTTCGTCCCGCCGTTCCACCGCCGGGGGCGTCCATGAGGCCCCGCGGCAGGCTGGTCATTCCAGACGTGAAGACCCTGACCCGCATGCTCACGGCGCGGGCGGGCGGGCAAGCGCCGCGCTTACGCGCCCGTATCAACCCTTCGCTTTCCAGGCTCGCGGCCGTGCGACGCGCGCCAGCCGACCGGCAGAGTGCCGCTCCGGCCAAATCAGACCGCACGAACACGGGAGACTTCTCATGAATACGCCTGAAGCAATCGCCCGCGTGTTTGGGCTGGTTACCCTCCGCGCGGATGCCCTCTATGCCCTGACCGATCCGCTCACGGGTCACTTCGCTACTGAGATGAAGGCGCGGCGCTGGCCTTTCGTCGGTGACCTGTTCGATGCAGGCGCCGAGTTCGATGCGGCGCTGCTGCCAGTGAAGGCGGATCGCGCCAGCATCACCAAGGCGCTGATCCACGCGGCGGTGCTGAATGGAGGCGGGCCGATCGTGGGCGGCGACGCCCTCGGCAGCTTCACGACCGTCGAGGCGCGGGCGCCGCGCTATACGGCGGGCGGCGTGACTTTCGGCGAGCCCCGGCTCACGCTCCCGCTGCTGACCAGTGCGCGCCGCTCGCGCGATTGGACCACGCTGTTCCAGAACCATGGCGAAGCGGCGGGGCACATCTTCCGGCGTGAGTTCGCCCTCGCGGCCGATGCGGGCGCACACGAGCCCAAGGCGTGGCGCAAGTATGATGTGGCCAAGAGCGGCGGGGTTTTCGCGGGCACGTTCGACCGCCCGCCCGCCGGGCCGACCTATTCAGCCGCGGTCATTGAGGCTGCGAGCATCCCCGGTGACCCGGCACCAGCGCAGCCGGCCGCCCCCGTGGCGCCGCGCGGCTTCGCGGACGCCCCGCTCGCGATCGAAGAGGTGGCGTGATGGACGCGATCCTGCGCGAACACGCGGCGGCGGGTGGTGACCCCGCCGCCCCCCTCCCGGGCACTGAGGTCCGCGACAACCGCCCCTGGCTAACCCAGGCAGCGGAGGACCGCCTCTTTCCGTGGGGCGACTTGCTCGCCGTGTGCTCCCTCGCGGACATTGACGGCGCCTTTCCCCAGAGCCTCTACGATGCGGCAAACGAGGAGCGTGTCCGCTACATCGTCGCGCGGGTCCCCGGGGCGGGCCTGCTGACACGCCCTGATGGCGCGCCGGTGCGTCTGCGCATCTGGCAACACGGCTGGCGCCGTCCGTCCATGCGCGCCCCGGCACACATCGAGCGCGCGGCCCCGGGCTCGGCGCTGGAAGAAACCGAGGTGCTGGTCCTGCGCAACCGGGACTACTGGTCACGCCAGCCGCTGCACCGCATCAGGGCAGAGTGCCTTGTCGGGACCCTGAGCGTAGCCGGCTCGATCGCCATGCCCGTGCATGTATTCGAGCACGCCCGGCGGGGCTTCCTCCAAGACCGGGCGGGCTGGCAACCCTTGAACCCGATGGACGCGCCGCCATCATATCCCGGGGCCGCCTATGCCTATGCCATGGCCGGCGCGGAGGGGGACTACGGGTCAACGGACATGGGCATGGCGGGGGCCGAGCCCGCCGAACCCGATCCGGGGCAGCAAGCCGTTGCGGCCTTTGTCGGCCTGATCAAGGACCGCTTCATCCCCCTCGGCAACGTGCTGGACCTGGACAGCCTCGCAGGCGTCACGGGCGAGGGGTGGCCGGCGGTGTTCTGTCGGGCTGGGCTCGACAAGCTGCCGGACATTGCCCTCGCGGCCATGCGGCAGTTGGAAGGCACCGGACGGCCGTGGAAGCTGGCCCATGTCACGCGCCCCGTGGAGACCTTCGGAAGTGTCTGGCATTGGCCCGAAGGCGAGCGCGAGCCGCGCCAGCACCTCCGGGCAGACTACGGACCGCGCACCCGCCTCTATGTCCTACGGCACGGCCCCTTGATCATCGCCGAGAGGCCGGACGGCTACATCGTCGCCGAGGCGCTTGCAGCCGCGGAGACGGAGGGCAACCCGATCACGCCGCGCTTCCTGGTGCGGGAGTGGCGGGCCAAGCTGCGCGAGCGGGGTCGCTTCTACCCAGGGCACAGCCCGTACCACCCGCCGCCGGGGGCCAGGCTCGCGAACGATCCGGCGGCCGGGCTGGCCATGCTGGGCTTGGAACCCTCGGCGAAGGTCTTGGAGAAACTCCGGGCCGAGACGGCAGCGAAGGGGCGTCAGGGGGAGGAAGACCGCCTCGCCGCGAAGCGGGCGCGTCAGACGGCCGCCTCCGGCGATGAAGACGACGGGCCGCGGAAGCGCACCCGGCGCCTGTTTCCCTGATGCGCCCGCCGTCACTCTTGCTCCCGGTGCCGCCGCGTCTGTCCTTCCCGGACGGCGTGGTGCGCGGCCTGGACACGGCGGGACCTTCGTTGCCCTTCGGCCTCGATGCGCTCGCCGGAACGCTAGAGGCCGCGGGGCGTGCCTTCCTTGCCGGGGCGCTTGACCCCGACCCGGCAGGGGTGGCCGACAGGCCGCACGACAACCGCCCCGAGAGGGGTACAGCCGCAACCGACCCCCGAGACGACTACTCGCAGAGGGGGTCTACATGGCTCGAAACCGAGGAAACCACGCCGCCGCGCCGCCGCTAGAGGACTGCACCGCCTGGAACGCTCAATGTCAGCAATGGATCGAGGGCAAGCCCGAGCCTGAGATCGAACGGCGGATTGCAGCGATCTTGAAGCAGGAACGCGCGGCGCGTTGGTGGCACGGCGCCCCGCCGCTGCTGATCCTGCCCGGGATGCGCGGCGATGCCTCGCCGGCCTTCTGGGCCTTCTGGACAGAGTGGACCAGCGCCCGCGCTGCCTCGGTGGCGCGAGCCGATGGCGGCTTCGGAGGGCGCATCTGCGGGCGACGCCGCAAGCGGAGGCGGGGGGCCGGGATAGCGTTCGCGAGGGCCTGCCTCGGATAGTGGGCCGTGTAGCGCCGAGATGTGAGAGAGGTCCGGGCGGGCGCTACAGGCCGGCGGCTGGCCCAAGCCCCGGGGCTCCCTAGGCGCCCTGGGGTGCGAAGCCGCGCCCCCCATCAGGAACAGGCAGAGGAATCCCGGACAGCATCTCTCCCGGCGGAAAGCCGGCGCGGGCGGGCATCCTATGGGGCGGCGCCGCAGGTGCCCGCGGGGGCGTTCCGTAGCGCCCGGCAGGGTCACCCGATTTCTGTAGCGCCGGTGTAGCGCCGAGAGGGTCTAGGTGGTGGGCGCACAAGGACTCGAACCTTGGACCCGCTGATTAAGAGTCAGCTGCTCTACCAACTGAGCTATGCGCCCGCCCAAGGCGCGCGCCTATAGCAAAGCCCCCCGGGCCTGTCGACCCCAGGGCTAGCCGTCCGCCTGCTCGCCCTCGATCTCCACGGCCCGGTGGACATGCACGCTCATCAGCACGCCGAAGCCGATCAGCACGGTGATCATGGCTGACCCGCCATGGCTGATCAGCGGCAGCGGCACCCCGCCGACCGGAATCATGCCCATCACCATGGCGATGTTCACGAACACGTAGAGCGCGAAGTTCACCGTGATCCCAGCCGCCACCAGCCGGCCGAACTGGTGCCGGCAGGCGAGCGCGATCGCCAGCCCGTAGAACACCACCACCAGGATCAGCCCCATCACCGAGGCCGCGCCGACGAAGCCCCACTCCTCGGCCAGCATGGTGAAGATGAAATCGGTCTGCTTCTCGGGCAGGAAGTTGAGCTGGCTCTGGGTGCCCTCGCCGAAGCCGCGGCCGAACATCCCGCCCGCCCCCAGCGCGATCTTCGACTGAATGACGTGGTAGCCCGCGCCCAGGGGGTCGCTCTCGGGATCGAGAAAGGTCAGAATGCGCTGGCGCTGGTAGTCGTGCAGCCGGTCATAGACGATCGGCGCGGCGACCGCCGCCGCACCGATCACGCCGACGAACTTCCACCAGCGCACCCCGGCGGCGAAGAACACCGCCCCCCCCACCACCAGCGTGATCACCGCGTTGCCGAGATTGGGCTGCTTCAGCACCAGCCCGGCCGGGATCAGGATCGCGATCAGCGGCGGGATCAGGAACAGGGGGTTGCCGACCCGCTCCAGGCTTGCGCGGTGGAACCAGCGGGCGAGGGCGATCACCAGCAGGATCTTCATCAGCTCGGATGGCTGGAGCTGGAACCCGCCGAGATCGAGCCACCGCTGCGCCCCCTTGCCGACCTGGCCGTGCAGCGCCACCAGCACCAGCAGCCCGATCCCGACCAGATAGAGCGGCCAGGCGAGGCGCAGGATGATGCGGATGTCGACCATGGCGATGCCGATCATCATCAGCACGCCGAAGCCGAAGCGCAGCCCGTGCCGGAACGCCCAGGGCTCGGGGTTCAGCCCGGCGGCGGAGTAGAGCATCGCGTAGCCGACCCCGGCCATCAGCCCGAGCAGGAGCACGAACGTCCAGCTGACCGAGCCGAGCTTCTCGGTCAGCGTCATGCCGCGCTCGCGCGACAGCCGGCGCTCGATCATCGCTCGCGCCGCTCCGCCGCCGCGATCTGGAGGGAGGGCTCGGGCGCGCTGTCGCGCCGGGCCGGATCGCGCAGCAGCGTCTCGGCCATGATGTCGCGCGCCACCGGCGCCGCCGCCGCCGAGCCGCCGCCGCCGTGCTCGATGATCACCGCGCAGGCATAGACCGGGTTCTCAACCGGCGCGAAGCCGACGAACAGGGCGTGGTGGCGCCACTCATAGGGCAGGTCCTGCTGCCGGCGCAGGCCGCGCTCGCGCTCGGCCATGGTGATCCGCCGCACCTGGGTGGTGCCCGTCTTGCCGCCCATCAGAGCGCCCACCTCGGCCGGCAGGCGACTCGCCCAGGCGGTGCCACCGCGCTCGTTCACCACCCCGCCCATCGCGTCGCACATCAGCTTCAGATGCGCCTCCGGGATGCCGACCAGCGGCCAATCCTCGGGCTTGGCCCCGCGCACGAGCTGCCCGCCGACGGCGCGCGTCAGATGCGGCTCGATCGCACGCCCGCCATTGACCATCCGCGCGGTCATGACGGCGAGCTGCAACGGCGTCGTCTGGATGAAGCCCTGGCCGATCCCGTGCACCAGCGTCTCGCCCTGCTGCCAGGCGATCCCCTGGGTGGCCCGCTTCCAGGCGCGCGTCGGCACCAGCCCGGCGCGCGCGCCCGGCAGTTCGATCGCCGGCTCGACGCCCAGGCCAAAGCGGTTGGACATCGCCGCGATCCGGTCGATCCCGGTGCGCTTGGCGGCCTCGTAGAAGTAGCAGTCGCAGGACTGCTTGATCGCCTCGCGCATGTCGAGCCAGCCATGGCCGCCGCGCCGCCAGCAATGGAACTTGGCGTCGCCGAGCTGGGTCAGCCCGGCGCAGAAGATGCGCTCGCCCGGACTGACCACCCGCGCGTCCAGCGCCGCCAGCGCGACCAGCATCTTGAAGGTCGAGCCGGGGGCGTAGAGCCCGGCGATCGCCTTGTTGATCAGCGGCGCGCGGCGGTTGGTGGTCCACTCCCGCCACTGCGCCACCGACACGCCGCTGTCGAACAGCGAGGGATCGAACGACGGCGAGGAGACCATCGCCATCACCTCGCCGTTGCGCGCGTCGAGCACCACCGCGGCCGCACTCTCCTCGGCGATCCGCTCGGCGGCAAATTGCTGCAAGCCGGCATCGAGGCTGGTGGTGACGTCCTGGCCGGGCGTGCCCTCCTCGCGGGCGAGTTCGCGGATCACGCGCCCGACAGCGTTCACCTCGAGCCGGACCGAGCCCGCCCGGCCGCGCAGCGCCCGGTCATGCGCGCGTTCGAGGCCGGCGCGCCCGACGCGGATGCCGGGCAGTTCCAGCATCGGGTCGCCGTCCAGGTCGGCCTCGGCCGGCGGGGCGACATAGCCGATCACGTGGGCGAAGGCCTCGCCGCCGGGATAGATGCGGCTCTGCCCGACATCGGTCAGGATGCCGGGCAGGTCGGGCGCGTTCACCTCGAGCCGCGCCATCTCCTCCCAGGCCAGGTAATCCCGCACCACCACCGGGACGAAGCGCCGCCGCCGGCGCAGCTCGCGCTCGATGCGGGCGCGATCCGCCTCGGTAAGCGGCACGATCTCGGCGAAGGTGGCGAGCGTGGCGCCGACATCGTCCGTGCGCTCGGCGACCAGCATGGCGCGCCAGTTCAGCCGGTTCGCCGCGATCGGCTCGCCGAACCGGTCGGTCAGCCGGCCGCGCGGCGGCGGGATCAGCCGCACGCTGATGCGGTTCTCGTCGGCAAGGGTGCGGAAGCGCTCGCCCTCGACCACCTGCAATTGGTAGAGCCGTGCCCCGAGCGCGCCCATCACAGCGGTCTTGGCTGCGCCGACCAGCAGGATGCGCCGGGTGAAGACGGCGCGCTTGCCCTGCTCACGACGCATCGCGCGCCCTCACTCCGCCGCGGCGAGGCCGCGCTCGACCCGGACGAACAGCCAGGAGAGCGCCGGATAGACCGCGACCGTGAGCGCGAGTTCATAGAGCGCGGGCTCGGCCGGCAGCAGCCGGAACACAAGCAGGGTGCGGAACACCCAGCCGAAGCCGAGCACGGCAGTCGCCATCAAGGCGAAGATGACCCAGACCAGCAGGAAGGATTGCCGCGTCAGCACCCGCCGCTGCGTCAGCACCCCCGCATGCAGCAGCAGCAGCAGCAGCGGGTGGAGCCCGAGCGGCGCCCCGGTCAGCAGGTCGGACAGCACGCCGATCGCGAACACGGCGAGCGGGGGCATCTGCGCCGGACGGTAGAGCGTCCAGAAATAGACGGCCGCCACCGCCGGCACGGGCATGACGCCGTGCTGGGCCGGCAGGCCGATCGGAATCCCCATCGCCAGCACCAGCACCACGGTCAGCGCGCCCGGGGCGAGGTCGCGCGCCACCTGGTCCAGCATCTGCCAGAAGCCGCGCGGGCGCGGCGGGCGGGCGACCGGGCTAGCCATCGCCGCGCCGCCGCGGCCGCTCCGGCCGCGTCACCTGCTCCGGCGGCAGGATGCCGGAGAGGCCGAAATCATGCAGGCGGACGAACTCCAGCCGATCAAGGTCGGCGAACAGCTCGACCTCAAGCACGCCGCCGCGACCCTCGCGCACGATCCCGACCGGCAGACCAGCGGGGAAGGCGCCCGCCTCAGAGGCGGTGACGATCCGCTCCCCGGCCACCGGCACCTCGCCATCGGTCCAGTGCTGCAGGCGCGGGCGCGGCGCGTTGGTGCCGGCGAGGATGGCGCGGGTGCGGGTGCGCTCGACCTGCACGGGGATGCGCGAGTTGATGTCGGTCGCCAGCAGGAGCCGCGCCGACCGACCGCCCACCTCGGTGATGCGCCCGACCAGGCCCGACCGGTCGAGCGCCACCTGGCCCTTGCGGACCGAGTGCTGCGGCCCGATCGCGAGCAGCGCCGAGCGGGCATAGGCGCCGCCGAGATCGGCCACCACCCGGACGGTGGTGAACTGCGGCGTCGGCTCGGCCGGCGCATGCAGAACCTCGCGCAGCGCGAGGTTCTCGGCCTCGAGCGCGAGGGCGACGTCGCGCCAGCGCCTGAGCCGCTCGTTCTCGTCGCGCAGCCGGGCGTTCTCGCTGTGCAGATAGAACAGATTGCGGACCTCGGCCGCGGCGTCGCGCATTGTGCCCACGGGCCGGGAGAGCACGCCGTAGACCGGCACCAGGAGGTCAGCCAACGCCGCGCGGGCCCGCTCGGCCAGCACCGTGTCTGCCTTGCCGAGCAGCATCAGCCCGAAGCTCGCGGCGATCAGCACCGGCAGCACCAGCCGCGCGATCGCCTGGCGAAGCGGCACGCTGAGACGGATCACCCGAGTACCACCCCTCGCCTGCCCGTTTCCTGCCCGGCCGTCCTGCGGCCGGAGCGGTCACATCCGACTCCAGCCTACAGGAGAATGCTGAAGACTCAGTACATCGACGACAGCACGTTGCGCAGTTTCTTCATCTCCTCCAGCGCCCGGCCGGTGCCGAGTGCCACGCAGGAGAGCGCCTCCTCGGCGACCAGCACGGGCAGGCCGGTGGCCATCCGCAGCACATAGTCGAGCCGGTGCAGCAGCGCCCCGCCGCCGGTCAGCACGATGCCCTTGTCGACGATGTCGGCGGCGAGCTCGGGCGGGGTGTTCTCGAGTGCCACCTTCACCGCCTCGACGATGGCGCTGACCGGTTCGGACAGGCTCTCGGCGATCTGGCGCTGGCTGACCACCACCTCGCGCGGCACGCCGTTCATCAGGTCGCGCCCCTTCACCTCGCGCAGCGGGCCGTCATCCATGTCGTCGGGCGGGCAGGCCGCCCCGATCTCGATCTTGATCCGCTCGGCCGAGGATTCGCCGATCAGCAGGTTATGGTTGCGGCGGATGTAGGAGATGATCGCCTCGTCCATCTTGTCGCCGCCGACGCGCACCGACCGGGAATAGACGATTCCGCCGAGCGAGATCACGGCCACCTCGGTGGTGCCGCCGCCGATATCCACCACCATGGAGCCGGACGGCTCGGTCACCGGCAGGCCGGCGCCGATCGCCGCCGCCATCGGCTCCTCGATCAGATAGACCCGGCGGGCGCCGGCCGACTCGGCGCTCTCCTGGATCGCGCGCCGCTCGACCGCGGTGGAGCCGGACGGGACGCAGACGATGATCATCGGCGAGGCGAAGCTGCGCCGGTTGTGCACCTTGCGGATGAAGTGCTTGATCATCTCCTCGGCGACCTCGAAATCGGCGATCACGCCGTCGCGCAGCGGACGAATCGCCTGGATGTTGCCGGGGGTGCGGCCGAGCATCTGCTTGGCTTCCTCACCCACCGCCAGCACCTGCTTGCGCCCGCGCACATCGGCGATGGCGACCACCGAGGGCTCGTCGAGCACGATCCCCCGCCCCTTCACATAGACCAGCGTATTGGCCGTCCCGAGATCGATCGCCATGTCGGCGGACAGGATCCCGAGCAGTCGCGACAGCATCGTTGGAGTGACCTTCCTGCAGGACCCGGGCGGTCCGTTGAGCCTTGCGTGCGGTGGTATGGGGGGACCCGACCGGGCGCATCCGTTTACGGCGACGGCCGGGACCGCTCAACCGCTGATTCGACCGGGCCGGGCCCCACCGATGATTTTCAGGGAACATGATAGGCCGACCAGCGTTAACGGATCAGTGCCTTGCAACGAAGGAGACCGAGCGATGCGATCGATCACCCTTGCTGCCGCCGCCGTCGCGATGCTGGGCCTCGCGGCCTGCGGTCAGACGGCCGGCGACCGGGCCCTCTCCGGCGGTGCGCTGGGTGCCGCGGGCGGCGCCGCGGTCGGCGGGCTGACGGGCGGCAGCGCGCTGGGCGGCGCCGTGATCGGCGGTGCGGCGGGTGCCGCGGCCGGTGCGCTGACCTCGCCGAGCGACGTGAACCTGGGCCGGCCGGCCTGGCGCTGAGCCTTCGGGGCGGACACCCGCCCCCTCTCCCAACGGGGTGCGACCTTTCGGTCGCACCCCGTTTCCGCGTTCGGCACGAACCATCGCTAACCCAAACTCACTTGTTTTGACTTCAAGGTATTAACTGGCGATTCTTGAAGTTGATCGGGGGCAGGGTGAAGGACGGGCGACTGCATCCCCGGGGCCTGATCGGCAGGCGCCGCGGCAGCAGCCACAGCCCACGGTGCTCCGCGATCCCCGGGGGGCGAGCTTCCGCCGATCGCAGCGGAGATGCCTGGGCCCGTGGTCACGGGCCGGCCCTTCCCTCGAGGCGGCGTTGCGGCGTCAGGCGCCGGCCACCTGCACCAGCAGCGACACCAGGAACAGCACCAGGAAGATCGTGAACAGCACCTTGGCGATGCCGGCTGCGGTGGAGGCAACGCCGCCGAAGCCGAGAACGCCGGCGATCAGGGCGACAACGAGGAAAATCAAGGTCCAGGTCAGCATGCGCGGCTCCTTTCGTTGTCTCCCTTCAACGTCAAAGCGGGGCCCGGGTTTCCCCGGGCCCCGCCCCTGTCCGCCGCGCGGTCCGCGATCAGAGGTGGTCGCGCCACTCCTTCACCTGCCGTTCCGCCTCGTCGCGGGCGATGCCGTAGCGCTCCTGGATCTTGCCCACCAACTGATCCTGCCGCCCCTCGATCAGGGCGAGATCGTCATCGGTCAGCTTGCCCCACTGCACCTTGGCCTTGCCGACCAGCTGCTTCCAGTTGCCGGCGATGATGTCCTTGTTCATGACGCTCTCCTTCGCATGAGGTGGCCGTCCGGCGACGCCGGAGCAGCACCTGCCAGATCAACGGCCCCGCGAAGGAGGAGTTCCCGCCGTGCTCAGCCGAGCCGGAGCCCGCCGGTCACGGCCTGGTAGGTTGCGATCGCGAGCATCATCGGGTCGAACGGCTTGGTGATGACGAAAGCCGGCTCCACCGCTTCGCCGGTGAGCAGACGCTCCGGGTAGGCGGTGACGAAGATCACCGGCACCGTCATCTCGCGCAGGATCTCGGCGACCGCGCTCTTGCCGTCGCCGCCGACGCCGAGATTGATGTCGGCGAGGATCAAGGTGGGTTTGAGACTGCGTGCCAGCGCGACCGCCTCGGCCTGGGTCGCGGCGATCCCGGCCACGCGATGGCCACAAGCGGCGACTAGTTGGCCGAGGTCCATGGCGATGATCGGTTCATCCTCGACAATCAGCACATCAGCCTCAGCGCCGGCGCGCAGGCGCTCGCGCGCGGCGGCCGCGATCCCGGCCACCTCGTCTCCCGTGCGGCCGAGCACCGCGCCGGCCGCATCGGGTGCGAGCCCCTCGAGGGCGGTCAGCAGCAGCACTTGGCGGTCGAGCACGCCGAGCCCGCCCGGCGCGGCGGCCGTCTCCGGCACCCGCCCGGACACCGCGCGGTACAGCGCGAGCAGCACCGCCGCGCCATCACCCTCGGGCGGGGCGTCGCGCAGCGCCAGCAGGGCCTCGCGCACCAGCGCGTCGCCCGCCTCCTGGCTGCCCATGAGCGCCCGCGCATATCGGCGCGCCCGCGGCAGCGCGCGCAGGAGATCCTCGCTCATCGCTCTCCTCCGATCGTCGGACACCGTCTCTCATGCCACCACGGTGCGGGGCAAGCGGGGGCGGCGATGACAAGCGACGACGGCGAGGCGGCATTCCGGGCGGAGCTGATCGGGCTCCTGCCGCAACTGCGCGCCTTCGCGCGTTTCCTCGCCCGCGACGCCGTCGCCGCCGATGACCTGGTGCAGGAAACGACGTTGCGCGCGCTCGCCGCCTGGCGGCAATTCGAGCCAGGCACCAACCTGCGGGCCTGGCTGTTCACCATCCAGCGCAACCTGTTCCGCCAGGGGCTACGCAGCCCGAGGCCGAGCGACGAGATGCCACCCGAACAGGGCGCGCCCCCTGGCCAGGAGGCGCACATCGCGATGGGCGAACTCGACCGCGCCCTCCGGCATCTGCCGCCCGCCCAGCGCGAGGCGATCCTGCTGGTCGGCGCCCAGGGATTCTCGTACGAGGACGCCGCCATGATCTGCGGCACGGCGGCTGGCACCATGAAGGCGCGGGTCAGCCGGGCGCGCGCAGCGCTCGCACGCATGCTTGGGCCGCGGGACGGCATGATCACGAACGCGTGATCGTCCCAGGAGGTGTTGTTCAGCCCCGCGCCCGCACCAGCCCGGCGCCGGCGAGCACCGCGCCGGCAACCAGCATCGCCGCGCCGCCGATGATGGACCACTCGGTCCGCTCCGAGCGGCGGCCGGTCAGCGCTTCGGCGAGCTGCTCGGCCGGCGCATCCGTGGCGTTCAGGCCCATCGCCAGCAGCATCGCGCCCGCGACGGCCAGGGCCAGACCTACGGCGAGTGACACGCGCATCGGGGGGTCTCCTTCTCCATCTCGCGTATCCGTGACCCAGGATCAACGCCGGCCGCCGGCCACGGTTCCCGCCCTGCCGAGCCGTGCCGGCCGGGCCGGGCAAATTTCGTGCAACCATTTGCGCGCGGGCAGCGTTGGTCGGTCATCGGAAACGGCTGGAGGACCGACAACGTGCCCGACACGTTCCACGACGACCTGGTCGCGCTTCTGCCGAAGCTCCGCGTCCAGGCGCTTGCCCTGACGCGCAACCGGGCTGCGGCCGAGGATCTCGTCCAGGACACCGTGGTCAACGCGCTCGCCGCGCGCGCGCAGTTCCGACCCGGCACCAACCTGGCTGCCTGGCTGCATCGGATTCTCCGCAACCGCTTCATCAGCGACGTGCGCAAGCACCGGCCCAAGGTCGCGATCGAGGACGCGCCGGTCGACGCGCTCGCCTGCGCCGCCGACCCGGCCGATCGCCTGATCACCAAGGAACTTGCCCGGGCGCTCGACCGCCTGCCGGCGGATCAGCGCGAGACCCTGCTGCTGGTGACCCTGCACGGCCTCTCCTGCGAGGAAGTGGCCGAGGTTACCGGCTGCGCGGTCGGCACCGTGAAGAGCCGGGTGTTCCGCGCCCGGGCCACGCTCCAGCGTGCCCTGCTCGGCGAGACCGTGCCGGAGACGGCCGGCAGCGCGGATGCGACGCGTTGCGAAACTGGTTTCAAGCGGCCCCGCGCGGTATCCTGGCCGTCCTGTGGCGAGGGCACGCGGGTGGCCTGCGCGGGCGCAGGCACCGCTTGAGGGGCAATGAGCGACACGCCGAAACGGACAATGCCGGCAGATGGCGGACATATGCCCCCGCGCCGCCGCGGCGCGAAGGGACAGGCGGACGTGACCAACGCGTTCGATACCTGGCTCGACCGCCAGCTGCATCAGATGTTCGACCGTGTCGCCAAGGAGCCGATCCCCGAGGACCTGCTGCGGCTGATCGAGGGTGACCGAAAGAAGCAGGAGCCCTGAGGCGCCGCCCGACCCGGCGGCCTCGGGCTCCGGCCGCGCCCCGCACGCGGGCCGGCCGCCGGTGCTGGTTCGCCTGCTCGGCTCGGTCCGCGCGCGGCTCATCAGCCTCATCCTGATCGGCGCGATCCCGGTCGCGGTGCTGGTCGGCCAGAACGCGGTCGATCTCTACCGCGAGGCGGGATACGCCGCCCGTGAGCGGGTGGCTCTGGTGCGCGAGGCGGCGGTAGCGCGCCACCAGGTCGTGATCGAGGGTGCGGAGCAAGTCCTGACCGCGCTGGCCCGCAATGACGCGGTGATCGCGGGCGACCCCGAAGCGTGCGACCGGGCGCTGATCGAGGTGCTGAGCCTGCAGGGCGGACGCTACGCCAATATCTGGGCGGTCGACGGCGCCGGGCGGACGCGCTGCAGCGCCATCCCGGCGCGGCGCGGGGAGTCCTTTGCCGAGGCGACCTGGTTCCGCGATGCGGTGCAGAAGAACCGCTTCGTGCTGAGCGAAATCCAGGTCGGCCCGATCACCGGGCGAAACATCATCGCCGTCGCCCTGCCGGTGCGGCGCGAGCGCGACCTCGTCGCCGTGGTCGGGCTCGGCCTGTCGCTCGATCACCTCGTGCTCCAGACGCGCCCGGCGGCGCGCGCCGACACCGCGATGTGGCTGATGGACGACGGCGGACGCAGCTTCCCGCTTACCGACAACGCGACCGAGGCGACGCTGCCGATGTTGCCGGCATGGGCGGCGCTCCGGCGCGGCACCGTCACTCAGGTCGATGCGCCAAGCGTCGGCGGCGAACCCTATTCCTATGGGGCGATGTCGCTCGGCGACGATCTCAGGCTCGTGGTCGGGCTCGCCTCCGAGACCTACGAGGCCGCCGCGCGGCGTGCGGTGATCCGTCGCCTGCTCGAATTCGGCGTGTTGCTCGCCGCCTGCCTCGGCGCCGTCGCGATCGGCGCGCATGTCAGCGTGATCCGGCCGTTGCGCGCGCTCAGCACCCGGGTCGCGGCCTGGCGGAGCCAGGGCGGCGGGTTCGATCCCGGGCCGTTGCGCGGCGCGCCCTCGGAGGTGCACGCGCTCGCCCAGGCGATGACCGCGGCCTCGACCGCGCTTGGCGCGCGCGAGGAGGAACTGCGCGCGGCGCTGGCGTCGCGCGACCTGCTGATGGCGGAGATCCATCACCGGGTGAAGAACAACCTGCAGATCGTCGCGAGCCTGCTCAATCTCCAGGCCAGCCGCGTGCGGTCGGCCGAGGCGCGCACGGCGTTCGGGGCCGCGCGCGACCGGGTCCGCGCGCTCGCCACGCTGCACCGCCACCTCTACACCCACAGCGACTTCGAGACGATCGCGCTCGGCACCTTTCTCGACGAGCTGTGCGGACAGCTGTTCGAGGCGCTCGGCGAGACGCCGGGCGAGCGGATCGCGCTCGAGGTCTCCGCACCCGACCTCACGCTTGGCTCGGACGAGGCGGTGCCGCTCGCGCTGATCATCACCGAGGCCGTCACCAACGCGGTGAAGTATGCGTTCCCCGAGGACCGGAGCGGCACCGTCTCGGTCGCGGTGTGCCGTGACGGCGAGATGCTGACGCTGACGATCCGCGACGACGGCGTCGGCATCGATGCGTCTCAGGCGAGCGAGGACACCGGAGCGGGCGGCGGGCTCGGCAAGATGCTGATCGATGGCTTCGCGCGCCAGCTGGGCGCGACGCTGGCGACGGAGAGCAGCGCAGCCGGCACGGAGCTTCGCCTGACCATGACGATCCGCCGGCGCGGCCGGCAGACCGAGCCGGATGAGGCGGAAGCGGCGGCCTGATCCGCCCCTACCGGCCTGCCGAAGGGTTCACCCTCGGCAGGCCGGGCATGAGCCGTCAGGCGGCGGGAGCGGCCGGGGCGGTGCGCAACCGCTTCACCATCAGCTTGTTGAGCGCGTGGATATAGGCGCGCGCCGAGGCGACCAGCGTGTCGGTATCGGCGCCCTGCCCGTCCACCAGCTTGCCCTTCTCCTCGAGTCGGACGGTCACCTTCGCCTGGGCGTCCGTGCCCTCGGTCACGGCGTGGACCTGGTAGAGCTTGAGGTCCGCCTCATGCGGGAACAGCATGCGGATCGCCTTGAAGGTCGCGTCCACAGGGCCGTCGCCGGTTGACTCTGCGCTGCGGATGTCACCGTCGATGTCAAGTTCCAGCACCGCGCGCTGCGGCCCCTTCGAGCCCGCATGCACGTCGAGCGAGACGAAGCGGACGTGGTCGTGCGCGCGCACCACCTCGTCGTCCACCAGCGCGACGATGTCCTCGTCGAACACCACCTTCTTCGCGTCCGCCAGCCGCTTGAAGCGCTGGAAGGCGTCGTTCAGCGCATTGTCGCCAATGTCGCCGTAGCCGAGCTGCTTCAGCTTGTCGCGGAACGCCGCCCGGCCGGAGTGCTTGCCGAGCACCAGGCTCGACTTCGCCCAGCCGACGCTCTCCGGCGTCATGATCTCGTAGGTGCCGGCGTGCTTCAGCATGCCGTCCTGGTGGATGCCCGCCTCATGGGCGAAGGCGTTGCGCCCGACGATCGCCTTGTTGGGCTGCACGTCGAAGCCGGTGATGGTGGCGAGCAGCTTGGAGGTCCGCACGATGTTGCGCGTCACGATCGCGCTGTCGGCCGGCATCGCGTCGTGGCGCGTCTTCAGCGCCATCGCGATCTCCTCCAGCGCCGCATTGCCCGCGCGCTCGCCGATGCCGTTGATGGTGCACTCGACCTGGCGCACCCCCGCCTTGATCGCGGCCAGCGTGTTGGCGACAGCAAGTCCGAGATCGTTATGGCAATGCGCCGAGAAGATCACCTTCTCCGCACCCGGCACGCGCTCGCGCAGCATGGTGAAGATCGCCGCGAATTCCTCCGGCACCGCATAGCCCACCGTGTCCGGGATGTTGATCGTGGTGGCACCCGCCTTGATCGCCGCCTCGACGCAGCGGCAAAGGAAATCCGCTTCGGTGCGGCTGCCGTCCTCGGCCGACCACTCGACGTCATCGGTGAACTGGCGCGCGAAGGTCACGCTGTCGCTCACCGCCTGCAGCACCGCCTCGGGCTCCATCAGCAGCTTGTATTTCATGTGCAGCGGCGAGGTGCTGATGAAGGTGTGGATGCGCTTGCGCCGCGCGGGCTTGAGCGCATCGGCCGCCGCCTGGATATCGGCCCGCCCCGACCGGGCGAGGCTGCACACGACGGTGCCCTGGAGCTTCTCGGCGATCGCCTGGACCGAGGCGAAGTCGCCCGGCGAGGCAATCGCGAAGCCGGCCTCGATCACATCGACGCCGAGATCCTCCAGCGCCTCGGCCATGCGCAGCTTCTCCTCGAGGTTCATGCTGAACCCGGGGGACTGCTCGCCGTCGCGCAGCGTGGTGTCGAACACGATGATCCGGTCGGGCGAGATCTCGCCGAACGACGGATGGGTGATGGTGGTCATGGTCTGCTCCTGAACTCCGTGTACGCGACTTGCCTCGGGGTCTCCCCTGAGCGGTGCTTCTGCGCATTCAGCGCGAAGGCGTCACGCCCAGGGGCGGGTAAGTCGAAGGAGGAGCGGAAGGAGGGCGCGCGCGCCAAGGCCCGCGCGGGGCGCGGTGCTGGCGGAAGGGGCGCGGGCCGGTTGCATCGGGGGCACACTATCCACAGCGCGAGCCGCCTGTCCAGCGGGACGGGCCTGCGCCGCCGCCCGCCCCGCGTCACGCCCTGAACGGCGAGAGGAACCTGAACGGCGACGGCTCCTTGCTGATGTCGGTCATCACCTCGATCAGGCAGGGCGCGTTCGCCGCCAGCGCCTCGCGCAGGGCATCGCGCAACCCGGCGGCATCGGTCACCCGCCAGGACCGCACCCCGAACGCCTGGGCATAGGCCTGGAAGTCCGGGTTGGTCAGTTCCGCGCCGCAATGGCGGCCGTCATACAGCCGGCGCTGATCGCGCAGCACATTGCCGTAGGATTCGTTGTTGAACAGCACCGTCACCAGGTTGATGCCGAAACGCATGGCGGTCGCCAGATCCGATCCGCCGAACAGGAAGCCGCCATCGCCGGTCACCGCCACCACGGCGCGGTCGGGATGCGCGACCTTCACACCGAGCGCGGTCGGGAACCCAGCGCCGAGATTGCCCGAGAACCCCGAGCCGATCGCGGTGCGCGGTGCGTGGAACGGCATGCCGAAGGCGGAGACGTAACCCACCTGCGTCATCTCGTCGCAGAAGATGCCGTCCTCCGGCAGCGCGTCGCGGATCGCTTCGAGGAACGACATCTGCGGCTGCACAGACTGGATCTCGGCCGCCACCTCGGCCTTGGCGCGCGCGATTGCGGCCGCGCGCTCCGGATCGTCGCGGCGTGCGACCGCTTCCGTCAGCGCGCGCGCCGCGTCGGCGGCATCCGCGACGATGCCGAGATCGACGGTGAGCCGGCGCATCTCTGCCGGGTCGATGTCGATGCGAGCGATGCGGATGCCGTCCGGCAGCCTGCCCCAGCGCGCGACCGGCACATCGAGCCGCGTGCCGAAGCCGATCAGCAGATCCGTCGCGGGCCAGAGCTTGTAGCCCTCGGGCACGGTGAGGCTGAGCGGGTGCCGGTCATCGAGGACGCCGCGGCCGCCGCGGTAGCGCACGACCGGCGCGCCGATCTTCTCCGCAAGCGCCCGGATCTCCGGCCCAGCCTCCATCGCGCCGGCGCCGACCCAGATCATCGGGCTGCGCGCCGCGCCGATCATCTCGGCCAGCCGCGCGATCTTCGCCGGGTCCGGCACCGGATCGGGATGGCGCGGCAGCGGATCGCACGGCGCGACCTCGGCCTCGGCCGGCAGCTGGTCGAGCGGGATTTCCAGCGCGACCGGGCCGGGCCGGCCGGACACCATCTCCTGGAACGCGCGCGCCACCTTGCGCGGCGCCTCGGTCGGGTCCTCGATCCGCTCCGCGTGCCGCACCAAGGTGCGCAGCGTCGCGAGCTGGTCCGGCAGCTCATGCAGCTGGCCGCGCAGCCGCCCGATCTGGGCGGACGGCACCTGCCCGGTCAGGCACAGCACCGGCGCGTTGACGCTCCAGGCGGTGGAGAGCGCCGCCGTGGTGTTCAGCAGACCCGGGCCCGGCACGACGGAGTAGACGGCGGGCTTGCCCGTCGCGCAGGCGTAGCCGAGCGCCATGTAGGCCGTGGTCTGCTCGTGCCGCGCATTGATGACGCGGATGCGGTTGGCATTGCGGGCGAGCGCGTCGAACAGCCCGTACATCTGCACGCCGGGCAGGCCGAACACGGTGTCGATCCCGTGGCGCAGCAGGCTGTCGACGATCGCATCGCCACCGGTCATGCGCGGCATGGTGTGTCCCTTCTGAATGACGCGGGCGCAATCGACCATCGAACGGCGCCTCCGCCAAGGGGCTGGCGTGGCGAAAGCGGCGGTGACGCTGAGAGCCTTGGGTGCCGGCGCATCGCCGCCGCCGGGGAGCAGGTTGCCGACCGCCCCGGCCCGCCGCAGGATGCGCCCCTCGCCTCGATCGTCCAGGAAGGAACTCCTTGAATGCCCCATGTGCTGCTCGAGCGGCCGCTCCATCCTGCCGGCCGCGCGGTGCTCGACGCGCGCCCCGGCGTCACGGTGGAGGTCGCGACCGACGTCGCCGACTTCACCGCCCGCGCTTCCAAGGCCGATGCGATCCTGCTCTGGCTGAGCCGCGTCGATGCCGCGTTCCTGGACCGCTGCCCGTCGCTGAAGGTGGTCGCGCGCTACGGCGTCGGCTTCGACACGATCGACATCCCCGAGTGCACGAAGCGCGGCCTGCCGGTGGCGGTGGTGAACGGCGCGAACGACCTCGGTGTCGCCGAGCACGCGATGGGACTGCTGCTCGGCGTCGCCCGCCAGGTGCCGGCCTACGACAAGATGGTGAAGGGCGGCGAGTGGCGCTCGGTGGACGGGCCGCCGATCGGCGAGCTCGCGGGCCGCACCGTGCTGGTGATCGGCTACGGGCGGATCGGCACCCGCGTGGCGCGGCTCTGCGCCGCGTTCGGCATGCGCGTGATGGTGCACGACCCGGCCTTCCCCACCCCGCGCATCGCCGCCGACGGGCATATCCCGGCGCCGGACTGGAAGGCCGCGCTGGCCGAGGCCGACGTGGTGACGCTGCACTGCCCGCTGCACGCGGGCACGCATCACCTCATCAACGCCGATGCCTTCGCGCGGATGAAGACCGGCGTGTGGCTGATCAACACCGCGCGCGGCCCGGTAGTGGACGAGGCGGCGCTGGTGGACGCGCTGCGTTCGGGCAAGGTCGCGGCCGCCGGGCTCGACGTGCTGACGATCGAGCCGGCGGTTCAGGACAATCCGCTGTTCGGCTTCGACAACGTCATCCTCTCGCCGCACAGCGCGGCCGCCGCCCAGGAGACGCTCGCGAAGATGGCCGTGCGCGCGGCGCACAACATGCTCGACGCGCTGGACGGTAGGATCGACCCCGGGTTCCTGGTGAACCCCGAGGTGCTGCGGAGGAACGCCTGAGATGCCGCACGTCCTCTGCCTCCGCCCGATCCACGATGACGCGATCGCGCTGATGCGCGCGACACCAGGCGTCACCGTCGAGGTGCTCGATCCGGTCACGCCCGAGACGCTCGCCGCCCGCATCGCCGAGGCGGACGCCATCACCGTGCGGATCACCCGGATCGACGCCGGCGTGATCGCCCAGGCGCCGAAGCTGCGGATCGTCGCGCGCCACGGCGTGGGCTACGACGCGGTGGATGTCGATGCGTTGACCGCGCGCGGCATCCCGCTGACCGTCACGCCGGACGCCAACGCCGTCAGCGTGGCCGAGCACGCGCTGATGCTGATGCTGACCACCGCGCGCCAGACGCTCACCTTCCATGCGCGCACCAAGGCGGCGCAGTGGGGCTTTCCGGCCGAATTGCCCACCTTCGATCTCGCCGGACGCACCGTGCTGGTGATCGGGTTCGGGCGGATCGGCGGGCGGGTCGCGCGGCTCTGCGCCGCCTTCGGCATGACGGTGCTGGTGCGTGACCCCTACGTGCCGCGCAACACCATCAAGGGGGCGGGGTTCACCCCGGCGGACGATCTCGATGCCGCCCTCGCCGCCGCCGATATCGTGACGCTGCATTGCCCCTCCAACACCCAGACGCGCGGCATGGTGGGCGAGGGATTCCTCAAGGCCGCCAAGCCGGGCGTGGTGCTGATCAACACCGCGCGCGGCACGCTAGTGGACGAGCCGGCGCTCGCCGCCGCGCTCGGGTCGGGCCACGTCGCCGCGGCCGGGCTCGACGTGTTCGCGGTCGAGCCAGTCGAACCAGGCAACGTGCTGCTGAAGGCGCCGAACGTCGTGGCGATGCCGCACAGCGCGGCGGCGACGGCGGAGAGCATGCGGCGGATGGCGATGTCCTGCGCGGAGAGCATCCTCGCCTGCTTCGACGGCCGGCTTGACCCGCATGTGGTGGTCAACCCGGAGGTGCTGCGCCGGAACGCCTAAGGGCGCCTGCGCCGCGCGTTAACCCTGCGGGCCGAACGCCCCGGCGGCCCGGGCGGCAGCGATTGCCGCCTCATCGAGGCCAAGCTCGCGCAGCACCTGATCGGCGTGCTCGCCGAGTGCCGGCGGATGGCGGCGCACCGCGACCGGTGCGGCGGTCAGCGAAAAGGGCGGCGCGACACCACGTTCGACGCGCCCCTCCCGCTCCCACTCCAGCACCGCGCCGGCGGCTGCGAGCTGCGGGTGATCCGCCGCCTGGGCGATGCTGTGGACGCGCGCGACATTCACCTTCGCCGCACCCAGGCAGGCGAGGATCTCGTCGCAGCGGAGGCGCCGCGTGACGGCCGAGAGGGCCTCGACCAGTGCCGCGCGGTGCGCGCGGCGCTCCATGGCGGTGGCGAATTCCGGCCTGTCGAGCGAGGCCGCGTCGAGCGCGCGCGCGCAGCGGCGCCACATCTCATCGCTCGGCGCGATGATCACGACGTCGCCGTCCGCCGCTGGAAACACCTGATTCGGCACGCTCAGATGATTCGCCGTGCCCATCCGCTGATGCTCGGTCCGGGCCAGCCACCAGTCGGTGTAGAAGTAGCACAGCAGATGCGCCGAGGACTGCAACAGCGACGAGGCGACCTTCTGCCCCTTGCCCGTCCGCGCGCGGTGCAACAGCGCCGCAAGGATCGCGCAGACCATGCCGAGGCTGCCGTGCAGATCGATCGCCGCGGTGCCGACGCGCACCGGCGGCCGGTCCGGCTCGCCGGTCAGATGCATCAGTCCGGAATGCGCCTGCAAGGCGACGTCGTTGGCGCCGAAGTCACGCAGCGGACCGGCCTCGCCGTAGGCGGAGAAGCTGCAATGGATCAGGCCCGGATTGTCGGCAGCGAGGTCCTCATAGGCGAGCCCCCACCGCTCCATCGCACCAGGGCGGAAATTGTGCACCAGCACATCGGCCGAGAGCGCGAGCCGGCGCGCGAGGTCGCGCCCGGCCGCGCTCTTGAGGTCGAGGACGATGCTCCGCTTGTTGCGGTTGAGCGCGAGAAACGACGGGCTGGCGCCAAGACGCTCCAGCACCTCGCGCGTCACGCCGAAGCCGCGCGCCTCGTCGCCGCGTCCCGGCTCCTCCACCTTGATGACGTCGGCGCCGAGATCGCCGAGCACCTGCGTCGCCGCCGGACCGGCGAAGACACGGCTCAGGTCCAGCACGCGCACGCCGTGCAGCGCGCCCTCCATGTCCGCTAGGCCCGCGCAAGGGTCACGGCGGCACTGCCCACGGTCAGCTTCCGGCCGGTGCCATCCTCGGCCCAGACCTCGACGCCGAGCCGCCGGCCGGCCGGCCCCTCCTCGACCGCGGCGATGCGCAGCACGCAGGTGACCGGCACGTCCTCGTAGATCGGCGCGATGTACTTCGTCGTCAGCGCGCCGCCGCCCTCCAGCACGGCCGGGCCGAAGCTGCGCAGCAGCAGATCGAGGATCCAGTTGGTCGAGATCATCCCGTCGGCGATGATGCCCGGCAGGCCCTGGCGCTTTGCGTAGTCGTCGTCGTCATGGATGGTCGGTCCGCCGCGGTGCACCCGGCCGTCATTCGCCTCCACCGTCGGCAGCGCATCGACGTACCACCGCATCCGCTCGCGCGTCATGCAGCGCGGCGCGCTGCGGATCTCGTCCCCCTCGCGCAATTCCATCACGCCGCCTCCTGTGCCGACTCGCGATAGGAGAGACAGACCGTGTCGCGATAGGCGACGAGCAGCCGGCCATCGTCACGGGCACGCATCGTGATATCCATCTCGACATACTCACGCCCACGCTTGAGGTAGCGGCGGCTGACCACACCTTCCACCAGCAGCGGATCGCCAGCGTGGATCGGCGCGTGCCAGGTCACGTCGAAGGTGTAATGGACCCGCGCATTGGGACCGCAGCCCTCGGGGCAGTAGAGGGAGTAGAGGCGCAGCTTCTCCAGATGCGCCATGGTCGGCGGCACGACCGGACGCGCGCTGTCCTGGAAGCAGGGCTGGTGCATCTCGTTGGCGTGGCAGTACTCGCGCACCTGGAAGGCGCTGATCATCACCTCGACCGGCCCCAGCCGGTCGCCTTCCACGAGATCGCTGGTGAAACGGCCGGTTGGCATACTATCTCCCCTTGAACACGGGCTTGCGCTTCTCGACGAAGGCGCGCTGCGCCTCCCTGGCGTCATCGCTTTGCGACAGCGCCTCGGTGATGGTCTGCTCGAAGCGGTATGCGTCGCGGTAGGGCATGCTCTCCACCACCGCGAAGGCGCGCTTCGCCTCGCGCACCGCAAGCGGGCTCTTGGTGGCGATCTCGCGCGCGAGTTCGGTCGCCGCATCGAGCAGCGCCGCGCGCGGCAGCACCTGCTCGATGAGCCCGAGGCGATGGAGCTCCACCGCCGGAACGCGCCGGCCAGTGAAGAACATCATCCGCGCCTTCGACCGGCTGAAATGCTCGGAGAGGAACTTCGCCCCGCCGGCAAGACCGACATCGATCTCCGGCATCTGCACCCAGCATTCCTCGGCCGCGAGCAGGATGTCGCAGGCGAGCATCAGCGCGAAACCGGCGCCGATCGCCGGTCCATTCGCGGCGCAGATCACCGGCTTCAGGCAGTCCATCGGCGCGTAGAAGAACTCCCGCGTCAGGCGGTTGTGGCGGATGTAGTCGCCCGGCCCCTGCACCAGCCCGACGCGCTCCTTGATGTCGGCGCCGGCCGAGAAGCTCGCGCCGGCGCCGGTCAGCACGACCGCGCGGACATCCTCGCGGTCCGAGCACGCATCGAACAGCCAGGTGAGCTCCTCGCGCAGGCGCCGGTTCTGCGCGTTCACCGGCGGCCGATCGAGCGTGATCGTCGCGACCCCGTCGGCCAGCGCGAAGCGGCAGCATGTGAGCTCCATCGGCGCGGTCTCACTCCACCTTCACGCCGGCCGTCTCGATGATGCGGCGCCACTTGCTGCGCCCATCCGCCACCACCTGGGCGAGCTCCGCCGGCGTGCCGCCCGAGGCGACCATGCCCAGGTCGCGGAAACGGTCACGGATGCGCGGCAGGCGCAGCACCTCGTTGAAGACCGCGTTGAGGCGCTCGACGATCGACGCCGGCAGGCCGCCCGGGCCGGCGATGTAGAGCAGGGTGGTGCTCTCGTAGCCGGGCAGGGTCTCGGCGATCGCCGGGAAGTCGGGATACTCCTCGAGCCGACGCTCGGTGGAGACGCCGAGCAGGTGCAGTTGCCCCGCCCGCACGGCCGGAATCATCGCCGTGAAGCTGTCGAGCGCGACCTCGACGCGGCCTGCCGTCAGATCGAGCAACGCCTGCCCCGAGCTGCGATACGGCACATGCGTCATCCGTGTGCCGCTCATGTTCATGAACAGCTCCATCGCCAGATGGCTCGACGAGCCTGGCCCGGTGGAGGAGAAGCTCAGCCTGTCCGGGTTCGCGCGCAGATAGGTGATGAACTCGGCAACCGAACGCGCGGGCACGGAGAGATGCACGACCAGCACGTTCGGCAGATGCGCGAGATGCACGATCGGCGTGAAGTCGCGCTCGGCGTCGTAGCGGAGGTTCGCGTAGAGGAAGGGATTCGTCATCTGCACGCCCGGCGTGCAGATCAGGATCGTGTAGCCGTCCGGCGGCTGCTGCGCGACGAAGGTGGCGCCGAGCGACCCCGCTTGGCCGGGCCGGTTTTCGATGATCAGCGGCTGGCCGAGCCGCGGCACGAGCTCCTCGGCAAGCAGACGGGCGACGATGTCGCTGCCGCCCGCGGGCGCGAACGGCACGACGAAGCGGATCGGCCGGGTCGGATAGGCGGACTGCGCCGCGGCGGGCAGCACGGGCAATGCGGCAAGCGCGGCGGCGGCGAGCAGAGAGCGGCGATTGGCCGGCACGACGTGATCTCCTCCCTGGCTGGTCTTGGGTTCGATCGTGGTCGGCGGCGTCGGCCGCGACAACGCGCGGCGGACGACCAGCATCCTTGCGCCATGTGAAAGGACAGACTTGCCGTGACCGCCGCCGCAGGGCCTGATCGCCTGTCGATGCAGGGGGAAACGGATGGATCAGCTGCGGGCGATGCGGGTGTTCCAGGCGGTGGTCCAGCAGGGCAGCCTGTCCTCGGCCGCGCGCCAGCTCGGGCTGTCGGCACCGTCGGTCACGCGCCAGGTGCAGGCGCTGGAGGAGGATCTCGGCGCGCGGCTGTTCCACCGCACCAGCCGCCACCTCTCGCTCACCGAGGCGGGCGAGCTCTATCTGCGTCAGGTCGAGCAGGTGCTGGTCCAGCTCCAGGAGGCGCGCGAGGCGGTCGCCAATCTCCAGGCCGTGCCCCGGGGGATGCTGCGGGTGCATGCGCGCGTGCTGGTCGGCCAGATCTGGGTCGCGCCCGCCCTGCCGCGCTTCCTCGCCGCCAATCCCGAGGTGCGGGTGGACCTGCAGCTCTCGAACGCGATCATCGATCCGGTCGAGCGGCAGCTCGATCTCGACATCCGCATCGGCGCGCTCGCCGATTCGAGCCTGATCGCTCGCCGGCTCGCCACCTCCGAGCGCATCGTCTGCGCCGCGCCGGGCTATCTCGCCCGACACGCGCCGCCGCGCACACCGGCCGAACTCGGCGCGCATAACTGCCTGACCTACCGCCTGACGCTCGGCCGCCCGGTCTGGCGCTTCCTCGACGGAGCCGGCGCGCTGACCGAGGTGCCGGTCAGCGGCAGCCTGCAGACCGACAGCGGGCCGGCACTGCTGTCGGCGACGTGCGCGGGGCTGGGTATCGCGCTGCTGCCCGACTGGTCGATCCTCGAGGAGCTGCGCACGGGGCGGCTCGTCCGGCTCTTCCCCGACCACCGCGTCAGCCACATGGAGTTCGAGAACGGCATCTTTGCCGTCTATGCGAACGGCCGGCGGATGCCGACCAAGCTGCGCGTCTTCCTCGATTTCCTGGTCGAGCTGTTCCGCGAGGGGGTCGGCCCGCCCGACCAGCCGCCGAAGCTGCCCGGCTGAAGATTTCATTCTCCGCAACGATGCCGTGCCGGCGCGATGCGTTCCCCGCCGCGCGGCGGCTGCCCAACGTCACCTCCAGACATCCGGCCTTGACGGACCGGATCGGGGGAGGAACCAGGAATGGCACGGCTCGGTCGGAGACAGACATTCCGCGCGGCAGGAGCGGCAGCGTTGCTGGCCGCGCCGGCGCTTGCGCAGCCGCGTTGGCCGGACCGGCCCGTGCGCATCGTCGTGCCCTACCCGCCCGGCGGCTCGACGGACCCGGTCGCCCGCGTATTGGCAGCCGATCTCCAGACCCGGCTTGGACAGCCCGTGATCGTCGAGAACCGTGCTGGTGCCGCCGGCTCGATCGGCACGGAAGCGGTCGTGCGCGCGGCTGCTGACGGCACCGCCTTCCTGTTCCACACCTCGGTGCTGGCCACCGAGCCGAGCTTCAAGCCGAGCCTGCCCTACAACGTGCTGGATGATCTCACGCCGGTCAGCCTGGCGGTGACCGGACCCTATCTGCTGGTGGTGAACCCGTCGCTACCGGCACGCGACGTCGGCGAACTGATCGCCTATGCGCGCGCCAATCCGGGCCGTCTCAACTTCGGCTCGGCCGGTGTGGGCTCCTCGGGCCATCTCATCGGCGAGCTCTTTGCCCTGCGCGCCGGCATCCAGGTGGTGCACGTGCCGTATCGCGGCGGCGGGCCGTCGCTGACGGGGCTGATGCAGAACGAGATCAAGTTTGTCTTCGACACGATCCCCGGCTCGCGCGGACTGGTCGAGGAGGGGCGGCTGCGCGCGCTTGCGGTCACGAGCCCTGCCCGCGCGCCGCTGCTCGCGAGCGTGCCGACGATCGGCGAGAGCGGCCTGCCGGACTTCGCCAATGAGTTCTGGCTCGGCCTGTTCGCACCCGCCCGGCTGCCCGCGGAGATCCAGAGCCGCATGGCCGAGGCGGTGCGCGCGGCCCTCGCCGAGCCGGCGGTGCGCGAGCGCCTGCTCGCGCTCGGCCTCGTGCCGCAGGGCCTCGGCCCCGAGGCGTTCGACGCCGTGCTGCGCCGCGACATCGCGCAATGGCGCGAGGTGATCACGCGCGCCAACATCCGCGCCGAATAGGCCGGCAGAGGAGGATACCGGAATGCGCAACGATCAGGCCTGGTCAGCGCCGCGCCGGCGCGAGCTCCTGCTCGGCACGGCGGCGCTCGCGGCAACGGCCGCAGTTCCCGCCGGTGCCCAGGTGGCGCCCGCGAGCCGGCAGGCGCCGGGCTTCTATCGCCATCGGGTCGGCGAGATCGAGGTGACGGCGCTGCTCGACGGCACCATCGCCTTCCCCGACGCGGCGCTGCCGAACCTGTTCGCGCGCTACGATGCCGAGACGGCGAACCGCCTCCGCGCCGACGCCTTCGTCGCCCCTGGCGGCGTGCCGCTCGCCGTCAACGCCTTCCTGGTCACGATCGGAACGAGGCGCATCCTGATCGATGCGGGCGCGGCCTCCGCCCTCGGGCCGAATCTGGGCCAGATTCCGGCCAATCTGGCGGCCGCCGGCCTCGCAGCCGACGATATCGAGACGATCGTGCTGACGCACATGCACCGCGACCATGCGGTGGGGCTGATGCAGGCGGACGGCAGCGCGGCCTTCCCGCGCGCCGAGCTCCTGGTGGCCGAGGCGGAGGCCGCCTATTGGTCGGATCCGGGCGAGGAAACCCGCGCCCCTCCGCCGCTGCGGCCGTTCTTCGCGCCGGCGCGGGCCGTGCTGGCGGCCTACGGGTCGCGCGTGCGGCGGATCGGCACCGAGACCGAGGTCGCACCCGGCCTGCGCACGCTGGCGATCCCCGGCCACACACCCGGCCATCTCGGCGTGCAGATCGCCTCGGGCGATGCGCAGCTGCTGATGTGGGCGGACGTGGTGCACGCCCAGGCACTCCAATTCGCCCGGCCGGACTGGTCGATCTCGTTCGACTCCGATCCGGATCTGACGGCGCAGTCGCGCCGGCGCCTGTTCGACATGGCGGCGACCGACCGCATCGCGGTGGCGGGCTCGCACCTTGCCTTCCCGGGCATCGGCTACGTCGCCCGCCGCGGCGAGGGCTACGCCTTCGTGCCGACCATGTGGCGCTCGCCGCCGTAGCGGCGGCACCGACCACCTCCGGACGACGCGCCCCGCCCGCCGACTCGCTTCGCCCTCGCCCTGCGGCGCGTTCATTCGCCCGGTGGGGCGGAGCTTGAGTCCGCGCTTGACGAGCATAGGATATATCCGCTGCACTGAGCGCACGAGGACGGGGAGCCACGTGCGAGACACGAGCGGCACGACGACACGGATCGGCGAAGTCGCGGTCGAGGCGCTGCACAAGACCTTCGGCCCGGTGGTCGCCGTCGATGGCGTCAGCCTCGCCGCCGAGCCGGCCGAGTTCCTCGCCCTGCTCGGGCCTTCCGGCTCCGGCAAGACGACGATCCTGATGACACTTGCCGGCTTCGAGCACCCGACCTCGGGGCGCGTGCTGCTCAACGGCGAGGACGCGACCTGGTCGCCCGCGCATCGCCGCAACATCGGCATGGTGTTCCAGCGCACCACGCTGTTCCCGCACATGAGCGTACGCGACAACGTCGCGTTTCCGCTGAAGATGCGCGGCGTCCCGACGCGTGAGCGGCGCGCGCGCGCGGACGAGGCGCTCGCCACCGTCCGCCTCGCCGGCTACGGCGACCGCCTGCCAAGCCAGCTCTCGGGCGGGCAGCAGCAGCGCGTCGCACTCGCCCGCGCGATCGTCTATCGCCCGCCGATCCTGCTGATGGATGAGCCGCTCTCCGCCCTCGACAAGGCGCTGCGCGAGGAGATGCAGCTCGAGATCAAGCGGCTGCAGCGCGCCCTCGGCATTACCGTCGTGTTCGTCACCCACGACCAGACCGAGGCGCTCACCATGGCGGACCGCATCGCCGTGCTCGACCACGGCAGGCTGATGCAGGTCGGCACGCCGCAGATGCTCTACGAGGCCCCCGAGAATCCGTTCGTCGCCGGCTTCATCGGCGAGACCGCGTTTCTCGATGGCCGGGCCGAACGCTCCGCCGCGGCCGGGGCTGCGGCGACGCTGCGGGCCGCGGATGGCTCGCCGCTCCATGGCATTGCCGTCTCGCCACTCATGGCCGGCGAGGCCGGGCAGATCGCGGTCCGCCCCGAACGGATCCGCCGCGCGGCCGATGGGCTCGCCGCCGAGGTGATCGAGACCGTCTATGTCGGCGCCGAGACGGCGTGCCTGCTGCGCACCGGCTTCGGCGCGCAGCTGCGCATGCGCGTTGCTGCCGGGATGCCAGTGCCGAGCCTGGGCGAGCGCCTGCACGTCGCCTGGGACGCGGCGCACGGGCGCATCTTCCGGCACGCTCCATGACCCGGCCGCCGCCCGCCTTCTTCCGTGGCGCGCGGGAGATGAGCCCCGCGCTCAGCCTGGCTCTGCTGCTCCCGTTCCTCGCGGTGCTGTTCATCGCCTTCCTGCTGCCGGTCGGCGTACTGCTGCACGAGAGCCTGTTCGTCCCCGCCGCGACGTTCGAGCACTACGCGCGGGTGTTCGACGAGCCTGTCTATCTCCGCGTGCTTTGGCGTACGGTCCGGATCGCCGCACTCGTCACGGTCATTTGCCTTGTCCTCGGCTATCCGCTGGCGATCGCGATGGCGCGTGCGCGCGGCGTGACGCTGCTGCTGCTCGCCGCCTGCGTGATGCTGCCACTCTGGACCAGCGTGCTCGTGCGCACCTATGCCTGGACGGTGCTCATGCGGCGCAACGGTCTGATCAACGACCTGCTGTTGGCGCTCGGCCTCGCGGATGCACCCGTGCGCTTGCTCTATACCGAGGGCGCAGTCGTGGTGGCGATGGCGCATGTGCTGCTGCCCTTCATGGTGCTGCCGCTCTGGACCGCGCTGCGCGCAATCCCGCCCGACTACGCTCGCGCGGCTGCCATCCTCGGCGCACGACCATGGCGAAGCTTCATCGAAGTGACCCTGCCGCTCAGCCTGCCCGGCGTCGCGAGCGGATCGATCATGGTATTCCTTCTGGCACTCGGCTTCTTCGTCACCCCCGCGCTGGTCGGCGGGCCGCAGCAGATGATGATCGCCACGCTGATCAGCCAGCAGGTGCGCGAGTTGCTGAACTGGCCCTTCGCCGGCGCGCTGGTGGGCTGCCTCCTGCTGCTCACCCTGGTGCTGGTCGCGCTGTTCAACCGGGCCGTGCGGCTCGACCGGTTCGTGGCCTCGTCATGACCAGCCGCGGCGTCGTCGATGTCTATGCGTGGCTCGTCTGCGTCTTTCTGATGGTGCCGACCATCATCATCATCCCGATGTCGGTCGGCCCCGACCGCTTCCTCCAGTTCCCCCCGCGCGGATTCTCACTCGAATGGTACGGCGCCTACTTCGCCGATCGCGACTGGATCGCGGCGACGCTGTTCAGCCTGAAGGCGGGCGTGATCGCGGCGGTGCTTGCCACCGGGATCGGCACCATGGTCGCGCTCAGCCTGGTGCGCGGACGCCCCCCCGGCCGGCGCGCCATCGAGACGCTGGTCGTCGGGCCGATCGTCGTGCCGCACATTGCGCTCGCGGTCGCGCTGTTCCTGGTGTTCGACCGGCTCGGGCTGACCGGCACGCTGATCGGCTTCGCCGCCGCCCACACCGTGCTGGCGCTGCCCTTCGCGGTGTTCTCCGTGCTCGCCGCACTGCGCCGCTTCGACCCGGCGCTGGAGATGGCGGCCCTCTCCTGCGGGGCGAGCCGCTGGCGCGCCTTCCTCCATGTCACACTGCCGCAGATCCTGCCCGGCATCGCGAGCGCGGCGCTGTTCGCCTTCATCATCTCCTTCGACGAGGCCGTGGTGTCGTTCTTCATCTCCGACATCGACGGCAAGACCCTGCCGCGCAAGATGTTCGAAGACATCGATTATGATCTCTCGCCGGTCCTGGCAGCCGTTGCGACCCTGCTGACGGCACTCTCTGTGGTGGTGTTGCTCGCCGCGCACTGGATCGGCCGCCGCGGCGCGGCACGGGGCGGGGCATGAGCGGGCCCGCCCTTCGCCCGGTGGCGCGCGACAGCCTGAGCGGACGGGTATACGCGGAGCTCCGCACGGCGCTGTTGCACGGCAGGCTCAAGCCAGGCCAGAGGCTGAAGCTGCACGAGCTTGCCGCTGCGATGGATGTCAGCGAGACCCCCGTCCGCGAGGCCGTGTTCCAGCTGATCCGCGAAGGCGGACTGGAGATGCGTACCGGCTCCGCGATCCGCGTCGTGCGCCTCTCGCTCGCTGATTATCTTGAGCTGCGCCGCATCCGTCTGCTGCTGGAAGGTCTCGCTGCCGAAGAGGCCGCGGCGCGCACCGACAGGGCAGTGCTGGATGCACTCACCGCCGAGCACGCGATCCTGGTGCGCGCCGAAGATGCCGCCGACTGGACCGAGGCGATCGCCGCCAATTTCCGCTTCCATCATCTGATCTGGCGCGCCGCGTCGATGCCCAATCTGCTCGGCATCCTCGAGGGGATCTGGCTGCGCAACGGCCCGCTGCTGAATCTCCTCTATCCGAACGCCCGGCCACGCTATCCGGGACGGCATCGCCACAAGGACATCATCGCCGCGCTGCGCACAGCCGACCCGGCAGCTGCGCGCAAGGCAGTCCGCGCCGACCTCGTCGAGGGCGGATCGGCCCTGCTGAGGCTCCTGGAAGAGATCGAGGCGGGCCGCGTCGTCCCGCTCGATCCGGAGGCAACAGACGACGCACCGAGACCGCGTCGCAAGAGGAGACCACAGCCATGAAGCGTCGTACCTTCGCTGCCTCAGCGCTCGCCGCTGTCGCTGCCCGTCCTGCCCTCGCCCAGCGTGGCGAAGTGATCATCGCCACCACGGCCGGGTTGATGGAGCGCAGCCTGCAGGAACACTTCTACCGCCGCTTCGAGCGCGATACCGGCATCCGTGTCCGCTCCGTGCCAATCGAGCTGCCCGATCAGTGGGCCCGCGCGGTGGCCGGCGCACGCACCGGCAACGTGGCCTTCGACATCGTCACCGCCACGCCACCCGACCTGATCCAGCACCGCGATATCCTCCAGCCGCTCGATTGTGACGGCATGGCAGGCGTCCGTGAGAACGCGCTGCCTGGCGCGTGCTATTCGCACGGGCTGATGCGCACCGGCGGGGCAATGACGCTCGTCTGGAGCAAGCGCGCCTTCGGCGAGCGCGCGATGGAAGGCTGGGCCGACTTCTTCGATGTGCAGAAGTTCCCCGGCCCGCGCGCGCTGCCCGAGACCGGCGATCGCGAGTGGTGGGTGCCGGTCGCTGCCCTGCTCGCCGACGGTGTGGCGCGCGAGGCACTGTTCCCGCTCGATCTCGACCGGGCCTATCGCAAGCTGACGGCGCTGAAGCCCCAGGTCGCCGCCTGGTGGCGGTCGGGCGATCAGATCATGCAGCTGATGCGCAGCGGCGAGGCCGTCGCCACCATGTCCTATTCGAGCCGCTCCGTGCCGCTGGCGAAGAGCGGCGAGTTCGACTTCACCTGGAACCAGGCCATCCGCGACGTCGGCAACTGGGCGGTGCTGCGCAACGGCCCGAACACCGCGAACGCGATCCGCTTCCTCGACTTCTTCGTCCAGAACCCCGAGGAGCATGTCGTGTTCAGCGGCAAGGTGAGCTTCGACTCCAACAACCGCAACGCGGCCGCGCTCGTGCCAGCGGAGGAGCGTCGCTTCCGACCCTCGCTGCCCGACAACTGGTCGCGCATGGTGATCGCCGACTACGAGTGGATCGCCGCCAATCGCGAGCGGATGCGCGAACGCTGGCTGAGCTGGCTGACCGCCTGAGGCCATGCTCGTCAACGACCCCACGACAGCGCATTACGAGATCGATCCCGCACGGATCGATCTCGTGCGCGAGTTCCGCGCGGCACCGAAGGGTCCGCATAGCGACGAACTCCAGCGCGTGCTGCACCGCATGCGCTGGAGCGCGCCGGGCGGACGCTATGTGCTGGTGGCACTCGAGCCGGGCCGGCGCTGGATGCTCGCGCGCATTCCCGCCGCGCGCGGCGCGCCGATCGAAACCTTCCCGAACCAGGTCTTCACCGACCTCGCGCACGCCGAATGGCATGTCTTCCGCGTCCGCTGGCGCGAACTGACGGGCCAGGACCTGCCGGACGATCTGGACTGATGACCGACACCAACACCGTTCTCGGCTACGCAACCCCGCTGATCGTCTCGCCGGGCGAGGAGATCACATTCCGCCTGTCGAGTGCCGCCCTCGGCGAGGCGGAAGCGCGGATCGTGCGCGTCCGCTGCGCGGATCCGGACCCCGCTGGCCCGGGCGTTCGCGTCTCGGCACCGGGATCGCTGGTCGACGGCACGGTGCCGCTCAGGCACCAGCCGATCCATCCGGGTTCCTGCGGTATCGTTGCCGATCCGCAGGGACTGGACGGACTGGCCGCGCTGTCGATCGGAGCCTATCTGTGGCCGACCGCGCCAGGTGCCGGCGAACAGACGATCCTGTCGCGCTGGTCGGGCGCAACGGGCTGGCGCTTCGGGCTCGATGCGAAGGGTCGGCTGTGCTTCGAGGTTAGCGACGGGGCGCGGCGCTGGATCGCCGCTGCCACGCGCCCCCTGCTCGAACGTGAGTGGGTGTTCGTCGGCGCGATACTCGATGGCGCAACGAGAACGATCACGGTGATCCAGCGCAGCCTCGACCCGCAAGCAGGGCGGGACCGGAGCGAGACCGTCAGCATCGTGGGACCGGCCGGTCTGCCCGCCGCCACCGCCACGCCGCTGGTTCTCGCCGCATCGGCGACCGGCACGGATGCGTCACTCACGGACCGCCATCTCGACGGCAAGCTGGATCGACCCCGCATCCATGCCGCGGCGATCGGGGAGGCGGCGCTGCGTGCGCTCGTCGAGGCGGTCGTGCCGCCCTCTGGCGATCCGGGATTGCTCGCCGCCTGGGACTTCTCGCGCAGCATCCCGAGCGACATCGCCGAGGATGCCGGGCCGCGCCGCCAGCACGCCAGCCTTCGCCAACTTCCCGCGCGTGCGATGACCGGTGCGAACTGGGATGGGCGCACGCAATCCTGGCGCGAGGCGCCGTGGCAGTACGGCGCGATCCACTTCCACGCCGACGACATGGCCGATTGCGGCTGGAGCCCGGACCTGGCGCTCACAGTTCCCGACACGTGGCGCTCTGGCTACTACAGCCTGAAACTCACCGCCGAGCATGACGGTGAGCGGATCGAGAGTCACGTGCCGTTCTTCATTCGCCCCGCACGTGACGGCAAGCGCGAGACGCTGGCCGTGGTGGCCTCGACCGCGACCTATCTCGCCTACGCCAACAGCGCGCTCCGGCTCGACCAGGTGCATGCCGAGGCGATGCTTGAAGGGCTGATCGTGCTCTCGCGCGACGACGTCTATCTGCAGGCGCATCGCGAGCTCGGCCTCTCCACCTACGACACGCATTCGGACGGTTCAGGCTGGTGCACCAGCACCGCCTCGCGCCCGATCCTGAACATGCGTCCGCGCGGCAACGTGTTCAATTACGGCGCCGACTCGCTGCTGCTCGATTGGCTCGAAGCCGAGGGCATCGGCTTCGACGTGATCACCGACGAGGACATCCACCGCGAAGGGTTGTCTGCGCTCGCGCCGTATCGGTGCGTCATCACGGCCTCGCATCCCGAGTATGTCTCGAAGGAGATGCTGGACGCGTTCGACGCCTATCAGCGCGGCGGCGGGCGGCACATGTATCTCGGTGGGAACGGTTTCTACTGGCGCATCGCCTTTCACCCGATGCATCCGCACACGATCGAGATCCGCCGCGGCGCGGTGGGCTTGCGCACCTGGGAGGGCGAGCCCGGCGAGGGTTGCCTCGCCTTCACCGGCGAGCCCTCGGGGCTCTGGCGCGCCAACGGACGCGCGCCACAGCGACTGGTCGGGGTCGGGTTCGATGCGCAGGTGTTCGACCGGTCCGGCTGGTATCACCGCCTGCCGGATTCGTTCGATCCGCGCGTCGCCTTCATCTTCGACGGCATCGGCGCCGAGGAGCGGATCGGCGATTTCGGCCTGCGCGGCGGCGGTGCGGCTGGGATTGAGGTCGATCGCGCCGATGCGACACTGGGCTCGCCGCCCTCTCTGATGCTGCTCGCGACCTGTGACCGGCTCGGCTATGGCGGCATTCCGGCACCGGAGGAGCTACGCACGCTGCACCGCGGCTTCACCGGCGATCAGAACGCGCGTGTGCGCGCCGACATGACGTTCTTCCCGACGGCCAAGGGTGGAGCGGTGTTCACGACCGGCTCGATCGCCTGGGTCTCCGCCCTCCCACACCGGGAGGGAGCCAACAACGTCGCGCGCATCACGGGCAACGTGCTGCGCCGCTTCCTCGACCCTGCCCCCTTCGAGGGTTTCGAGGATCACGCATGAGCCATCTGCAAACGATCGTCACCGATGTGCCGTGGCTGCGGCTTGCTGTCACCGACGACGACTGGGCGCGCGAGTCGCCGGCCGATCTCGCCCGCTGGATGGAACAGCTGCTGCTGATCCGCCGCTTCGAGGAGCGCATCCTGACGCTCCACGGCGAGGGGCTCGTGCACGGACCCGCCCATGCCTCGATCGGTCAGGAAGCGGGGGCGGTCGGCGCGATGTCGTGGCTTGCGCCGAGCGACGGCATCAACGGCACGCATCGTGCGCATCATCAGATTCTCGCCAAGCTTCTGAACGCGACGCTGCCGGACGATTACGATCCGCGGCACGATCCCTTTCCCGACCGCGCCAGCGTGACCGTGCGCCGAGCGATGGCCGAGATCATGGGACTGATGGACGGATTCTGCGGCGGTCGCGGCGGCTCGATGCACATGCGATGGGCTGAGGCAGGGATCGTTGGCTCATCTGCGATCATCGGTGCAAATGTGCCGCACGCGGTCGGCTACGCGCTCGCCGACAAGGTGCTGGGCCGCGACGGCATCTCGGTCGCGTTCTTCGGCGATGGCACCTTGATGGCGGGTCCGGTCTACGAGGCGATCAACCTGGCCGCGCTCTACACCCTGCCGGTGGTGTTCTTCCTCGAGAACAATCTCTATGCGGTCTCGACGCATGTGACCGAGCAGACACGGGAAACCAGGCTCTCGTCACGCGGACCGATGCTCGGCGTGCCTGCGATCGTCTGCGACGGCATGGACGTGATCGCGGTACGCAGGGCGATGGGCTGGGCGATCGACCGTATCCGCCATGCGGGCGGTCCGGTGCTGATCGAGGCCGAGTGCTACCGGTTCCTGCACCAGTCCGGGCCGCTCGCCGGCAGCGCACTCGGCTATCGCAGCCGTGAGGAGGAGGCCGCCTGGCGGGAGCGCGATCCGCTCGCGACGATGCCGCAGCGCCTGCTCGCGATGGGAGTACTCGACGAGCGCAGCCTTGCAGACCTGACGGAACGCGCAGCGGCCGTCGTGGAGGCAGCCGTCGCCGCCCTGACCGAAGTCCCGCCTGGCGCGAATGCAAGACGGGTTCGTGCTGGTCTCGTGCCCGATCCCACCAGCGTGGATGTCGGAATCCGCAACGCGTCGCCGCGCATCACGGACACTGTGCCCGCCGCGCCGCATGTCGAGGCGAACTACATCGACACGATCGCAGCCACGCTGATGCGCGCGATGGAGCGTGACCCGACTGTCGTGCTGATCGGCGAGGACATTCACCGTCTGCGCGGCGGTGTGGCCGGGGCAACGCGCGGCATCCCGGCGCGCTTCCCCGATCGCGTCTTCGCGACACCGATCTGCGAGAATGCCTTTACCGGCATGGCGCTCGGCGCGGCGCTGACCGGGCTGCGCCCGATCGTCGAGTTCATGTTCGCCGATTTCGCGATCGTCGCCGCCGACCAGCTGTTCCATCAGATCGCCAAGTTCGGCCACATGTTCGGCGGCGGTGTCCGCATCCCACTCGTGGTGCGCGCGCGCATCTCGCCGCACACCGGCTATGGTTCGCAGCATTCGGGCGATCCGTCGGGGCTGTTTGCGGCGTTCCCGGCCTGGCGCATCGTCGCTCCCGCATCGCCCTACGACTATGCCGGCTTGATGAACACTGCCCTTGCCTGCGACGACCCAGTGCTGGTGCTGGAGCATCAGGCACTGTTCCAGGAGACTGGCCCAGTACCCGACGGCCCACCTGATTGGCAGGTGCCGTTCGGCCGCGCGCGTCGGGTACGCGGCGGCAATGCCTGTACGGTGCTGACCTATGGGGCGATGGTGGCCGAGTGCCTAGCGGCCGCCGAGAGCACCGGCGTGGATGCGGACGTGCTCGACCTGCGGACCCTCGACCTGTACGGACTCGATTGGGAGGCCATCGGCGAAAGCGTCAAGCGCACCAACCGCGTGCTGATCGCCGAACAGGCCGCCCGCGGCGGCAGCCACGGCGCGCGCTGGGCGGCCGAGATCCAAGAGCGCTATCTCGACTGGCTCGATTCCGAAGTTCTGCGCGTCTCGGGCAGCGAGGCCGCGCCTGTCGTTTCACGCCCGCTCAATCTCGCCGCGCTGGGGGATGGGGCGAAAGTCGCCTCCGCGCTTCAGCGACTCTGCGGCGGCCGGGCATGAGCGTCATTCCGGCGACCATCGACCTGGATCGGACATTGCGCGAGCGCGCGGCACGCGTGGTGCCGAGCGGCATGTGGGGGCATCTGCACGCCGCACGTTTGCCCGATGGCTACCCGCAGTTCTTCGGGCGTGCTCAGGGTGGTCGCATCTGGGATGTCGACGGCCGCGACTACGTCGATCTGATGTGCAGTTGGGGCCCGATCGTTCTTGGTCACCATGACCCGGCCGTGGACGAGGCCGCCGCCCGCCAGGCGGCGCTGGGCGACTGCCTGAATGGCCCCGCACCGGTGATGGTTGAACTCGCGGAGCGGCTGGTCGCACGCGTGCCACATGCCGATTGGGCGATGTTCCAGAAGAACGGGACAGACGCGACCACGGCCTGCGTCATGATCGCGCGCGCGGGCACGGGCCGGCGCACGATCCTGATCGCGCGCGGCTCCTATCACGGGGCCGCACCCTGGTGCACGCCCGTGCCGGCTGGCACAACCGAGGCCGACCGGGCGCATCAGATTCGTCTTGTCTACAACGACATCACCAGCCTGCATGAGGCGGCGGAGCGCGCGGGCGATGACCTGGCCGCCGTAATCGTCACCGGTTTCCGCCATGACAATGTGGTCGATCAGGAACTTCCTGACCCTGCCTTCGCGCGAGCCGTACGCGCAGTTTGCGATGCGCGCGATGCCGCACTCATCGTTGATGATGTCCGCGCCGGCTTCCGGCTGCACCGGGGCGGCAGCTGGGAGACCGTGGGCGTGCGCGCCGATCTCGCGGCCTGGAGCAAGGCGATCGCGAATGGCCACGCGCTCGCGGCCGTGACAGGAAACGACCGCTGGCGCGATGCCGCAGCGCGGGTCTTCATCACCGGCTCGTTCTGGTGTGCGGCCGTGCCGATGGCGGCGGCCGTAGCGACGCTTGACCGGATGGATGCGTGCGAACTCATCCTGCACATCGAACGGCTCGGCCTACGGCTGCGCGACGGTCTCGCCGAACTCGCAGCGGCCCATGGCGTAGGGCTGCGCCAGAGCGGACCGGTGCAGATGCCGCTGTTCCTGTTCGACGGAGACACCGACTTCACCATCGGCTCGACGTTCTGTCGCGCAGCGTTGCGGGCGGGCGCCTTCCTGCACCCCAGGCACAACATGTTCCTCTGCGCCGCCCACACCGAGGCGGATATCGACCAGGTGCTGGAGGCGGCGGAGGCCGGGTTCCGCGCGATCCGCGGCCTCACCGGCTAGACGGTGTCAGGCCGCGCGCTCGACCTGCCAGAACATCGGGTAGGAGGACTGGATCAGATTCCTGAGCCGCGTGCGATAGCCGGCCGGGATCGTAAATTGTCCCCACATCAGTGAAGGGGTCAGCTCGTAGCTGAGGCGCTGAATCTCGGCCGCGAGACGCTGGCGTTCGTCGAGCGTCTCCGCCTTCGCGAAGGCGGTGAGCAGCGGCGGGATACGGTTGTCGCACGACCACCCTGGGAAGTCGCCGCAGGTCGAGGCGACATAAAAGTGCGTCAGCGGCGACATCATGTCGGTGCCGTTGGAGTAGACAGCGAACATCGACCAGCCGTCCTTCCGCACGCGTCGGGCCAGCACGGTACCCCAGTCCATCACCTGCTCGTCGACCGTGAAGCCGGCCTGCTTCATGTTCTGGATCAGCACCATCGCCGCCGTCTGGCTGATCGAACCCGCGACTTCGAGCACAATCACGGGCTCGCCGTTGTAGCGTGTCGCCTGGAGTTCGCGTCGCGCCGCCTCGATGTCCACGGTCGCAATCTCGGCGCCGGCGAGTGTCGAGAGCGGCGCATCGCACATCCAGAACGAACCGCACTGCCGGGCCTGGAACTGGGGCGGGATGCCGATCGCCGTCAGGATCGCCTGCTGGTCGACGAGCTTCCACAGCACCCGGCGCACGGCAGGATCGTTGAACGGTGGGGCCTCGTGGTTGAGGCGGAAATTGCCCTGGAACTGGTGCAACCCGCCAAGACCGAGCAGCCGCACGTCACGCGCGCGCTCGAGCAGCGGAATGAGGTCGAAGGGCAGATACTGCATGTAGTCGATCTCGCCGGCGATCAGGGCGTTCGCGCCCGTGGTCTGGTCCGGCATCACCCGCAGGTTGAGTTGGTCGATCTTCACGTCCTTGCCGCCGGCGAGAAAGTCGGGCGGCTCCGCGCGCGGCGCGTAGTCGGGGTTGCGATCCAGCACCATCAGGTTGCCCGGACGCCACAGATCTGCCCGAAACCGGAAGGGGCCGGAGCCGATCGGCTCACGGATCCGCTCCGCGCGGGGCGTGCGCGCCAGACGCTCGGGCATGATCACGGGCAGTGGCGCGTTTGGCTTGCCGAGAACCTGCAACAGCAGCGGGAACGGCTCCTTCAGCGCCAGCGTGAACGTCCGTGGATCGCGCGCCTCGATCGACGCCATTGCCGCAAGCAGCATCCGCCCGAGCGGATCGCCCGGTGCCCAGCGCTGCAGCGAGGCGACACAGTCGGCTGCGGTGACGGGTGGACCGTCGTGGAACTTGAGCCCATCGCGCAGCCGGAAGCTCCAGTTGAGGCGGTCGGAGGACTGCTCCCACGCATCGACCATCTGCGGCTTGATCTCGCCCTTCTCGTTCATCGCGAAGAGCGTGTCGAACACATGGAGCCCGAAGGTGCGTGTGATCGCCGCGGTGATGACATGCGGGTCGAGGATCACGACCTCGGACTCGAGCACCACGTTCAGGGCGGTCGCGGCACGGGCCTCGCGCGGGCGGATGATGCCGAAGCCGGCCAGCGCCGAGGCCCCAACCATCACATCGCGGCGGCGAGCGCGCGGTCCGTTCATGATCGTTTCTCCCGTTTGTCGACGCGCAGCCGAGCTGCGCGCATGCCAACCGTACCGGTGTGATCACGACACCGCAACCGGCTGAGCCTGCTCTGCTCCATGAAAACGCTGCGCTGCACGCGGGTTGCTGTGCATCACGACCGCGCCTAGCCTCGCACTCTCGTATCGCTTCCGAGGACCTCCACCTCCATGTCTGACGACCTGCTGTTCCTGCCCGCACTGCGCGCGGCGGCAATGATCCGAGCGCGTAGGCTTTCGCCCGTGGAGTATGTCGACACCGTGCTCGCCGCGATCGAGCGCGCGCAGCCACGGCTGAACGTCTTCACCGCCGTGCTCGCCGAATCCGCACGCGTGGAGGCGTGCCGCGCCGAGGCGGCCGTGATGCAGGGCGGGCCGCTCGGCCCGCTGCACGGCGTGCCGGTCTCGATCAAGGATCTCGTCGACGTTGCCGGCGTGCGCACCACCCACGGCTCGGCAATCTTCGCCTCCAGCCCACCGGCAGCGGCGGACGACGTTCTGGTCGCGCGGTTGCGCGCGGCGGGCGCGATCATCCTCGGCAAGACCACCACCCCCGAGTTCGGCGTCAAGGGACTGACCGACGGCCCGTCCTTCGGCGTCACGCGCAACCCGTGGAACCTCGCGCGCACCCCCGGCGGCTCGAGCGGCGGCAGCGCGGCGTGCGTGGCGGCAGGGCTCGGTCCGCTCGCGCTCGGCACCGACGGCGCCGGCTCGACCCGCGGCCCGGCCGCGTGCTGCGGCGTGGTCGGCCTGAAGGCCACGCTTGGGGCGGTGCCCTACGACACGTCGCGCGATGCCTTCGGCAACAACGTGTTTGCAGGCCCCCTCGCGCGCACCGTGGGCGACGCAGCCGTGATGCACGACGTGTTGTCCGGCCCGAGTGCGCAGGACCCATGGAGCCTCGGGTACGCGGCGCGTGGCCTCTCGCCCGGGCTCATCAGCGTCGATCTGTCGTCGGTGCGGATCGGCTACGTGCCGCTCTGCGCCAATCCGCGTGTCGCAGGCGATGTGGCGGCAAACACACGTGCCGCCCTCGATGCGTGGGCAGCGATGGGGGCGACCGTCGAGGAGGTGACCGCACCGATCGACTGGATCGAGTTCGAGGGACGTGTGCTCTACCAGGCCAATTTCGCGGTGTTCTGCGCAAAGTATCTGCCGGAGTGGCGAGACCGGATGGATCCAGTGACGCTCGCCTTCATGGAGCGCGGCGGTCAGTTCAGCCTGGCACAGTTCCGCGAGGCGCAGTTCGCCCGCTCACGGCTGTTCCGCGCGATCCAGGGCCTGTTCGACCGCTACCACGTGCTCGTCACCCCGACCGCGTCCCGAACCGCCCTGCCTGCCGACTTCGATGCGGCGAACGACGAGGTCGAGGTCGATGGCGTGAAGTGCGGCATCACGCGTCAGGGTTGGACCTCGTACCAGTACCCGTTCAACCTCACCGGCCACCCGGCGATCTCGCTGCCCTCGGGCTTCGGCACGGACGGCTTGCCGACCGGCGTGCAGCTTGTCGGCCGGTGGGGTGCGGAGGCGGACATCCTCCGCCTCGGCGCGCTGCTTGAGCAGGCCCGGCCGTGGGCGCAGCACCGGCCCGACATCGTGCGCGCGTAGGCGGGGCGATGAACGACGATCCCTGCTTCCTCTCGATCGCCGAACTGACGGCACGCTACGCCGACGGCACGCTCTCGCCGGTCGACATCGCGCGGGCGCATCTGGCGCGCGCCGCGCGGTTCGAGGCGCAGCTCCAGGCAATTCAGCTGATCGACGACACCGGGGCGTTGCGGGCAGCCCAGGCGAGCGAGACACGCTGGCGAATCGGAGCACCGGTCGGTGCGCTCGACGGCATCCCGCTCACGATCAAGGACAATGTCGATGTCGCGGGATTCCCCACGCGCCACGGCTCACGCACCACCGACGCCACGCCGGCGGCGACCGACGCGCCCGCCGTCGCGCGACTGCGCGAGGCCGGCGCCGTCATCCTCGGCAAGACGCGCCTGCCCGAATTTGGCTGGAAGGGACTGACGGATGGGCCATTGCAGGTCCAGCCAACGCGCAACCCCTGGAACCTTACACATACGCCCGGCGGGTCGAGCGGCGGCGCGGCCGCGTGCGTGGCTGCCGGAATCGGCACGGTTGCGTTTGGCAATGACGGCGGCGGATCGATCCGGGGGCCGGCGAGCTTCTGCGGGCTGTTCGGCATCAAGCCGACCTTCGGCCGCGTGCCGCACGAGCCGCATGAGGGACCATTCGGCACGCTGGTCGCGGGCGGTCCGATCACGCGCGAGGTGGCGGATGCGATCGTCACCCTGGAGGTGATGGCTCGCCCGGATGATCGTGACTGGTTCGCCCTGCCGCCCCCGCCTCCCGGCTGGCTGTCCGGTCTCAGGCCGCGGCTCGGCGATCTCCGTCTCGCCTACGCGCCGGAGCTCGGCGGGATCGCGCCGGATTCGGAGGTGCGGCGGGTCGTCGATGCTGCGGTTGCGGCTCTGTCCGCGCGCGCCGCACGCGTCGTCGAGCTCGGCCCGGTGATCGATCCGTTGCGCGATGCGTTCGAGGTCTACTGGCTTGCCGGTTTCGCCAAGCGGCTGCGCGCGATCCCGCCCGATCGGCGTGACGGGATGGACCCGCAGCTCCGTCGCCTGGCCGAACGAGGGCTCGAGGTCGGGATCGAGCAGTTACTCGCCGCCGAGGCGGCGCGCGCCACGCTCGGGCGGACTCTCGGCGCGCTGCATCGCGACCATGATCTGTTGTTGACGCCCAGCATGCCGCACGCGGCACCGACGGTCGGAACGCTGTACCACACCCCGGATTACGATCGTTGGCGTGACGGCGTGCCCTACTCTCTGCCGTTCAACCTGACCGGCCAGCCGGCCGCGACGATCCCCTGCGGCGTGACGGCTGACGGGCTTCCGATTGGCCTCCAGGTCGTGGGCCCGCGCTTCGCAGAGCGCACGATCCTGGAGGCTTGCCTCGGCATCGAGCAGCTCCTCGGGATCGTGCCACCCACAGCACGACTGCGCGGCCTTGCCATGGAGATCCGCGCCAGCACGTGACCATCCGCCCTCCGTGAGCGGGCCGTGCCGTAGTCGAAACACCCCGCCGCCAACCAAGCGATGTCGCTCCGTCCACACAAGGCTAGCGCTCGGCCGCAGATGCCGGGCGATTGAACGCAGCTGCGCTGGCTTTGAACGGACGGGGACGGGTCTGGATTGCGTCCGGCGAGGCCCTGTCGCTCAGCAGCGACCCGCGCGCGAATCCGACCGGATCAATGCCGCCCATCATCCACCGGCCGATCCAACGTTCATCGAAGCTTCATTCACATGAAACCGCCGGGTCACCATGCGCTGGCACCACTCCCCGCATGAGCGACACCCCCGGCGTCACCTCCGCGCGCGCAACCAACGTGCTGCTGATCGTCGTCGACCAGTGGCGCGCCGACATGATACCGGGCTCGCCCAGCGGCTGGTGCGCGAGGCCAGCTACCGCGGCGATCCCATCCCGTATCGTTGCCTCAACAACTACTATACGAACCAGAACGCGACCGCGCAGATCCTCGTCGAAATGTGGAAGGCGGTCGGGTTGAATGTCCAACTCCAGATGGTCGAGAACTGGCAGCAGATCATGCAGCGCAACGAGACGTGCGCGATCCGCGACTGGTCGAACTCCGCCCTCTACAACGATCCCGTCTCCTCGCTCGTCTCCCAGCACGGCCCGAACGGATCGCAGCAGCAGGTCGGCGAATGGACCAATGCCGAATTCAATCGCCTCTCGGTGGAGCTCGAGACCTCCACCGATCGCGCGTGCCGCCGTGCGGTGTTCCGCCGCCTGCTCGAGATCGCCGAGCGCGTGGACCCGGCCTACACCGTGCTGCACCAGACCGCGACCTTCACGGCGAAGCGCAAGGAGATCCGCTGGCAGGCAGCGCAGTCCTTCCTGATGGATTTCCGCGCGCGCAACCTCGCCTTCCCGGCGTGAGCCACGGATGGGCGCGCTCGTCACCCTCTCCGGTCTGACGGTCGACTTCGACACCGGCGAGCGTGTCGTGCGCGCCCTGCACGGGGTCGATCTCGCGCTCGCCCGCGGTGAGGCGGTCGGGCTGGTCGGCGAGTCCGGGTCGGGCAAGTCGGTAACCTGGCTTGCCGCGCTCGGCCTGCTCGGCAGCCGCGCGCGCATCGGTGGCTCGGTGCTGCTCGACGGCATGGAGCTTGTCGACGCGCCGGTGCGCGTGCTGGAGGCCGTGCGCGGCAAGCGCATCGCGATGATCTTCCAGGACCCCGCCTCGTCGCTGAACCAGGTGCATCGGATCGGACGCCAGATCGGCGAGGCCCTCGCCCTGCATCGCGGGCTCGCCGGCTCGGCGGCACGCGCCGAGACGCTGCGCCTGCTCGACCGCGTCGGCATCCCGGCTGCGGCACGCCGGCTCGACGAGTATGCGCACCAGCTCTCGGGTGGGCAGAACCAGCGGGTGATGATCGCAATGGCACTTGCCGGCGAGCCTGATCTGCTGATCGCCGACGAGCCCACCACCGCGCTCGACGCGATGATCCAGGCGCAGATTCTTGCCCTGCTCGGCGCGTTGCGCCGCGACGGCTGCATGGCGATGGTGCTGATCAGCCACGATCTCGGCGAGGTGGCAGAGAACTGCGATCGCGTCGCCGTCATGTATGCCGGCCGGATTATCGAGGAAGCACCGACCGATCGGCTGTTCGGCGCGCCGCAACACCCCTACACGCACGGGCTGCTCGATGCCCTGCCGGATCTCGACGGGCCGCGCCGCCGTCTCGCCGCAATCCCTGGCACTGTGCCAGAGCCGACGCGGCTGCCGCCGGGCTGCTCCTTTGCACCGCGCTGCCCGCGCGCCGAGGCGGTTTGCGCGGCAGCCGTACCGTCCTTCCGCGCCGTGGCACCCGAGCATCGCACCGCCTGCCGGCGTCCGGGCACGGTTGCCGCACCGGCGCGCCAACGGGCGATCGCGTGAGCGCGCTGCTATCGGCACGCCGGCTCGCGCGGCACTATGCCGTGCGATCGGGTCTGTTCGGCCGTGCCGGAAGCCTGCGCGCGGTCGACGGCGTGTCCTTCGATGTGCCGCCCGCGCGCACGCTCGCCCTGGTCGGCGAGTCCGGCTGCGGCAAGACCACCACCGCCAAGCTTGTGCTCGGGCTGATCCCACCCAGCGCCGGCGAGGTCACCTTCGAGGGTGCGGCGCTCCCGGCGCCGAACACCGGCGCATGGCGCGAGGCCCGCCGGCGGATGCAGATGATCTACCAGGACCCGCTCGGCGCGCTCGACCGTCGCCTGCCCGTGCTGCGCCAGGTGGCGGAGCCGCTGGAGATCCATCAGGTCGGCACGAAGACGGACAGGCGCGAGCGGGCCCTGGCGCTGCTCGACGCCGTCGGCTTGCAGCCCCACCTCGCCGGGCGCTACCCGCACGAGCTCTCCGGCGGGCAGCGCCAGCGCGTCGTGCTCGCCCGCGCGCTGATCCTGGACCCGCGCTGATTGTCGCCGATGAGCCGGTCTCGGCGCTCGACGTCTCGATCCAGGCGCAGGTGCTCAACCTGTTCGAGGATCTCCAGGCGCGCTTCGGTGTCGCCTTCCTGTTCATCAGCCATGATCTCAAGGTCGTGCGCCAGGTGCGCACGAGGTCGCGGTGATGTATCTGGGCCGGATCGTCGAGCAGGACGCGCCGGAGGCGCTGTTCCGCGCGCCCGCGCATCCCTACACGCGCGCCCTCGTCTCGGCGATCCCGGTGGTGCGGCGGCGCGCCGGGCGCGAGCGGATCGTGCTGGAGGGCGATCCTCCGAACCCGATCGCCGTGCCGTCGGGGTGCGCGTTCCACCCGCGCTGTCCGATCGCGGTGGCCGCGTGTCGGCGCGAGACGCCGGTGCTCAAGCCGATGGCCGACGGACGTCTGGTCGCGTGCCACCTCGCGCATGGCGAGGCCGCGATGCAGCGAGCGGCCTGAGCGATGCTGCGCTACCTGTTCTCCCGCCTGCTGCGCGCGATCCTGACGATCGCCCCGGTCGTGACCTTCGCCTTCATCGTGCTGCGGCTGTCGGGCGACCCGGCACTGCTGATCATGTCGGTCGACGCGCCGCCCGAGGCCGTCGAGGCGTTCCGCGCCGCCTGGGGCCTCGACCGGCCGGTGTGGGAGCAGCACCTGCGCTACTTCGTGCAGGTGGCGCAGGTCAATCTCGGCTGGCTGCCCTCGGGCGGGGCGGAGTCGTGGCGGCACGCGATCCTGCCCGTGATCACGCTTGGCCTGTCCGGTGCGGCGATCCTCGCGCGCTTCACCCGCAGCGCGATGCTCGAAGTGCTGGGCCAGCCCTATATCCGCGCAGCCTCGGCCAAGGGCCTGCCGTGGCGTCGCGTCGTCACCGATCACGCGCTGCCGAACGCGGCGATCCCGACCGTCACGATCATCGGCTTCATGGTCGGCAGCCTGGTCGCCGGCGCGGTGGTGGTGGAGAGCGTGTTCTCCTGGCCTGGTGTCGGGCGGCTGCTGGTCGTCGCGGTCTCGAACCGGGATCTCGCAATCGTGCAGACCATCCTGCTGCTGGTCGCGATGACCATGGTCTGCGCGAACCTGATCGTCGACATGCTCTATGGCTGGATCGATCCGCGGCTGCGCACTGCGCGCGCGGCAGGAGGGTGAGCTCGGCACCGCAGGATGTCGTCGCTGCCACGCTGCCGGCGCAAGCCCAGGCCGAGCCCGCGCGCGCGACGATCAGCCGCTTCCTCGAGGCGTGGCCGCCCGCAGTGCTGCTGGGGCTTGCCTGGATCGCGGGCATGCTGGCCGTGGCGCTGTTCGCCGACGTGCTCGCACCCTACTCCTATACCGCGCTCGATCTGCGCGCGCGCCTCTCCCCGCCCGTGTTCTTGGGCGGCGACTGGCGCCATATGCTCGGCAGCGATGAACTCGGCCGGGACGTGCTGTCGCGCCTGATCGTCTCGATCCGGATGAGCGCGCTGATCGCCTTCGGCGCGACGATCATCAGCGCCGTGCTCGGCACCTCGCTCGGGCTGCTGGCGGCGCATTTCCGCGGCCGCATCGAGCAGGTCGTGCTGGCGCTGGTCGATTTCCAGGCCTCGATGCCGTTCCTCATCATCGCGCTCAGCGTGCTCGCCTTCTTCGGCAATGCGCTGCCCTTGTTCATCGCGTTGATGGGGTTCCACGGCTGGGAGCGCTACGCGCGCATCTCGCGCGGTCTCACGATCGCGGCGAACGAACAGGGTTATGCGAACGCGGTGCGCCAGCTCGGCGCGGGCTCGGCGCGGATCTACGGGCTGCACGTGCTGCCCAATATCGCCTCGACCCTGATCGTGACCATGACGCTGACCTTCCCTGAGATCATCCTGCTCGAGAGCGGGCTGTCCTTCCTCGGCCTCGGCGTGCAGCCGCCGATGACGAGCCTCGGTAACATGGTCGGCTACGGGCGCGAGTACATCACCCGCGCCCCCTGGATCATGCTGTCGCCGGCGGCGGCGATCGTTCTGACCACGCTGTCGATCAGCCCGGCCGGTGACTGGCTGCGCGACCGCCTCGACCCGACCCTGCGCTAGGATCAGCCCATGCCTCTTGCGTCCCGAGTCGTCCTGTTCGGTTTCGACGGTCTGCGCCCGGATCGGGTGACGCCCGAGACGATGCCGCATCTGGCCCGCTTCATGGCCGAGGGTGCCCGCTTCGCCAACGCGCGCAGCGTGTTCCCCTCCGAGACGCGCGTGGCGATTCCCTCGCTCGCCACCGGCTGCCGACCGGGCACGCACGGGCTCGTCGCGAACAGCCTCTATGATGCGGCCGCAGCACCCGAACGCGTGCTGAACACCAAACACGCCGCCGATGTCGACGCGCTGATCGCCGCGCATGGCCGGCTGCTCGCGGTGCCCTCGCTCGGCGCGCGACTTGCCGCGGCGGGCCATGCGCTCGACGTGGTCTGGACCGGCACGGTCGGCGCGGGCCGGGCGTTCTTCCCCGAGGCCGAGGCGCTGGACGGGTTCCGCTGGCATCCGGAGGAGGCGGTCGGACCCGCGCGTGGCCTCGCGGCCCGGTTCGGCGAGGCACCGCCTGCCGCCACACCCAACACGCCGCGCGTCCGCCACGCCGCACGTCTGTTCCTGGAGCACGTGCTCGGCGAGCGCCGCGCCACGGTCGCCGCGTTCTGGTCCAGCGAGCCCGACGTCACCTACCATTACCGCGGCGTCGGCAGCGTGGAGGCAGCCGCTGCAATGCGCGACGTGGACGCGGCTTTCGCCGATGTGCTGCGCTGGCGCGATGCCCAGCCTGATCGCGACGGCATCGTCGTGATCGCGCTCTCCGACCACGGTCATGTCACCGGCGAGGCGCGGGTCGATCTCCTGGCGCTGCTCCGCGAGGGCGGCTTCAAGGCGGGGCGTGATCTCGGCAATGGCGCGGAGATCGCGCTCGGCGGCGGCGGCGCGCCGGGCCTCTGGTTGCGCGACCCGGGCGATACGTCCCGCCTCGCCGCATGGCTGAACGAACAGTCCTGGGCCGGCTTGGTGCTCGCGCGCGAGCCGGGAATTCCAGGCACGATCCCGCTTGCCACGCTCGGCGCACGGCACGCCCGTTCGCCGGATCTCGCGGTCACCTTCGCGGGCTCGGGCGATCCTGATCGCGATGGCGTGCCCGGTCGCGGCCTGATCGATGCCGGCGATGTTCCGGTCGGTGGCGGCATGCACGGAGGACTCCATGAGCGCGAGCTTGCCACCGTGCTGGCGATGACGGGTGGGCCGATCCTGCGCAGCGCCACGATCCGGAGTCCGGCCGACCTGACCGATGTCACGCCGAGCGTGCTTGCGCTGCTCGGCCTGCCGATCGAGCCGGCGGACGGGCGTCCGCTCGTCGAGGCGTGGGATGCCGCCGCCGATGCGGCTCCCGAGTACGAGGTCCTTCGTCCGATCGAGCATCGGGCGGGCCTTCGCCTCGTCCGCCTCGGCGCGACGCGGCGGCCGGATGCGATGATCGCGAGCTGATCGATCGAAGCGATGGCGCCCGCGGCGGCGCCTGGTCAGGCCGTCAGCGTCGGCGCCAAGCCTGTGTGCGGCGGGTCAGAATCCGATCGACCTGCACGTGCAGCCCCTTCACGGCCGCGGAGGTCAGCAGGATCACCGTCGCCATGGCCGCGGCTGCGCTCGCGAAACCGGCCTCGTCCATCTGCAGCACCGCGACCGAGGCCGTCATCGTGTCGGGCGAATACAGGAACACCACGGCCGAGACCGTGGTCATCGCATTGACGAACAGATAGATCGCGACGTCGAGGATGACCGGCAGCGACATCGGCACGGTGACGGCGGCGAAGGTGCGCCAGATCGGCACCTTCAGGCTCGCCGAGACCGACTCGAACTCGGGATCCAGGCTCTTGAGCTGCGTCATGCTGGCGAGGTGGCCGACGGTGTAGAAGTGCACCATCGAGTTCAGCACCAGGATGCCGAGCGTGCCGTAGAGGAAGCCGAGCGGATTGGCCGGGGCGTTGAAGAAGAAGATGTAGGCGATGCCGAGCACAAGCCCTGGCACGGCGAGCGGGATGACGGCAAGGAAGCGGACGATGTCGCAGAGCGGCCCCAGGACCTTCGCGCGATCCATCGCATAGGCAAAGGCGAACACCAGCGGCGCGCCGATCAGCGCGGTCCAGAACGCGAGGCGGATGCTGTTGGTCCAGCTGCCCCAGCCGGCGCTGATGAAGTTGCCGAACGCGTAGTTGTTGAGCGTGAGCGAGAGATTCCAGGGCCAGAACGTGATCAGGCTGCCCCAGGCGGCGATCCCGACCAGCGTCAGCATCAGCCCGGAGACCAGCGTGCAGAACGCAAACAGCGGCCAGTCGCGCTTCGGCCGCCGCTTCGGGATGTAGGGCACGGCGCGCGCGCCCACCACCGCCACTTGCCGACGCTGCGCCCACTGGTCGGCGCCGAAGGCGAGGATCGCCGGGATCATCAGCACGACGCCCACCACCGCGCCCATCTGGAAGTTCTGCTGCCCGACCACCTGCTTGTAGACTTCGGTCGCCAGCACGCTGAACGATCCGCCGATCACCTTGGGGATGCCGAAATCGGTCATCACCAGCGTGAACACGACAAAGGCGGCCGAGATCATTCCGTAGCGCGCGGTCGGCAGCGTCACGGTGCGCATCACGCGGATGCGCGAGGCGCGCAGCGCCTCAGCCGCCTCATAGAGACGCGCATCGGTGCCTGAGAGCGCGGTCGCGAGGATCAGCAGCGCATGGGGGAAGGTGTAGAAGACCTGCGAGATGATGATTCCGAGCGGTCCATAGATGGTGCCGCCGAACAGCCAGGACCGCAGGAATCCCTGGTTGCCGAACAGGTAGATCAGCGCGAGCGCAGGAAGCAGGCTCGGCGCGAGGATCGGGATCAGGGCAATGGCGCGGAACAGCCCCTTGCCCGGCATTGCGCTCCGCGTCAGCGCATAGGCAAACACGAACGCCGCCGGAACCACGATCGCCGTGGTCAGACCTGCCGTCCAGAGGCTGTTCCACAGGCTGCCCGCGAGCGCAGGGGTCTCGACATAGCGGACATAATTGGCGAGGCCGACGAACCGCCCCTGCTGATCCTCGAAGCTCTTCAGGAACAGCGTGCCGAGCGGCAGCACGAGCGCGACCGCGAGGAACAAGCCCGCGAGCACCACCACGGCAGCCAGCAGCCGGTCATCGCCGGACCAAACGCGCCGGACCGGCAGGGCGGCCGCGACGGCCATCACGGCTCGCGCGGGAACAGCAGGACGCGGTCGGGCGGCACCACGATCTCGATCGCGGCACCAGGACGCAGCTGAAGCCGCCGCAGTGCCGTATCCTGCACCTCCACGGTCAGCGGCAGGCCCTGCGCATCGAGCGCCGCACGCGCGATCGAGCCCAGATACTCAATGCCGCGCACGGTCGCGCCGAGCCGTGTGCCGGCGTGGCGGGTGTCCTCGGGCAGGACGTCCTCGGGGCGGAGGCAAATCTGGACCCGGGTCCCCGAGGCGAGTCGCGCGGCCGCATCGGCGGCGATGCGCACAGTGCCGACCCGGACCGCACCATCCTCGTCGATGATGCCAGGAAGCGCGTTCATCCGCCCGACGAATCCCGCGACGAACAGCGTGTCAGGATGGCGGTACACCGCATCGGGGGAGCCGACCTGTTCAATCCGCCCGCTGTTCATCACCACCACGCGGTCCGCGATCGACAGCGCCTCCTCCTGGTCGTGCGTCACCATGATCGTGGTGATGCCGAGCCGTCGTTGCAGCGCCTTGATCTCCTCGCGCAAATGCGCGCGCACCAGTGCATCGAGCGCGGAAAGCGGTTCGTCCAGCAGGAGAAGCCCGGGATCCATCGCGATCGCGCGCGCCAGTGCAACGCGCTGCTGCTGCCCGCCCGAGAGCTGCGCAGGGTACTTCCAGGCCTGGTCGGCGAGCCCGACCAGCGCAAGCAGCTCATGCACGCGCGCCTCGATCTGCTCGCGCTTGCGGCCGAGCGAGACGAGCCCATAGCCGATATTCGCGCTCACCGTCATGTTCGGAAACAGCGCATAGGACTGGAAGACGATGCCGAAATCCCGCGCCGATGGCGGCAGGGCGGAGATATCGCGCCCGGCCTGGACGATCCGCCCCGCATCCTGCGGATCGAGCCCGGCGATCGCGCGCAGCAGCGTGGTCTTGCCGCAGCCGGAGGGGCCGAGAAAGCAGACGAACTCGCCGCGCCCGACCGTGAGCGACACATCGTCCAGCGCCACGAAGGAGCCGAACCGTTTGGTGACCCGCTCGACGGTCAGGTAGGGCTCGGCCGCCGGGGCGGTCCCGGCGGCCGAGGCCATGAGGCGCGGTGCGACGGGTGTGTCCACGCGCGTCAGTTGCGCGGCGCCGACTTGCCGTCGAACCGCCGACCCCACTCGGCGAGGATGCGGTCACGGTTGGCGGCAACAGTCACGAAGTCGACATCCGCGAGACGCTGCGAGAACTCCGGCGGATAGTTCTGCACGCTCGGCTGCACATCGGCCCGGCCGAGCAGCGCATAGTAGCGGCCATAGAGTTCCATCGCCTCCTTCGAGACGGCGAAGTCCATGAGCCGCCTGGCCGCGTCGAGGTTGCGCGTGCCGCGATGGATCGCCGCCGCCTCCAGATCAAACCCGACGCCGTCGGACGGCACGATGACGTCAATCGGCGCGCCCTGGTTCTTGAGCGCCACCGCGCGCATGTCGAAGGTGATGCCGATCGCGTACTCGCCGCGCGCGGCGTTGTTGCACGGCGCGCTGCCCGAATGGGTGTAGACGGCGATGTTGTCGTGCAGCTTCGTCATGAAATCCCAGGCCGGCGCCTCGCCCTTGGTGCCGAGCCATCCAGCCACCGTCAGCAGGCCAGTGCCGGAGGAGGCTGGATTGGGCATCGCGATCAGACCGCGATAGGCCGGGTTGAGAAGGTCGGTCCACGACGCGGGCTTGGGCAGGTTGCGCTGCTGCGCGACCACGGTGTTGAAACAGACCGCGGCGACGAAGGCGTCGAGCCCGACCCAGGTCATCGGGCTGCGGTCGCTGCGGAACTGCGGCCGCAGCGCCTCGGCATCCTTCGGCGTGTAGGGCTCGAGCATGTTCTCGGCCTCAAGACGGATCAGGCTGAAGGCGGAGAGACCCCAGATCACGTCGGCGCGCGGGTTGTCCTTCTCCGCGAGCAGGCGCGTCGTGACGATACCGGTGCTGTCGCGCACCCAGACCACTTCGATGCCCGGCACGGCGCGCTCGGCCGCCTGCTTGAACACCGGCAACTGGTCGTTCTCGAAGGCGGTGTAGACGGTCAGCCGCGTGCGCTGCGCCTCGGCCGAGGCGGCGAAGGCGAGCGTGCAGGCGGCGGCGAGCAGCAGTCGGCGCATGTGGCGGTCCCCAGCGTTGATCATTGCCGATGCGGCGAGGTCCCCGCCTCACCGTTGACAGAAGATCACACGCGGTCCGCGACAGTGGCGTGACGGTTCGGTTTCCGTTTGATGACGTTCACGCGGCGCGGAGCGCCGCCCGCAGGTGCGGCCGCCATCGGGACAGCGGCGGTGTGGCAAGCCCCACCTGCTTGGCGGCATCGTCCCAGCGGCGCAGCGCGACGGCATCCGCAGCGCCCGGCCGCGCACGGAACGCCCGGCACTCGTCCGGGGCCATCGGTCCTCCCTGCAGCGCGAGACTCCGCGTTGAGGCGGGCGAAAGCGTCGCCGCGTAGTCGGGCTCGGCCGCGACCAGGTAGCGCTTCGCCGCGACGTGCAGGTGCACCGGCGCCACCGCCGTGGGAAGGAAGTGCCGTTCAAGCCACGCCGCCCCGATATCCTCATGATGACCATCGATCCCATGCGCGGCGATGTCTTCCGGCAGGCCGTGCAGCAGGTGGCCGATGTCGTGCAGCAACGCCGCGGCGATCAGCACGGCCGGCGCCCCTGCCCGCTCGGCCAGCCACGCCGCCTGGAGCGCATGCTCGCGCTGGCTGACGCCTTCGCCGTAATGCGCCGCGCCGGCCCCGCCGCCCAGCACGTCCAGCACCGCCTCGACGATCGCGCTCATGGCGTCTCCCCCCGTTGCAGCCGCGACTCGACCTCGGCGAGAAGGTGCGGCAGATCGGAGATCGAGTCGATCACCCAATGCGCCCCGGCCCCGCGCAGCATGGCAGCAGCGCGCGCACGGATCAGCCCGCGCGCCCCCTCATCGAGTGCAGCGAGTTCCTCGGCCGACAGCCCTGCCTCGTTGCCCGTCAGCGCCACGCCGACTGTCCACGTACCGGCCGCCAGCCCCTCAGCGATGCCCGGCGCGGTGTCGTCCACCTTGACCACCGCCTCGGGCGGAAACACGCCGAGTTCGGCGAAGCAGCGATACATCATCAGCGGCGTCGGCCGCCCGGCAGCGAGATCGCCGGCGCACACGAGGCAATCCGGCGTGTAGCCCTGCGCGGCGGCGAGCGGCAGCAGCTCCTGCATGATCGGGCGCGTATAGCCGGTGGTGCTGCCGATCGCGAGGCCGCGCGCACGGCACGCGGCGATCGCCTCGACCGCGCCAGGGATCATGTCGGCGTGGTCACGGATTGCCGCAATGTTCATCGGCTCGAACACGGCGAAGATGCGGTCGGCGTCAGCGGGGCCGAACGCGTGGCCGTGCCGAGCTTGCCACGCCGCGGAGACGTGCGGCAACCTGCCGACGGCCATGATGTGATCCCGCTTGGGCAGACCCATCGGCCCGCGCGCATCGGCGATCGAGATCGTCACGCCGTACGCGGCGAAGGCGCGCACGAACGCGCCCATCGGCGCGCGGCTGCCGTGATCGACGACGGTGCCGGCCCAGTCGAGCACCACCGCCCTGAGCGGGCCGCGATAGGCTGGTCGGCTCATGCCGGCTGAGCCGCATCAATACCGAACGAGGCGAGGGCTTCCTCTGCGAGCGCGAAGGCCGTGCTCATGCCGGTGCCCGAGGTGACCATGACGACGCGACTCTCCGGTGTCGGCGCCGCGATGAACGCGGGAACCGAGGTCGACGGATACTCGCCGACCCAGCGCTCGATCACCCGTGGCGCCTCGGGAAAATGCAGCACCGCCCGCGCCTCTTCAAGAATGAGCGCTTCGGTTTCCGCCGCGAGGAACGGATCGGGCGTGTCGTCGTAGTGATGCGAATCGCCGACCACCAGCGTTCCATCCGCCGACTGCACGACGATCAGGTGGATGCCGTGTGCGAGGTGTCCGGGCTGCTCGGCCTCCAGGCGGGTCCGCAGGGCAGGCAGCGACGCGGCTCCGGCATAGCCCAGATAGCGCACGAGGCCGAGATCGCTCATCACCGCCGCCGGCAGCCGCCAGCCTGGATCGGCGAGGCGCAGCATCGAGAGCTTGCAGCGGAGCGGATGGTGCGCGGCGATCGTGTCCGGGAAGAGCGACAGGAACTCATTGCCCGGGCAGACAACAACACGGTCCGCCGGGATCGATCCGCGCGTCGTGTCAACGCGGCCGGGGCCAACGCCCATGACATGCGTACGCCAGAGGAACCGCACGCCGTGCCGGGTCTCAAGCCAAGCCGCGAGGCGCGGCAGGGCCTCGCGCGGTTCGACGCGGAGTTCGTGCGGCGAGAGCAGCGCGCCGGTGAGGCTCCGCTGCAACGGGTGCGGAAGCTCCTCGGGCGCGAGGACACGACATCCCTGCCCCATTGGCCCGCGGACGAACGCCTCGATGACCGAGCGCGCTTCCACCCGCCGCGCGGCCATCAGCAGGCCACGGTGCAGCACCGGAATGCCCGTGGCCGCGCAGACCTCCGCCCAGATCTCGCGCGATCGCCGGGCCCGCCGCCACGTGTCGCCGTCCTGCTGGCCGGTGACCGTGACGAAGCCGAAATTGCGGATCGAGGCACCGTTGGCGTGGGCCTCGCGGTCGATGACGGTGACCGCGAGGCCCGCGCGCGCGGCCGCCAGCGCATGTGCCAGGCCGACAATGCCGGCACCGACGATAACGATCTGCATCAGCGGCCGCGGACCGATCAGCGCCGAGGTCGCAGCTCCCTCACGCGGCCTGCGGGCGCATCTTCCGCACCTCGTCGTCCGGCGGCAGGTAGTTCGCGCCGTCCGCGTAGCGCCAGTCCACCATCGTGCCCTTGTTGTTACGCAGTGCCGTCTTGCCGACAAAGGCACCAAGGGTGGATTGATGGTCGATCGCGCGGAACACGCAGCGCCCGAACGGCGAGGCGAAGGGCAAATCCTTCATCGCCGCGGCCATTCGGTCGGTCTCGGTCGAGCCTGCGCGCTTCAGGCACTCCGCGATCGCGGTGATGGTGTCGTAGCCGACCACCGTGCCGAGCCGCGGATAGTCGTTGAACCGGCGCTGATAGGCGGTGCGGAACGCGACATGCTCGGGCGTCTCGACCTGGTCCCACGGATAGCCGGTGACGATCCAGCCCTCCGGGGTCTCGTCGGCCAGCGGATCGAGATACTCGGGCTCGCCCGTGAGCAGGCTCACCACGCTGCGGCCCTCGAACAACCCGCGCGTATTGCCCTGGCGGACGAAGTTGGTCAGGTCGGGACCGAAGGTGACGTTGTAGATCGCCTCGGGCCGGGCCTGGGCGAGCGCGGTCACGGTCGCGCCGGCGTCGATCCGGCCAAGCGCGGGCCACTGCTCGGCGACGAACTCCACGTCAGGACGCTTGGCCGCGAGCAGCTGCTTGAACCAGCGCACCGCCGACTGGCCGTATTCGTAGTTCGGCGACACCGTCACCCAGCGCTTGGCCGGCAGCTTCGCCGCCTCCTCGACCAGCATCGCCGCCTGCATGTAGGTGCTGGGACGCAGCCGGAACGTGTAGGCGTTGCCCTTCTCCCAGACGAGTTGGTCGGTCAGCGGCTCGGAGGCGACGAACAGGCGGCGGCGCTGGGCGGCGAAGTCGGCGACCGCCAGCCCGACATGGCTGAAGAACGTGCCGGCAAGCAGATCGACCCGCTCATTGTCGAGCAGTTCGCCCGCAAGCCGCACCGCGTCCTGCGGCCGCCCGGCATCGTCGCGCCAGACCACTTCGAGCGGTCGGCCGAGCACGCCGCCGGCGGCGTTGATCTCGTCGACGCGAAGCTGCCAGCCATTGCGGTAGGGCAGGGTGAAGGCGGGCAGCGCCGTATAGCTGTTGATCTCGCCGATGCGGATCGGCTGCGTGCCCTGGGCACGGATCAGCGCAGGCGCCGCGAGTGCGCCCGCAGCGCCGAGCAGCACGGACCGTCGGGTGGTTCGCATCATCGGTGTCTCTCCGGTGTCCTGGTTCCCCTTGGTGGAGGCACTGTAGCGCAATCCGTCCGGCCCTTCGATCATGTCCTGCATTGGCCGAACGATCCGCCGTCGGGGTCGGCCCCGGGGGAGCGCACGAGCCATGGACGCCTTCTTCGGCCTGCCGTCCGTTGTGCCCGGCGCGACGCTTGCGGTAAGACGCGACACTCCTGGCGCGGTCGCCGCATCGTCCGGGCCCGCCGCAACGGAGCCGGACATGGCGCCCCACCCCACCCGCTTCACCCTGCATGTTCCAGATTCGGCGCTCGCGGACCTGCGCGACCGTCTCGCCCGCACGCGCCTGCCCGACCAGGCGCCGGAGCCGCCCTGGACCTACGGCACCGATGTTTCCTATCTGCGCGATCTGCTCGCCCACTGGCAGAACGGCTTCGACTGGCGCGCGCATGAAGCCGCGCTGAACGCCCTCCCGCAGTTCCGGGTGCCGCTGCACGGCATCGATCTGCACGTCCTGAATGTCCCCGGCGAAGGCCCGGCGCCCCTGCCACTGCTGCTCTCGCATGGCTGGCCCGGGTCGGTCTTCGAGTTCCTTGATCTGATCCCGCGCCTGACTCAGCCCTCGCGCTTCGGCGGCGATGCGGCGGATGCCTTCACAGTGGTGGCGCCATCGCTGCCGGGCTACGGCCTGTCCTTCGCACCGGGCCAGCAACGCTTCAGCATCGAAGCGATCACGGAGTGCCTCGCTGAGCTGATGACCGAGGTGCTGGGCTATCGCCGGTTCGCTGCGCAAGGCGGCGACTGGGGTGCTTTCGTCGCCTCGCGCCTCGGGGCCGTCCATCCAGAGAAGCTGATGGGCATCCACCTCAATCTGCTCGCCGTGCGCCGCGACCCGGCGATGGTCGAGAATCCGACGGCGGAGGAGCGGCGCTATCTCGGCGAACTGGCCACGTTCCTCAAGGAAGAGACCGGCTATCAGTGGATCCAGGGGACGCGGCCGCAGACCCTCGCCTTCGCCCTGACCGACAGCCCCGCCGGCCTCGCCGCCTGGATCGTCGAGAAGTTCCGCGCCTGGACCGATAATGACGGCACACCCGACAGCGCCGTCGGCCGCGACGTGATGCTCGCCAACATCGCGCTCTACTGGTTCACCGGCTGCATCGGCGCCTCGTTCCATCCCTATTTTGCGCGCATGCACGGGGCCTGGCCGATCCCGGGCACGGTCGATGTGCCGATGGGCTATTGCCAGTTCCCGCGGGAGATCCTGCGCCCGCCGCGATCGCTGGCAGCGCGCACCTACACCGACATCCGGCGCTGGAGCGTCATGCCGCGCGGCGGGCATTTCGCGGCGCTCGAGCAACCGGCGGCGTTGGCCGAGGAGCTCCGCGCCTTCTTCCGTCCGCTACGCCAAGAGAGCGCGGATGGATGACGCGGCAGCGCGCGAGGCCTCGGCGCTCCTGGTGCGCCACTGGCGCCAGGGCTCGGTGCTGGAGGCCCTGCCGGAGCGGCTGCGGCCTGCCACGCGCGCGGACGGCTATGCCATCCAGGCGAGGCTCGAAGCGCTGAGCGCGCAGCCGCTCTGGGGTTGGAAGATCGCGGCGACCAGTACGGCGGGACAGCGGCACATCGGCGTCGACGGACCGCTTGCCGGCCGCCTGCTCGCCGAAATGGTGTACGTCGACGGCGCGACGCTGCCCTTCGGCGCCAACCGCATGCGCGTGGCGGAAGTGGAGTTCGCCTTCCGCATGGGCCGCGACCTGCCACCGCGCGCCGCCCCGTACATGACCGCCGAGGTGCTCGACGCGGTGGCGGCGCTGCATCCGGCGATCGAGGTGCCGGATTCACGCTATGTGAATTTCGCGGCCGTCGGTGCGCCGCAACTGATCGCGGACAATGCCTGCGCGCACCAGTTCGTGCTCGGTGCTGAAGTGTCGGTGAGCTGGCGCGAGCTGGATCTCGCGGCGCATCGCGTCATCGGGCGGGTGGCCGGGCGGCGCGAGCACGAGGGGATCGGCGCGAATGTGCTGGGCGACCCGCGCGTCGCCTTGACGTGGCTGGCGAACGAGCTGTCACGGCATGGCGCGTCGCTCGCTGCCGGCCAGGTGGTCACCACCGGCACCTGCTTGGTGCCGATGGAGATCGGCCCGGGCGACGAGGTCACGGCCGAGTACGGCGCGCTCGGACGGGTCGGAGTGAGCTTCGCCCCTGTGTGAGCCGGCGCGATCGCAACTGCACGGGCGGCGGGCGCGCCTCTCCGGGCACAGGTGTTCCGATCGCGACCGACGGCTGTGCCCACCCTCCATCAACAGTGTCGAGAACGGCGGGTGTCGGGATCGACATCCCTGCTGGGGCGGGCTTCTCCAAGGCCGCGTCGGGCGATCGTCATCAGGTCGGAAGG
>CAZHMM010000004.1:0-22251 GCA_964533585.1 uncultured Elioraea sp.
CGATGGCGGGCTCGCGGTGCTCTACGGCAACCTCGCCGAGGAGGGCTCGATCGTGAAGACCGCCGGCGTGGATGCGAGCATCCTGACCTTCGCCGGCCCGGCGCGGGTGTTCGAGAGCCAGGAGGCGGCGGTCGAGGGCATCCTCGGCGGTCACGTCGTGCCGGGCGACGTGGTGGTGGTGCGCTACGAGGGACCGAAGGGCGGGCCCGGGATGCAGGAGATGCTCTACCCGACCAGCTACTTGAAGTCGAAGGGACTGGGGAAGCTTTGCGCGCTGGTCACCGATGGACGGTTCTCGGGCGGCAGTTCGGGATTGTCGATCGGGCATGTCTCGCCCGAGGCGGCGGAGGGCGGCACGATCGGGCTCGTCGAGGACGGCGATCGGATCGAGATCGACATCCGGGCGCGCATGATCCGCCTCGCGGTGGACGATGCGGAACTCGCGCGCCGGCGCGCGGCGATGGAGGCGCGCGGCGAGGCGGCGTGGCAGCCGACGAGCCGGGCGCGCACCGTTTCGGCGGCGTTGCAGGCCTACGCCGCGCTGACCACCAGTGCCGCGCGCGGCGCGGTGCGCGATGTCGGCCAGCTCCGCCGCGCGCGGTCGGCACGCGCCGTGCCAGCGCCGGCCAAGTAGCGCAGAGCGCGGCCCGCCAGGGCCGACGCCGAGCAACGCCCGCAGCGGTGCGGCCTGACTGTTCCGCACGGCTCCGTTCCTTGACCGGACCCGCGCGACCCGGTAGGGCCTAGGGTCAGGGTTGAGGCCAAGCTGCCGGTGCCATGGCGCGCCGATCGCGGTGGAACTGAGCCTCAGGCCGACCACGCCGTCGGGGGCGTCGGAGTGATCCCAATGCGTCGACCCCCGAGCCGCGGCCCGTTCCAATGTGTCCCGGCGGCGCCGTCCGGGGGCGCCGGGACCGGCGCCAGCGCGTCCCGCCCCTGCTGGTGTTGCGCGCCGGTGGTGCAGGCGATCCAGCGTCGGGTCGATCGCGACCTCTCGCGGCGGCTCTTCCTCGGCGGCGCGGCGGCGCTGCTCGCGCCCTTCCGTGACGCTGCGGGGCAAGCGCCAGTCCCCGGCCCGGCCGCATCCGCACCGCGGCCGATCCTGCTCACCAACCTTCGGCTGTTCGACGGCACCAGCGCATCGATCCGGCAGAATGTGGCGATCCGGATCGAGGGCAATCTGATCGCTGCCCTGCCCGGCGCCGGCGAGGCTGCGGGTGAGGCGCAGGTGATCGACTGCGGCGGACGTCTCGCCATGCCAGGGCTGATCGCAGCGCACTGGCACACCACGCTCTGCGCCTTGCCGCAGAGTGTGGCGATGACGGCCGACGTGGCCTACCCTCCATCTCGCGGCGGCCGGCGAGGCGCAGCGCACGCTGATGCGCGGCTTCACCACCGTGCGCGATGCCGGAGGCCCCGCCTTCGCGCTGAAGCGTGCGATCGACGAGGGCGTCGTCGTCGGTCCGCGCATCTTTCCCTCGGGCGCGATGATCTCGCAGACCTCCGGCCATGGCGATTTCCGCATGCGCCACGAGGTGCCGCGCGGCACGCCGACGCCGCTGAGCTACGCCGAGACCGCGGGCATCGCGATGATCGCCGATGGCGAGGCCGAGGTGCTGCGCCGCGTGCGCGAGCAGCTCATGCTCGGCGCGTCGCAGATCAAGCTGATGGCGGGCGGCGGCGTCACCTCACCCTACGACCCGCTCGACAGCATCCAGTTCACCGAGGCCGAGCTGCGCGCCGGCGTCGCCGCCGCGGCGGACTGGGGCACCTACGTCATGACCCATGTCTACACCCCGGCGGGCATCCGGCGCGCGATCCGCGCCGGGGCGAAGTCGATCGAGCATGGCCAACTCGCCGACGAGGAGGCGGTCCGCATGATGGCCGGCGAGGGCGTCTGGTGGAGCCTGCAGCCATTCCTCGCCGACGCGGATGCCAACCCGATGCTCGACCCCGCGAGCCGCGCCAAGCAGGACGATGTGGCGCGGGGGACCGAGCGGGCCTACGAGCTTGCGCAACGCTTCGGCGTCCAGACCGCGTGGGGCACCGACATCCTGTTCTCGCCGGCCAACCTGGCCAACCACGCCCGGCACCTGGCGAAGCTGACGCGGTTCTACGATCCACTCGCGCTGCTGCGGACCGCGACCGGGAGTTCCGGCGCGCTGCTGAGGCTCTCCGGCCCGCGCAATCCCTATCCGCACGACCTGGGCGTGATTGCGCCCGGTGCCTATGCCGACATCCTGATCGCCGAGGGCGATCCGACGCAGAACCTCGACTTCCTGACCGATCCCGACGCAAACCTTACGCTGATCATGAAGGACGGCCGCATCCACAAGAATGCGCTGCCTTGACGCGACCGCGCGCATGACCTGCGGTCAGGCTGAATACACACGCGTGGATTGCGAAACGATCGGCGTTAACCCATTATTAACCGCATGCGTGTCAGAACCTTGCGCATGGTCTCGCTCTCCTCCCTCGCGGCGTTCTCGCAGTCGGCCTCGGCCGCGCTGCAGGTGCGTGACAGCCGCGCAGCGGGCGGCAGCCAGGTGTTCGGCGGCGTCAACCGCAACATCATGGCTGCGCCGCCCAAGCCCGCGCAGCCGATCCTGCCGGCCGAGCCGCCGGCCGGCCCGTTGCCGCGCGGCTCGCTGCTGAACCTCACCATCTGATCCGGCCGCACTGACGGCCTGCCCGCTCGCGCGGGTCTGATCGGCTGCCGGTCCGGCTGCCGCTGGCGCGCCGCAATTGCGCGCGAGATGCTGGGTCGTGACCAACCCCGCCCTCACCGGCCCGCGCATCCGCGCCGTTCCCCACGGCGATACACGCGCGCGCCTGACATGCCCCGAGTGCGGCTTCGTCGCCTACGAGAACCCCAAGGTGGTGGTCGGTTCGGTCGCCAGCCATGCCGGCCGCGTGCTGCTCTGCCGCCGCGCGATCGATCCGCGCGCCGGGTTCTGGACCCTGCCGGCCGGCTTCCTCGAACTGGGCGAAACGGCCGAGCAAGGGGCCGTGCGCGAGGCGATGGAGGAGGCGCGCGCGACCCTCGCGCTCGAGGGCATCCTCGGCGTCTACTCGATCGCGCGGATCGGCCAGATCCAGGTGATCTTCCGCGCCCGTCTGCTCGACCCGGCGGCGATCGGCCCGACCGACGAGTCGAGCGAGGTCGGCCTGTTCGCCTGGGACGAGATCCCGTGGGATGCGATCGCCTTCCCCTCGGTGCACTGGGCGCTCAACCACTGGCGCGACAGCCTAGCCGCGGCCTGCTGGCCGGCGCGCGGCAACCCGACGCCGGCATGACCCGGGTGGGCCTGCTGGCCGTCGCGCTCGCCGCTCTGGCTGCGGCCCCGGCGCTCGGCCAGGTCGCGCCCGCGCTCGCGCAGGGCATTCTGATCGACGAGTTGCCCTTCGCGGCCCGCCCTGACCCGCCCCCGGCGCCCCGCGCAGCCCCGCCAGCCGCCGGCGTCGCGCCCGCTGCGGGCCCGCCGCCAGCGGTCGAGGTGGCGCCAGGAACGACGCTGACGCCCGGCTTCCTTGGCTCCCGGTCAGCGGATGCGCCACTCGACAGGCCCGCGGGCGGGCCGCGCCGGGGGCTCGGCGAACGGCTGCTCGATTCCGGCCCTGGCGTGGTGCTGCAACGGAAGTTCTGAGCCCGCTCAGCCGGGCGGGCTGAAGGGCCTGCCGGCGCGCCAGACCGGGTCGGGCACGGACCAGAGCGCCGGATTGGCCATCGCCGCGGCGAGGTTCGCCGCCGCGGTCTGGAGCAGCGCCTCGCCCTTCTCGGGCGTCGCGGCGCGCGGATCTCCGCGCACCCCCGTGCCTGGGGCACGCTCCGCGAAGCTGCGGAAGCGCTGGATGCCCACACCGTCGCTCGACGAGATCCCGGCGATTTCGCCCGGCGCCATCGCCCCCGCCGCAGCCGCCTCGATGTGCTCGCCCCGCACCAGATCGGGGGCGAGCGCCATCATCATCGCCGTCTCGCCCTCGCAGGCGTGCTGGATGTTCTTCTGCCGCTCCAGGATCGCGCCCACCGCCTCGGCGGCCATGATCCAGTAGGTCGCGCCGGCGATCGGCATCTCCAGTTCCGTCGCGAGCTCACGCACCGAGACCGCGAGCGGCTCGGTGTTGCCGCCATGGCCGTTCACCACGAACAGGCGTCGGAAGCCGCAGACCTTCAGGCTGCGCGCGATGCCGCGCAGGACCGCATGGAAGGTCGCGTAGTCGAGGCTGATCGTGCCGCCGAACGGGAAGTGGTGTTCGCTCATGCCAAGCCACTGGCAGGGCAGCACGACCACCGGTTCGCCGCGCGCGCCGAGCAGGCGGGCCGCGCGCAGGCTGACCTCGGTGGCGAGCGCGCTGTCGACGGAGGTCGGCAGATGCGGACCGTGCTGCTCGAGACTCGCCACCGGCAGGATCACCAATGCGTCGCGGGCGGCGAGATCCTTCAGCTCCGGCGCGGTCAGGCGCGCCCACTCGACGGTAGCCATGGCGGTGAGTCCTCCGGTTGCCGGGAGCCGCATTGGACGGGCGGAAGCCCGGCGCGTCCAGCCCACGGCGCGATTGACAGCCGCGGATGCGCCCCCATCGTCAAGGCGTTCGTTGAGTACAGGTCAGCACGCCGCCATGGACGCAACCTGCGCGCCGCCGAATGCTTGACCGGGCGCGCTGGACGCGCGAGAGATGCGGCGCCGCAAAATGGATCGGCCATGGGGCCGAGGCCGGCTTGGGCAGACTTGCCGTGGTGACGGGAACAGGGTGGACAGTATGCGCGTGTCCGGTCGGGTTGTCGGCTTGGGTCTGGCGGGGGTCGCTGCACTCGCCGTCGCGAGCGGCGCCTATGCTGCCTCGACCGATCTCGGTGTGCCGGTGCCGTGGGGAATGGGACTCCAGGACTCGGCGAGCCCTGTGAAGGAACGCGTCTCGTCCCTGCACGACCTCATCCTGGTGATCATCACCCTGATCACGCTGTTCGTGCTCGGCCTGCTCGCCTATGTCTGCTGGCGCTTCAAGGCCGACCGCAACCCGAACCCGTCGCGCACCAGCCACAACACGGCGCTCGAGGTCGCCTGGACGGTGATCCCGGTGCTGATCCTGGTGGTGATCGCGGTGCCCTCGTTCCGGCTGCTCTACTTCATGGACCGTACCGAGGAGCCTGACCTCACGGTGAAGGTCACCGCGTTCCAGTGGGCCTGGGAGTACGAGTATCTCGACGCGGATGGCCTCAAGTTCGAGAGCTACATGATCCCCGAGGACGAGGCCGTGGCGCAGGGCAAGCGCCGGCTGCTCGACGTCGACAACGAGATGGTCGTGCCGGCGGGCAAGAACGTGCGCGTGCTGGTGACCAGCCGCGACGTGATCCACAGCTTCTTCGTCCCCGCGCTGGGCATCCAGAAGTACAACATCCCCGGGCGGACGATGGAGACCTGGTTCCGCGCCGACCGGCCGGGCGTGTATTACGGGCAGTGCAACCAGATCTGCGGCGTCAACCACGCCTACATGCCGATCGTGGTGCGCGCGCTGCCCGAGGCGGAGTTCACCACGTGGCTCGAGCAGGCGAAGCAGCGCTTCGCCGTTGCCCCGGCCGGCGAGACGATGCGGGTCGCCGAGGCCCGGCAGTGACGATGGGAGAGCGGGCCCGCGGGCCCGGGTTCTGAGGACGGATCGAGATGGCAACGGCCGACGCGCACGCCCACGACCACCACGACCACAAGCCCGGCTTCGCGGCGCGGTGGCTGTTCAGCACCAATCACAAGGATATCGGGACGCTCTACCTGATCTTCTCGGTGATCGCCGCCTTCATCGGCGGCTTCATGTCGGTGCTGATGCGGCTCGAGCTGCAGAACCCCGGCATGCAGTACTTCGCCGACGGGCAGAGCTGGAACGTCATCGTCACGGCGCATGGCCTGATCATGGTGTTCTTCGTGGTCATGCCGGCGATGATCGGCGGGTTCGGCAACTGGTTCGTGCCGCTGATGATCGGCGCGCCGGACATGGCGTTCCCCCGCCTGAACAACATCAGCTTCTGGCTGCTCGTGCCCTCGTTCCTGCTGCTGCTCGGCTCGGCCTTCGTCGGCCAGGGCGCGGGCGTGGGCTGGACGGTCTATACGCCGCTCGCGCACTCGACCTTCCAGTCCGGCCCGTCGGTCGACATGGCGATCTTCTCGCTCCATCTCGCCGGCGCCTCGTCGATCCTGGGCGCGATCAATTTCATCACGACGATCCTGAACATGCGCGCGCCGGGCATGACGCTGCACCGGATGCCGCTGTTCGTCTGGTCGGTGCTGGTGACGGCGTTCCTGCTGCTGCTCGCCCTGCCGGTGCTGGGCGGCGCGATCACCATGCTGCTGACCGACCGCAACTTCGGCACGGCGTTCTTCGATCCGGCCGGTGGTGGTGATCCGGTGCTCTATCAGCACCTGTTCTGGTTCTTCGGCCACCCCGAGGTCTACATCATGATCCTGCCGGGGTTCGGCATTATCAGCCACATCGTCGCGACCTTCAGCCGCAAGCCGGTGTTCGGCTATCTCGGCATGGCCTACGCGATGGTGGCGATCGGCGTGGTCGGCTTCGTCGTCTGGGCGCACCACATGTTCACCTCGGGCATCGGTGTCGACACCCGCGCCTACTTCATGGCCGCGACGATGGTGATCGCCGTGCCGACGGGCATCAAGATCTTCTCCTGGATCGCGACCATGTGGGGCGGGTCGATCCGCATGGAAGTGCCGATGATGTGGGCCGTCGGCTTCATCTTCCTGTTCACGGTCGGCGGCGTGACCGGCGTGGTGCTGGCGAATGCCGGCGTGGATACGGTGCTGCACAACACCTACTACGTGGTGGCGCATTTCCACTACGTGCTGAGCCTCGGCGCCGTGTTCACCATGTTCGCCGGGTTCTACTACTGGATCGGCAAGATGTCGGGCCGCCAGTACGACGACTTCCTCGCCCGCATCCATTTCTGGACAACCTTCATCGGCGTGAACCTGACCTTCTTCCCGATGCACTTCCTCGGGCTGCAGGGCATGCCGCGGCGCTATCCGGACTACCCGGATGCGTTCTGGGGCTGGAACATGGTCGCCTCGATCGGCAGCTATATCAGCTTCGCCTCGGCCATCCTGTTCCTCTACATCGTCTACAAGATCTTCGCCTCGAAGGAGAAACTGGCGGACAACTACTGGGGCGAGGGCGCGACCACGCTGGAGTGGACGCTGTCGTCGCCGCCGCCGTTCCACCAGTTCGAGGAACTGCCGCGCATCCGCTGAGTTCGGTTGAATGAACGAACATGTCCTAGGTCAAGCGGGTGGCATCAGGGGGGCCGGCGAGGCCCCCCTCGATCCTGCGCTCGAGTATGCCGGCAGTGAGCCGCGCGACTGGCTGCTGCTGCTGAAGCCGCGCGTGATGTCGCTGGTGGTCTATACCGGTCTGATCGGCCTGCTGGTGGCACCGCAGCCGATGCACCCGGTGCTTGCGGCGATCGCGGTGCTCTGCATTGCGCTGGCGGCCGGTGCCTCGGGCGCGATCAACATGTGGTACGACCGTGACATCGACGCGGTGATGCGCCGCACCGCGCAGCGCCCCATTCCGGCCGGCCGCATCAGCGCCGACGCCGCGCTCGGCTTCGGGGTCGCGCTCGCGGTGTTCTCCGTGCTGCTGATGGGTCTTGCGGCGAACTGGGTGGCCGCCCTCATGCTCGCCGTATCGATCGCGTTCTACGTGTTCATCTACACGCTCTGGCTGAAGCGGCGCACACCGCAGAACATCGTCATCGGGGGGGCGGCCGGCGCGTTCCCGCCGGTGATCGGCTGGGCGGCCGCGACCGGCTCGATCGAGCTCGCTCCCGTGGTGCTGTTCGCGATCATCTTCTTCTGGACGCCGCCGCATTTCTGGGCGCTCAGCCTGTTCGCGCATGCCGACTACGCGCGCGCCGGTGTGCCGATGCTGCCGGTGGTGGCCGGCGCGCGCGAGACGCGCCGGCAGATCCTGATCTACACGGTGGTGCTCGTCGCGGTGTCGCTCGCCCCGGTGGGGCTCGGCTTCGCCGGTGCCCTCTACGCCGCCGCGGCCGTGCTGCTCGGGGCCGGCTTCCTCCGTCACGCGCTCGCCGTGTTGCGCGACCGCCAGGACGGCGCCGGCGTCAGCCTGTCGGGTGACCGGCCAGCCAAGGCGGCGTTCCGGTTCTCGATCACCTATCTGTTCGCGCTGTTCGGCGCGCTCGCGGTCGACCGGCTGGTGACGGGGGCGGGATGGCTTCCCATCTAGGCGTCATGGCGGAGCGCGACCCGCAGGCCGTCGGCCATCCCGAGCATCTGACGCGCGAGCAGTCGGACGCGCTGGCGCGGCGGCGGCGCGCGCGCAACCGGGCGATGTTCCTGGTCCTGCTCGGCCTGGTCGGCCTGTTCTACCTCCTCACCATGAGCCGGCTCTCCGAAGTCGGCGATCCGCAGCAATGGTCCCGTCCCGGCGCAATCGCACCGTCGCGCTGACCTGCGTCGGCGTGGTCGGGCTGATGCTCGGCGCGGCCTATGCGGCCGTTCCGCTCTACGACTGGTTCTGCCGTGTCACCGGCTTCGGCGGCACGCCGATGATCAACGCCAACGTCCCCGCCGCGCCGGATGCGCGCTCGATCCGCGTCGAGTTCGTCGCCAACGTCAACCGCGACCTGGCCTGGTCGTTCCGCCCCGTGCAGCGGCAGGTGGTGCTGCACGGCGCCGAGGAGGGGGTGGCGTTCTACACCGCACGCAACGACTCCGACGAGCCGGTCACCGGGATCAGCACCTACAACGTCACCCCCGAGAAGGCCGCGCCCTACTTCAACAAGATCGCCTGCTTCTGCTTCACCGAGCAGACGCTGGCACCCGGCCAGCAGGCCGAGATGCCGCTCGCCTTCTGGGTCGATCCGAGGATGTTCGACGATCCGGCGACGCGCGACGTGCGCGTGGTGACGGTCAGCTACACCTTCTTCCGCAGCCTCGCCGACGCGGAACGGGCCGGCGCGCTGGCGACCGCCGGCGAGCATGTCGGCGGATTCACGCCCAACACCGCGCCGCCGCGCCCCGGCGAGCGGCGCAGCGTCCGCTGAGCATCGGGGCGGCTTGATCCCCCGGCCGATTTCGGGGATTGATGCAACGCGGCGCGGGCGGCGGTGTGCGGCCGGCGCGCGCGACAGACTGGAACGGAAGCGATGAGCGACAGCCACGGCGAGACGATCGAAGCCTCGGGGATGAAGCATCCCTATCACCTGGTCGATCCCTCGCCCTGGCCCATCCTCGGCGCGGCGGCGGCGGGGCTGCTGGCGTTCGGCGCGATCGAGTTCATGCACTACCAGACGCCGATCTTCCTGGTGCTCGGCTTCATCGCCGTGCTGGCGACCATGTTCGTCTGGTGGCGCGACGTGGTGCGCGAGAGCCGCACGCCCGGCCTGCACACACCGGTCGTGCGGCTCGGCCTGCGCTACGGGATGATGCTGTTCATCGCCTCCGAGGTGATGTTCTTCGTCGCCTTCTTCTGGGCGTTCTTCCACTTCGCGCTGTTCCCCGAGCACATCGCCGGGCAGCAGACCACTGTCTGGCCACCCGACGGCGTGCTGACCTTCGATCCCTGGCACCTGCCATTCCTGAACACGCTGATCCTGCTGCTGTCCGGCTGCACCGTCACCTGGGCGCACCATGCGCTGCTCGAGGGCAACCGGCGCGACCTGATCCGCGGCCTGGCGCTGACCGTGGCGCTCGGCATCAGCTTCACCTGCGTGCAGGCCTACGAGTACTTCGTCGCCCCATTCGGCTTCCGCGAGGGCGTCTATCCCTCGACTTTCTTCATGGCGACGGGCTTCCACGGCTTCCACGTGATCGTCGGCACGATCTTCCTCAGCGTGTGCCTGGTGCGCGCGATCCGCGGCCACTTCACGACCGAGCGCCACTTCGGCTTCGAGGCCGCCGCCTGGTACTGGCACTTCGTCGACGTGGTGTGGCTGTTCCTGTTCGTCTGCATCTACTGGTGGGGCGCGGGCGAGATCGCCCCGCACTGATGGCCGCCGGCCACAGTATCGAGAGCGGGGGGCGCTGGCCCCCCGTTTCCGTCTGGCGGGTGGCGCTCGCCGGGCGCTGCCCGCGCTGCGGGCGCGGTCCGCTGTTCGAGGGGGTGCTGTCGGTGCGCCCCTCCTGCCCTGCCTGTGGGCTCGACCTGAAGGCGCACGACGCCGGCGACGGACCGGCGGTGCTGGCGATCTTCGTGCTCGGCGCGCTGCTGGTTGGAGGCGCGATGTGGCTGGAGTTCACACGCGAGCCACCGCTCTGGGTGCACGCGGTGCTCTGGCCGGTGGTGTCGCTGCCGCTGGCGGTGGCGGTGATGCGGCCGGCCAAGGCGGCGCTCGTGGCCTTGCAGTACCGCCACCGCCTCGACGAGATGCAGTCCGGCTGAGACCACCCATCTGCGAGTCATGACCGCAACCCGTCCTGCCTGGCGCGTGCTGCTGTGGCCCACCCTGGGGGCGGCGGTGCTGCTCGCGATCCTGCTTGCGCTCGGCACCTGGCAGGTTCAGCGGCTCGCCTGGAAGAACGCCTGGATCGCGCAGCTCCGTGCCGCCGAGGCGCTGCCGCCCGAGCGGCTGCCGGCCACGCTGGACGATCCGGCCCCCCTCGCCTTCCGCCGCTTCGCCGTCACCGGCACCTACCGCCACGACCTCTCCTTCGTGCTCGGCGTGCATGAGCGCGCGCGCCGGCTCGGCGCGTTCCTGGTCACGCCGCTGATCCGCGAGCAGGGCGATCCCGTCTGGGTGGTGCGCGGCTGGGTGCCCTACGAGGCGCCGCGCGCGGTGCCGAGCCCGGAGGGCACGGTGACGGTGACCGGCTACCTGATGCTGCCGGAGCGGCGCGGCTGGTTCACCCCCGACGACAAGCCGGAGGAGCGCCGCTTCTGGGCGTTCCAGCCCGATATCATGGCCGATGCCGCCGGCCTGCCGCGCACCACACCGTTCGCGATCGCCGCGACCGGCCCGGGCGAGGAGCCGCCGATCCCACAACGCCGCCCGCCGACGCCGCGCAACGACCATCTCGGCTATGCGATCACCTGGTACGGGCTCGCCTTCGCGCTGGTCGCGTTCTGGATCGTCTGGGCGCGCCGGCTGCTCCGCGATGAGAGGTCCCGATGAGCGCGCTCTGCTACGCCGTGCCCGCCTACGACGCGCTGCGCGACCGCTTCACCCGCATCGCGGCGCTGGAGGAGGTCGCCTCGATCCTGCACTGGGACACCTCGGTGACCATGCCCGCGGGCTCGGCGGCCGCACGCGGCGAGCAGATGGCCACGCTGGCCGGGCTTTCGCACCAGCTCATCACCGCCCCGGAGTTGGCCGGGCATCTCGATGATGCCGAGGAGCGCGCGGAGATGCTGAGCGCGGATGATCGGCGCAACCTCGCGCTGATGCGGCGCAAGCACCTGCGCGCCACCGCGCTGCCGGCCGATCTGGTCGAGGCGGCGGCGCGCGCCAACAGCGCCTGCGAGGCAGCATGGCGCACGGCACTGCGTGACAGCGACTTCGCCGCGGTCGCGACGCTGCTCGCCGAGGTGGTGCGGCTCGCCCGCGAGCAGGCGGCAGCCCTCGCCGCCGCCACCGACCTCGCGCCCTACGACGCGCTGATGGACGGGTTCCAGCCCGGGCTCTCGGATGCGCGCGTGGCCGAGATCTTCGGCCCGCTGGAGCAGGCGCTCGCCGAACTGCTGCCGCAGGTGCTGGAGCGCCAGGCCGCGGCACCGGCGCCGATCCCGCTGGCCGGCCCCTTTCCGGTCGCGGCCCAGCGTGCGCTCTGCCGCAGGCTCGCCGAGCGCGCCGGGATCGACTTCGCCTCCGCCCGGCTCGACGAGAGCACGCACCCGTTCTGCGGCGGCACGCCGACCGACACGCGCATCACCACGCGCTACCGCGAGGACGAGGCCGCCCAGGCGATCCTCGGCGTGCTGCACGAATGCGGCCACGCGCTCTACGAGCGCAACCTGCCGCGCGACTGGGCGCGCCAGCCGCTCGGCGAGTCGGCCGGGATGGCGGCGCATGAGAGCCAGAGCCTGATCGTCGAGATGCAGGCGTGCCGGTCGGACGCGTTCCTGTCATGGCTCGGGCCGCAGCTGCACGCGGCGTTCGGCGGCGACCCGGCGGCCTACGCGCCGGCAAATCTCGCGCGTCTGTGGCGTCGCGTCGCGCCCGGCTTCATCCGCGTCGAGGCGGACGAGGTGACCTATCCCGCGCACATCATCCTGCGCTGGCGGCTCGAACGCGCGCTGATCGCCGGCGAGCTCGCCGTGGCGGAGTTGCCCGGCGCGTGGAACGACGGGATCAAGGCGCTGCTCGGGCTCGACGTGCCGGACGACGCGCGCGGCTGCCTGCAGGACATCCACTGGTACGACGGCGCGTTCGGCTACTTCCCCTCCTACACGCTCGGCGCGATGGCGGCGGCGCAGCTCTTCGCGGCGGCGGTCGCGGCCGTGCCGGAGATCCCCGGGCGGCTCGCCGAGGGCGATCTCGCGCCGCTCGTCGCATGGCTCGGCAAGGCCGTGCACGCGCACGGCTCGCGCTTCGGCTTCGACGATCTGCTGCGCGCGGCCACGGGGCGGCCGCTCGATCCGGGGCTGTTCGTCGCGCATCTCAAGGCGCGCTATCTCGGCTGAACGCGCTTTCCCGCTGTCCCGCTCCGGCCTAGCATCGTTCCGGAGTCGCGAGTCGCCTGCCGCCGGACAAGGGAAACGCGCGTGGACCGTCACTTCGGCCTGACCGCCGCAGGCACAAGCCTGCGCACCGAGGCACTCGCCGGCCTCACCACTTTCCTCACCATGGCCTACATCCTGTTCGTCAACCCCGCGATCCTGGGCGAGGCCGGGATGCCGCGCGAGGCCGTGTTCGTCGCCACCGCCGTCGCGGCGATCGCCGGCTCGGCGATCATGGGGCTTTACGCCAACCTGCCGGTGGCGCTCGCCCCGGGCATGGGGCTGAACGCCTATTTCGCCTTCGCGCTCGTGCTCGCGCAGGGCTACACGTGGCAGCAGGCGCTGGCGGCCGTGTTCCTCTCCGGCGTGCTGTTCGTGATCCTCTCGGTGCTGCCGGTGCGGGAGGCGATCATCAACGCCATCCCGCGCAGCCTGAAGCTCGCGGTCTCGGCCGGGATCGGGCTCTTCCTCGGCATCATCGCGCTGAAGAACGCCGGCATCGTGGTGGCACACCCGGCCACCTTCGTCACGCTCGGCAACCTGTTCCGCTGGCCCGCGCTGCTCTGCCTGCTGGGCTTCGTGCTGATGGTGGCGCTGACCCAGCGCCGGGTGATCGGCGCGACCATCATCGGCATCCTCGCGGTCTCGCTGATCGGGCTGCCGCTCGGCCTCACCAGCTACTCCGGAATCATTTCCGCCCCGCCCTCGCCGGCACCGACCCTGTTCGCGCTCGATTTCTCGCGCATGTTCGAGATGCCGTTCCTCGTCGCGGTGCTGTCGCTGCTGTTCGTCGACCTGTTCGACACGGCGGGCACGCTGGTCGGCGTCTGCCACCGGGCCGGCCTGCTCGATGCCGAGGGCCGCGTGCCGAATGTCGGCCGCGCCCTGCTCGCGGATTCCTCGGCGACCGTGATCGGTGCGCTGGTCGGTACCTCGAACACCACGAGCTACGTCGAGAGCGCGGCCGGCGTGGCCGTGGGTGGCCGCACGGGCCTCACCGCCGTGGTGGTCGCGGCGCTGTTCGGCCTCGCGCTGTTCTTCTCCCCGCTCGCCGGGATGATCCCGGCCTACGCGACCGCCGCGGCGCTGCTGCACGTCGCGACCATCATGGCGCGCGGGCTCGCCGAGCTCGACTGGGAGGACGCGACCGACTACGCGCCGGCCGTCGTCTGCGCGCTGGCGATGCCGCTCACCTTCTCGATCGCGACGGGGATCGGCCTGGGCTTCATCACCTATGCGGCGGCGAAGCTGCTCGCCGGCCGGTTCGACCAGGCGAACCCGGCCGTGCTGGCGCTCGCCGGCGTGTTCTGCCTGAAGTTCGCGCTGGCGTGATCGGCGCGGCAGCCGCGCGCCTCGCCCCCTTTCATCCCCCGGCCGCCATCCCTAATGTCCGGCGGCCATGCGCTACATCTCGACCCGCGGGGCCGCACCGGTTCTCGGCTTCGCTGACGTGCTGCTCGCCGGCCTCGCCGAGGATGGCGGGCTCTACGTGCCCGAGGCCTGGCCCACGCTCTCGCCCGCCGAGTGGCGCGCGCTGCGCGGCCTCACCTACCCCGACCTGACCGCCCGCATCCTCGCCCCGTTCGTCGGCGGGACGATCGAGCAGGCCTCCCTCGCCCGCCTCTGCCGCGAGGCCTATGCGGGCTTCGCCCACGCGGCCGTCGCCCCGCTCGTGCAGCTCGAGCTCCGGGTGTTCGCGCTCGAGCTGTTCCACGGCCCGACCCTCGCCTTCAAGGATTTCGCGCTCCAGCTGCTCGGCCGGCTGTTCGATCATGTGCTCGCCCAACGCGGCGAGCGCGTGACGATCGTCGGCGCGACCTCGGGCGATACCGGCTCCGCCGCGATCGAGGCCTGCCGCGACCGCGACCGGCTCTCGATCGTGATCCTGCACCCGCATGGGCGCGTCAGCGAGGTGCAGCGGCGGCAGATGACCACGGTGACCAGTGGCAACGTGGGCAATATCGCCGTCGAGGGCTCGTTCGACGACTGCCAGGATCTCGTCAAGGCGATGTTCGCCGATGCGCCGTTCCGCCGCGAGATGCGGCTCTCGGCGGTCAATTCGATCAACTGGGCGCGCGTCGCGGCGCAGATCGCCTACTACGCCTGGGCGGCGCTTGCGCTCGGCGCGCCGGACCGGGCGGTCGCCTTCGCCGTGCCGACGGGCAATTTCGGCAACGTGCTCGCCGGCTGGGCGGCGCGGCGGATGGGCCTGCCGGTCGAGCGGCTGATCGTCGGCACCAACCGCAACGACATCCTCGCCCGCTTCCTCGCCGCCAACGACATGAGCCTCGCCGCGGTCGAACCCTCGCTCTCGCCGTCGATGGACATCCAGGTGAGCAGCAATTTCGAGCGGCTGCTGTTCGAGCTCCTCGGCCGCGCCGGGGCCGCCACCGCGCAGGCGATGCGCGCCTTCCGCGACGGCGGCCGGATGCCCGTGCCCGACGCCGCTTGGCGCGAGGCGGCCACGCTGTTCCGCCCGTACAGGCTCGACGATGAGGGCACGCTCGCCGAGATCGCGCGCCTGCACCGTGCGTCCGGCTACCTCGCCGACCCGCACAGCGCGATCGGCATCGCGGCCGCGCGCGCGCATCTGCCCGACAATGCGGACGTGCCCGTGATCGCGGTCGCGACCGCGCACCCGGCCAAGTTCCCCGACGCGGTCGAGCGCGCCAGCGGCATCCGTCCCGTCCTGCCGGCCCATCTCGCCGATCTGCTCGACCGCCCCGAGCGCTTCACCGTCGCCCGCAACGACCTCGCCGCGATCGAGGCGCTCGTGCGCGGCACCGCATTGAGGAACGCCGCATGAGCATCGATCCCGCGATCCACGTCACCCGCCTCGCCTCGGGGCTGACGGTCGTCACGGAAACCATGCCGCGCGTCGAGACCGTGAGCCTCGGCGCCTATGTGAGCGCCGGCACGCGCCACGAGCGCGCGGCCGAGAACGGCGTGTCGCACTTCCTCGAACACATGGCGTTCAAGGGCACCGCGCGCCGCACCGCCGCCGAGATCGCCGAGCAGATCGAGGACGTGGGCGGGCACCTGAACGCCTACACCGCGCGCGAGCGCACCGCGTTCTACGCCAAGGTGCTGAAGGAGGATGCGGCGCTCGCGACCGACATCGTCGCCGACATCCTGCAGCATTCCGTGTTCGATCCGGAGGAGTTCGAGCGCGAGCGCGGCGTGATCCTCCAGGAGATCGGCCAGGCCAACGACACGCCCGACGATCTGGTGTTCGACCGTTTCCAGGAGGCCGCCTATCCCGAGCAGCCGATGGGCCTGCCCACGCTCGGCACCGAGGCGACGATCGGCGCGATGCCGCGCGAGGCGCTGATCGGCTTCATGCGCCGCCACTACGCGCCCGCGCGCATCGTCGTGGCCGCGGCCGGCGCGATCACGCATGAGGTGTTCCTCGATCTCGTGCGCCGCCACTTCACCGCGCTGCCTGCCGGCGCGCCCGAGGCGGAGGCGCCGGCACGCTACCAGGGCGGCGAGCGGCGCGAGCAGGACGATCTCGACCAGGTGCACCTGGTGCTCGGCTTTCCCGCCGTGCCGTTCACCGACCCGGACTACCACGCGGCGATGCTGCTCTCGACGCTGCTCGGCGGCGGCATGTCGAGCCGGCTGTTCCAGGAGGTGCGCGAGAAGCGCGGCCTCGTCTACGCGATCTCCTCCTTCGTGCAGCCCTATCGTGATGACGGGCTGTTCGGCGTCTATGCCGGCACGGGCGAGGAGCAGGTGAAGGAGCTCGTGCCCGTGGTCTCGGCCGAGCTCGCCGCCGTGCAGCGCGACGTCACCGAGGACGAGCTGCGCCGCGCCAAGGCCCAGCTCAAGGCTTCCGTGCTGATGGCGCTCGAGAGCACGGGGGCGCGGTGCGAGCAACTCGCGCACCAGATCGCCACCTGGGGCCGCGTGGTGCCGACCGAGGAGACAGTCGCGTGCATCAACGCCGTCACCGCCGAACAGGCCGCTGCGGTGGCGCGGCGGATGTTCCGCGCCTCGCCCACCCTCGCCGCGATCGGTCCGATCGGCGCGCTGCCGCCGATGGGCGCCATTGCCGAGCGGATCGCGGCGTGAGCGACGCGACCGAGCGGCTCGCCGATCTCGTCGCGGCGGCGAAACGGGCCGGCGCCGACACCGCCGAGGCGATGCTGGCCGAGGGACGGTCGGTCTCGGTGCAGCGCCGGCTCGGCGCGCTCGAGCAGGTGGAGCGGGCGGAGAGCCGCGACATCGGACTGCGCGTCTTTGTCGGCCGGCGCCAGGCCGTGGTCGCGACCACCGACGATTCCCCCGCCGGCTTCACCCGCCTCGCCGAGCGCGCGGTGGCGATGGCGCGCGCCGTGCCCGAGGACCCGCATGCCGGGCTGGCCGAGGCGCCCGACGGCGCGGCCGATCTCGCCGCACGGCTGGCCGCGCTCGACCTCGTCGCCTCCGGCGAGCCCGACGTCGCCATGCTCGATGCGCGCGCCGCCGCCGCCGAGGAAGCGGCACTCGCCGTGCCGGGCGTGACCAACAGCGAGGGCGCCTCGGCCGATTGGGGCGTCGCCTCGGTGACGATCGTCGCCTCGAACGGATTCGCCGGCGCCTATGCGCGCACCAGCCACGGCGTCTCGGCAACCGCGCTTGCCGGTTCCGGCACGGGGATGGAGCGCGACTACGACTACGCGACCGCGGTGCATCCGGAGGATCTCGAAGACGCGGCCGCGATCGGCCGGCGCGCGGGCGAGCAGGCAGTCGCGCGGCTCAATCCGCGCCGCCCGCGCACGGCGACCCTGCCGGTCGTGTACCACCCGCGTGTGGCCGCCTCGCTGATCTCGCACCTCGCGGCCGCGATCAACGGGGCCTCGGTCGCGCGCGGCACGACCTTCCTGAAGGACGCGCTCAGCACAGAGCTGTTCGCGCCTGGCATCACCGTGCACGATGACCCGACGCGCTGTCGCGGGCTGCGCTCGCGCCCGTTCGACGCCGAAGGGATCGCGGGCCGGCCGCGCGCGGTGATCGAGAACGGCGTGCTCACCACCTGGATTCTCGATTGCCGCAGCGCGCGGATGCTCGGGATGACGACCACGGGACACGCCGCGCGCGGCGTCTCGTCGGTGCCCTCGCCCACCACGACCAATCTCTGGCTCGCGCCGGGCAGCGTCTCGCCCGAGGCGCTGATGGACGACATCGCCGAGGGGCTCTACGTCACCGAGCTGATCGGCATGGGCCTCAACATGGTCACCGGCGACTACAGCCGCGGCGCGGCCGGCTTCATGATCCGCAGCGGCGCGCGCGCCGAGCCGGTGAGCGAGATCACCATCGCCGGCAACCTCCGAGAGATGTTCGCCCGGCTCGTGCCGGCGGACGACCTCAAGTTCCGGCGCGGCACCGATGCGCCGACGATCCGGATCGACGGGCTGACCGTCGCCGGCGCCTGAGCTACCTCACCCCTGCGCCGGGCCAGAGCACCACGCGCAGGGTCTGCAGGATGATCAGCACGTCGAACAGCACGCTGAAGTTCTTCACGTAGTAGAGGTCGTAGGAGAGCTTCGAGCGCGCGTCGTCGAGCGAGGCGCCGTAAGGGTAGTTGATCTGCGCCCAGCCGGTGAGCCCGGCGTGCACCAGGTGGCGCTCGTTGTAGAGCGGCAGCTTGGCGGCGAGCTCGGCGACGAACTCGGGCCGCTCCGGCCGTGGGCCGACGAACGACATGTCACCCTTGAGGATGTTGATGAGCTGCGGCAGCTCGTCGAGCCGGGTGCGGCGCAGAAAGCGGCCGATCCTGGTCACGCGCGGATCGCCTACCTGGGCCCAGACCGCGCCGTGACGCTCGGCATTCTGTGTCATGGTGCGGAGCTTCATGATGCGGAACACCCGTCCGCCGCGCGTCACCCGCTCCTGCCGGTAGAGGGCCGGGCCGCCGTCCTGCGCCCTCACCGCGAGGGCCGCGGCCGCCAGGAACGGTGCGGTCAGGAACAGCAGGATCGCGCTCGCGGCGATATCGAGCGCCCGCTTCAGCACCAGATCGACCACCGTGAACGTGAACCCGTCGGAGTAGAGCAGCCAGCCATAATCGAGCCGCTTCACGTCGACCCGGCCGATCTCCTTCTCGAGAAAGCGGTGATACTCGAACACCGGGAAGCCGGCGGTTCGGCAGGCCAGCAGCGCCGCCATCGGCATGCCGCGCCGTTCATCGGGGGCGACAACGATCAGGTCGGCACCGATCTCGTCGGCGATCGGGCGGAAGCCGCGTGACGCCGGAACGATCCGGTTCGCCGGGTCCTCGGCGAGCCGCGGATCGATCTCGCCCATCGACGGGTCGTGCACGAAGGTGATGTCGAAGGCGAGCGTGCGGCCCTCGCGCTTCAGCAGCCAGACCATGTCCCAGGCACGCTGGCCGGCGCCGACGATCATCAGGCGGCGGCGGAAGGCACCGCGTTCGAGCAGCGCGAACAGGATGATCCGCGCAAACCAGCCGAGCGGCACCAGGCCCAGAATGGCGGCGGCGAACAGCGTCGCCGTGCCGGCGGTGGCGAAAGGCGGCGGCAGCAGGTAGCCCGCGGCCGAGGCAACGAGGCCGCCGAGCCCGGCGGCGATCGGCACCCGCCCGAGCGACTTGCGCGTCTCCAGCAGCGCGTCGCGGCGATAGAGCCCGAGCGCATACAGGAACAGCAGATACGCGAGCGGATACATCAGCAGCGGAACCACGCCCGGCTGGCGTGCCTCCGGCAGTGGACTGAGCACCACGCCCGCGATGATCGGCCAGCCGGCTGCGACCAGGACCGTGTCGATCGCCAGCAGGGTCAGGCCGGCGGAAAGTCCAGGGACAAGGGGGGCTGCCATGGAGAAAGGTGCGACGCGATCCGGGCCGGGGGCGTGCTCGGTGGGGGGCGGGGAGTATCCGACGCAGGCTAACAAAGCATGTAGCGTGCGGGGGAGCCCCCTGTCGACTGCGAGGTCATTGCGAACCAGGCCCCTGGCTCGGCCGGGCGCCGTCCACCGCCCGCACCAGCAGGGCGTCCAACGCAACGACGCCGAGGCGCTCGCGCCGAACCAGCAGCGGATTGATCTCCGCCTCGGCCACGTCCGCCAAGCCGGCCAGGTGCGAGAACGCCGCGACAGCGTCCGCGAGCGCGGCAAGGTCGCCCCGCTCGCGCCCGCGCGCGCCGCGCAGATGCGCAAGCGGCGCTGTGTCGACGAGCAGGCGCGCCTGGTCCGGCGAAAGCGGGGCGGGGGCGATCGCCGGCGGCGGCATCAGTTCGGCGAGCACGCCGCCGGCACCGAGCACGACAACCGGCCCCGCCTGAGGGTCGCGGCGGAAGCCGAGCAGCACCTCGCCGACCCCTCGTTCCATCGGCGCGAGCAGGAAGCCGCGGAGCGGCACCCCGGCGAGCCGCGACCGCATGTCGCGGGCCGCCGCGGCCGCCGCCTCGGGATCGCCGAGCCCGAGCGCCACCGCACCGGCCTCGGTCTTGTGCGGCAGCGCCGCCGAGACGGCCTTGACGGCGACCGGGAAGCGCAGCCGTGCGGCGATCCGGGCGATCTCGTCGGGGTCGGCCGCAAGCTCGGCCTCGCCCGTCGGTACGCCGAGGGCAGCGAACACGCCCCGCGCCTGCCACTCGTCGACGACCTTGCCGGCGATGGTGCCGAGCGCCGCGCGCGCCGCCGCGACATCACCCATGTTGACGGGCGGCAGCGGCGCCCGCCAGAGCAGCCTGGCCCGCAACGCGTCCGCCGCCGCCTCAGGCGTGCGGAAGCAGGCGATACCTGCGGCCGCCAGCCGCCGCGCGCTCTCCGGCGCGTCGGGGGCCAGGAAGGCGGCGAGCGGCTTGCGCGGCGCATCGCCAGCCGCGCGCAGCACGCCGGCGACGCTGTCCTCGGGGCGGAATTGCGCCGACGACCCGACCACCGCGACGGCGGCATCGGAGCGCGGGTCGGCCAGCGTCTCGCCGAGCGCGGCGGCGATCCGATCGGGCTGGGTGCCGGCGAGCGTCATGTCGCGCACCTCGGCCGCCTCGATGCCGGCGAGGCCGAGGCGATCGACCACCAGCGCTGCCGCCCCGCCCGTCGTGGTGACGACCGAGACCGCGCGGCGCGGCGCGGTGAGCGGGCGGGCCTTGGCGAACAGCGGCGCGGCCTCGATCAGCGCCTCGAAATCGTCGAGCCTGGCGATGCCGCTCGCCGCCAGCAGCGCCTCGACAGCCGCGTCCGCGCCCGCGACCGCGCCGGTGTGCGAGACCGCCATCGCCGCCCCCGCGGCCGAGCGGCCGAGCTTGTAGGCGATCACCGCCTTGCCGGCCGCGAAGGCCCGCGCCGCCGCCGCGCGCAAGCCGTCCGGGTCACGGATCGTTTCGAGAAACAGGGCGATCACGTCGGTGCCGTCATCCTCGGCCAGCATGGCGAGCAGGTCGGCCGCGCCGAGATCGGCCTCGTTGCCGGTCGCGGCCAGCACGGAGTAGCCGAGCCCGCGTGCCGCCCCGCGGCTCAGGATCGCACCGATCAGGCTGCCCGAATGGCTGATCAGCGCGGTGCGGCCGGCCGGCAGTGGCGGCTCCATCGCGAGGACGGCGTTGACCGAGAGGGCGGTGCGCGCGCGGAGGTTGATCAGGCCGATGCAGTTGGGGCCGAGCAGCCGAACCCCGCCCGCCCGCGCCGCCGCCAGCACGCGCTGCTGCCGCACCACCCCCTCGGCGCCGGCTTCGGCGAAGCCGTCGGACAGGATCATCGCAACCGGCACCTGCCGGCGCGCGCAGGCGCCCACCGCCGCCTCGACACGATCGGCCCCCAGCAGGATGAAGGCATGATCGATCGGCCCGGGCGCCTCGTCGAGCGAGGGGTAGGCCCGCTCGCCGAGGATCGTCCTCGCGCGCGGGTTGATCGGCAGGATGTCGCCGTCGAACCCGTGCCGGCGCAGGTGGATCTGCGCGCGCGCAGTCAGGCGAGACGGATCGGCCGAGGCGCCGACGAGCGCGATCCGCCGCGGCGCGAACAGCGCCTGCGCGAGCGGCGTCATCCGCCCGCGCGCGGCGGGCGCTGCGGGAAGGAGCGGCCGAACACGCCCTCGGCGATGCGGTTCTTCATCATCTCGAGCGAGCCGCCGGCGATCATCCAGCCGCGCGACTTGCGGAGGCAGTACTCGACCAGCACGTCATCCGAATAGCCGGTGCCGCCCATCACCTGCATCGCCTCGTTCACCGCGAGCCAGCCCGCCTGGTTGCAGGCATACTTGGCGATCGCGACCTCCTGTGGATCAGGCAGGCCGCGACCGGCATTGGCGGCGGCGCGGTACAGCAGCAGCTGCGCGCCATCCAGCGCGACCCGCATCTCGGCGAACTTCCATTGCAGGCCCTGGAACTCCATCAGCCTGCGGCCGAACTGCACGCGCGTCTCGGCATGCTCCTTGGCGATGCGGAAGGCGCATTCGCCGACCGCACGCGAGCGGGCGCTGTTGCCGACGCGCTCCACGTTGAAGCCGGCGATCTGCTTGCGGAAACCGCCCTCCTTCAGGAGCACATGCTCGGGCGGGATGAACACGTTGTCGAAGTGCAGCGGCCGCCAGATCTCGCCGTTGAGATAGCGGCGCTTCTCGCC
>CAZHMM010000004.1:22351-65890 GCA_964533585.1 uncultured Elioraea sp.
TGTCGAAGTGCAGCGGCCGCCAGATCTCGCCGTTGAGATAGCGGCGCTTCTCGCCGAGCGTGAATCCCTCCATGCCGCGCTCGAGGATGACGCTGCCGATCCCCTCCGTCCCAGGGCCGAAGCGGCAGTAGATCAGGAACACCGAGGCATCGTCGCTGTTCGAGGTGAACACCTTGCCGCCGTTCAGCCGGTAGCCGTTGCCGTCGGGCGTGCAGGAGGTACGCAGGTCGGTGAGCGCCGAGCCAGCTTCCGGCTCAGTCATGCCGACGGCGCAGATCGTCTTGCCGGCGAGCAGCGGCGCAAACCAGCGCTCCTTCTGTGCCGGGGTCGCGTATTCGGCGAAGGTGCGGAAGGCGCCGAAATTGCCGGCCTGAAGGACATCGGCCGAGCGCGGGCAGATACGCGCCACCTCCTCGGCGGCGAGCACCGCATCCATCAGCGTCCCGCCCTGCCCGCCGTCCTCCTCGGCCAGCATGATGCCGAACAGGCCATTCGTCGCCATCAACTCGGCGATGTCCCACGGGAACTCGTCTTCGTGCGCGCGCGTAACGGCGTGCTCCGCGAGATGACGCTCGGCAAAGCGGCGCACGCTCTCCTGGAAGGCGCGTTGTTCCGGGGTCAGCTGGAAATCCATCTCGCCTCCGCGGTCGGTGCCCGTCCCCCAAACGCCGTGGCGTCCCTGCCTCGGACGGCGTCATCCCGCCTGCGGCAGATGGCACCACTTCGCCCTGCCCGTCCAGCCCACTCCGCCGGGGTGGCGGTGCGCGGGCACCGCGCCGCATCGCGAGGCTCAGGCATCGGGACTGCCGGCGACCAAGCACGATCCTGATTCGTATCGCCTCACGCCGCTTGCGACGCGTGCCTGGTGATCACGCCCCGACGTCGGCCTCGTCCGTCCGCGTCTGAAGACGGCGCGAATAGCCGGCGGAGGCCTCGTAGAGCTCGCGGGTATAGTCGTGCTGCATCCGCCCCTGCATCAGATCCTCGACCGTGAGCTCCTCCAGCATCACGCCGTGGTTCATCACCGCGACCCGGTCGCACATATGGGCAATCACACCGAAATCATGGCTGACCAGGATGTAGGTCAGGTTCTCCATCCGCTTGATGTCGGAGAGCAGGTTCAGGATCTCCGCCTGCACCGAGACATCGAGCGCGCTGGTCGGCTCGTCGAGCAGCAGCACACGCGGCTCGAGAATCAGCGCGCGCGCGATCGCCACACGCTGGCGCTGCCCGCCCGAGAGCTGGTGCGGATAGCGGTAACGGAAGGCGGGAGAAAGCCCGACTTCGGTGAGCACACGGTCGATCCTGCGTGCACCATTGTCGAGTCGATGGATGCGGATCGGCTCCATCAACGCGGTCTCGACCGTGTGCTTCGGATGAAGCGAGCCGTAGGGATCCTGGAACACCATCTGGACGATGCGCGCCATCGCCGGGTCGCGCCGGTGCGCCACCGCCCGCCCGCTGATGCTCGCCTGACCACTCCACTCGCTGTTCAAGCCCGAGATCGCGCGCAGGATCGTCGACTTGCCGCAGCCCGACTCGCCGACCAGGCCGAACACCTCGCCTTCGGCAACGTCGAACGACACGCCGTCCACGGCATGGATCAGGCTGGCGCCGCGGCCGAAGCTGACGCGAAGATCGCGCACGGTGATGACCGGTGCGCTCATGCGGTAAGCCACGCGGGATCGCGCGTCAGCACCGGCAGGCGCTCGCGGCGCTCGTTGATGCGGGGCAGGCTGTCGAGCAGGCCGCGCGTGTAGGGATGCTGTGCGCGGTGAAGCTCGACCGCCGGCAGGCTCTCGACGACACGGCCCGCATACATGATGAGCACGCGGTCGCAGAAGGTCGCGACCAGGTTGAGGTCGTGGCTGATGAAGATCAGCCCGAGGCCACGCTCGCTCACCAGCTCGTCGAGGATGCGCAGCACCGACAGACGCACGGTGACGTCGAGCGCGGAGGTCGGCTCGTCGGCGATCAGCAGGTCGGGCTCGGGAATGAGCATCATCGCGATCATGATGCGCTGGCCCATCCCGCCCGAGACCTCGTGCGGGTAGAGATCGAACACGCGGCGCGGGTTGCGGATCTTGACCGCCTCCAGCATGGCGAGCGTGCGCTGCTTCGCCTCTCCACTGCTCGCACGCCGGTGGATGCGGAAGGCCTCGGCGATCTGGCGGCCAACGGTCTGCACCGGATTGAGCGCGAATTTCGGGTCCTGCAGGATCATGCCGATCCGGTCGCCGCGAATGCCGCGCATCGTCCGCTCATCGGCCGCCGCGAGGTCGACGTCACGGAACCGCAGGGCGCGCGCCGAGACCTGCGCCGAAGGGGGGGTGAGCTTGAGGATCGCGCGGCCCGTCATGCTCTTGCCGGAGCCGGACTCGCCGACGATGCCCACCTTCTCGCGCCCGACCGTGAAGCTGATGCCGCGCACGGCCTGCACCACGCCTTGCGGCGAGCGGAAGCTGACGGAGAGCCCGTCGACGGTGAGGATGGTCTCGCTCATCACGCGCGCGGGTCGAGCACGTCGCGCAGCGCATCGCCCAGCAGGTTGAAGCCGAGCGAGACGACGAGGATCGCAATGCCGGGCATCGCCGCGAGCCACCAGCTGCCCAGCATGTAGGCCCGGCCCGTCGAGAGCATGGCCCCCCATTCCGGCGAGGGCGGCTGCGCGCCGAGGCCGAGGAAGCCGAGCCCTGCTGCGGTCAGGATGATGCCGGCCATGTTCAGCGTGATGCGGATGATCACCGAGGGGATGCAGATCGGCATGATGTGGCGGACGATGATGCGCAGATCCGAGGCACCGGCGAGCCGTACCGCGGCAATGTAGTCGGCACGCCGCACGGTCAGCGTCTCGGCGCGCGCGAGCCGCGCGATCGGCGGCCAGGCGGTGAGCGCGATCGCGATGATCGCGTTCTCCAGCCCGGAGCCGAGTGCCGCGACGAAGGCAAGTGCGAGGATCAGGCCCGGGAAGGAGAGGAACACGTCGACCAGCCGCATCAGCGCGACATCGACCCAGCCGCCGAGATACCCGGCGACCGTACCGATCAGCAGACCGAGCGGCGCGGCGATCAGCGCGACCAGCAGCACGATCATCAGCGTGATGCGCGCGCCATAGGCGATCCGGCTCCAGATGTCGCGGCCGAGTTCGTCGGTGCCGAGCCAGTGCGCGCCCGACGGCGCCAGCAGACGGCGATCGAGGCTCTGCGCGAACGGATCGTGGGTCGCGACCAGTGGAGCGAAGATCGCGAGCAGGATCAGCGTGACGACGATGCCGAGCCCGATCAGCGCGAGCGGGTTCGCGGCGAAGCGCCGCCAGCCGAGATAGAGCCTCTGCGCGCGCGCCTGGGTGGGGCTGGTGACCGTCTCGGCCAGCAGCCAGGCGCGCAAGCCGCCATTCGCCGGCGCGTCGGTGCGGGCTTCCGCCGTCATCGCGTCCTCGGGTCGAGCAGGCGGTAGAGAATGTCGGAGATCAGGTTCAGCACGATGAAGGTGAGGCCGACGATCAGGGTGCAGGCGAGCACGACGTTCATGTCGCCGGCGAGCAGCCCGAGCGTCAGGTAGCGGCCGAAGCCGGGCCAGGCGAACACGGTCTCTGTGAGCACCGCGCCTTCCAGCAGGAAGGCATAGGCGAGCGCGATCACCGTGACGAGCTGCACCATGATGTTCGGGAAGGCGTGGCGCCACACCACCCGCGCGCGCGACAGACCCTTCACCCGGGCAGTGATCACGTATTCCTGGCTGAGCTGCTCGAGCATGAAGCTGCGCGTCATGCGCGCGATATAGGCGGTCGAGGAGTAGCCCAGGATCGAGGCCGGCAGGATGATGTGCTCGACCGCGCTCCAGAACACGTCCGGCTCGTTCTCGAGCAGCGAGTCGATCAGCAGGAAGCCGGTGCGCGGCTCGATCATGTCGATGTAGAACACGCTCACCCGCCCCGGCCCGCCGACCCAGCCGAGCATGGCGTAGAACACCACGAGCCCCATCAGGCCGAGCCAGAAATTCGGCGCCGAGTAGCCGATCAGGCCGACCACGCGCACGACGTGGTCGATCAGCTTGCCACGGTGCACAGCGGCGATCACGCCGAACGGGATGCCGAGGCCGATGCCGATGATGATCGAGACGGTGGCAAGCTCGACGGTCGCCGGAAACACGCGAAGGAGGTCGTCGGCGACGCGGTTCGAGGTGTTCAGCGCGACGCCGAAATCGCCCTGGAGCACCTTGCCGACATAGATCGCGAACTGCTCCCAGAGCGGCCGGTCAAGGCCAAGCTCCCGGTACACCATGTCGTAGGTGGATTGCGGCGCATCATCGCCGATCACCGCGATCACCGGATCGAGCGGCAGCATCCGGCCGATGAAAAAGGTGATGGCAAGCAGGCCGAACAGCGAGATGCCGACCGCGCTCGCCTGACGGAACGCCTCGCGGCCGAGGCGGCGCAGCCGCTCGGTGCGGTCCCGACCGGCTGTCCCAGCCCCGCCGCGCGACGCGACGGCCGTGCCGCCTGCTGCCATGGCGATCCGTCCGCTGCGCTACTTGCGGGCGGAAGTGTAGAAGACCTTGAACGCGTGGTGCTTGAACTCGCGCACCTCGTTCCGCATCGCGAGCTGGCGCACCTGCTGGAAGTTGTACATGAACGGGCCCTCGCGCATGAACCGCTCCTGGATCTCGTAGTACAGCAGCTTGCGCTGCTCGGGGTCACGCTCGAGCCGCGCCCGCTGGACCGCGTCGTTGAACCACTCGCGATAGAAGCCCGCGCGCCATGACAGGAACATGCCCTGCCGCGCCTCGGCCCGGTTGTCAGGGTTGAAGACGTGGCGCGAGGCATTCGCGTCCGCATCCGGGTAGCCGGGTGACCAGCCGAGGAAGGCGAGCTCGAAGTTGCGGTCGCGCATGCGCGAGAAGAGCTGGCCGGATGCCATCTGCTCGATCTCGACGCGAATCCCGACCTTCGCGGCATTGGCCTGGAAGTGCTGGGCGATCTCGGGCGACGGGAACGCGACGCCGTGCATGAGCTTCACCGTGAAGCCGTTCGGATGGCCGGCCCTGGCGAGGTACTCGCGCGCCTTGTCGAGGTCGAGGCGATAGGCGAGCCCGCGCTCGGGCGGCAGCGCGCCGAACGCGCCCTGAGGCGCGAAGCTGTTCCACGCCTTGCCGGAGTAGCGCATCACCGTCCGCTCCAGCCCCTGGTAGTCCACCAGGTAGCGCATCGCCATGCGCACATCGTCGTTGCCGAGGATCGGATGCTCCATGTTTGCGCCGATGTACCAGAGCTGATGGCGCAGCGCCGCGTTCAGCTTCAGGTTCGGGTTGGCGTCCACCGCCGCGAGGTCCTCGGCGTTCAGATCCCGCGCGATGTCGATATCGCCGCGCTCAAGCTGCAAGCGCTGGGCCGCGCTCTCGGCGACGTGGCGGATAATGACGCGGCGGAGCGGTACCTCACCGCGCCAGTAATTCGCATTGCGCTCGAGGATCACCGTGTCGGAGGCGGTCCAGCGCGTCAGGCGATAGGGTCCGATGCAGGCGGTGTTGGTCTTCAGCCAACCATTGCCATAGTCCGAGGTGCCGTCAGCGCGCGTGCCGATATGCGGCTCGATCGCCTTGCGGTCGAGGATGAAGCCCTGCCGGCCGGTGAAGACATAGAGGAACAGGCTCGGTGGCCAAGCCTCCGGCACCGTCACCTGCAACGTATGCTCATCGAGCGCGCGGACCTGCTCCTCGACCTTCTCCTTGGACAGCCCCCACTGCGTGTACTGGGCCGCGTTGCCGAATCCGAGATGCAGTACGCGGTGGATGCTCCAGGCGGCGTCCTGCGCGGTGACCGGATTGCCCGAGGGATGCTTGAGCCCGCGGCGGAGGTGGATGGTGTAGGTCTTGCCGTCCTCGCTGACCTCCCAGCGTTCGGCGAGGCCAGGCTCCATCTTCGACTCATCGTCCGCGCTGAGAAAGATCAGTGGATCGCAGGTATTGGTGACGATCTCATCGGTGACGACCTCGCCGATCTGTGCGGGGTCCATGGTCAGGATCGCGTCGATGTTCCAGGCCATCACCAGGGCATCGCGCGGCGTGCGCGTCTGCGCATCGGCCGTGCCCCACGCAAGCGCCAATGCCGCCGTCGCGGCGAGAAGGCCAGTCCTGCCGGCTCGCATGTTCGGTCTCCGTCTCTTCGGTCGCATCCCTGGCGCCGTCGGCCGACGCCTTGGGTCGGATTGCGGCACAGCTTCGCGTGCGCCGCAAGCGTCGGCTGCGGCGCACGCCCAGCCTGCGGGGGACTACTTCACCGCCGTATTGTAGGCAACCCGCCGCGCGCTCTGCTTGATGTCCTTCAGCGCCGCGCCGACCGCCAGCAGGCGGACCTGCTGGAAGGCGTAGATGAACGGCCCCTCCTGCATGAAGCGGCGCTGCATCGCATGGTACATCAGGATGCGCTGCTCCGGGTCGCGCTCGCGGCGTGCGGCCATCACCGCCTCGTTCATCGAGGGGTCGTAATACCCAGCCCGCCAGGAAAGATACATCGTCTGCCGCGCCTCAGGCCGCGGGTCGGGATTGTAGATGTGGCGGATCGCATTCGCGTCCGCATCCTCATAACCGGGAGTCCAGGCCGAGATGGCGAACGCGAAGTTCTTGTCCCGCGTGCGGCTGATCACCTGCGAGTAGGCCATCTGCTCGAGTTCGATCCGGATGCCCACCTGCGCCGCGTTGCCTTGCAGGTGCTGGACGATCTCCGGGTACGGGAAGCCCGAGCCGTGGATCAGCCGGATCGTGAACCCGTTCGGGTGGCCCGCCTTCGCCAGATGCGCGCGCGCCTTGTCGAGATCGAGCCCGAAGGGAACGCCCTCCTCCGCCGGAAGGGCGCCGAACGCACCCTGCGGGGCGAAGCTGTTCCAGGCGCGCCCGGCATAGCGCATCACCGTCCGCTCGAGCCCGCGATAGTCGATCAGCCAGCGCAGCGCCATCCGCACATCGGCATTGCCGGCGATCGGGTCGTCCATATTGGCGGTGATGTACCAGAGTTGCTGACGCAGCGCCGACAGCAGCCGCAGATTGGCATGCGCATCCACCCCGGCGCTGTCCTCGCCGTTCAGGTCACGCGCGATGTCGATGTCGCCGCGTTCGAGCAGCAGCCGCTGCGCCGCACTCTCGGGGATGTGGCGGATGATGATGCGGCGCATCGGCGCCTCACCCCGCCAATGGCCTGGGTTGCGCTCCAGGATCACCGTGTCCGACGCCGTCCAGCGCGTGAGCCGATATGGGCCCACGCAGGCGAGATTGGTGCGCAGCCAGGCATTGCCGTGATCAGGCTTGCCGTCGGTGCGCGTGCCGAAATGCGGCTCGATCGCCCTGCGGTCGAGCACGATGCCCTGGCGACCGGCGAAGACCGAGAGGAACAGCGACGGCGGCCAGGCTTCGGGCAGGGTCACCTGCAAGGTGTGCTCGTCGAGCGCGCGCACCTGCTCCTCGATCGTGTCGGTCGAGAGGCCCCATTGCCCGAGCGTGGCGGCGTTGCCGAAGCCGAGCCACATCACGCGCCGGATGCTCCAGGCGGCATCCTCGGCCGTGACGGGATTGCCTGACGGGTGCTTCAGCCCGCGGCGGAGATGGAAGGTGTAGGTCTTGCCGTCCTCGCTGATGTCCCAGCGCTCCGCCAGGCCGGGCAGCAGCTTGTTGGAATCGTCGGGTTCGAAGGCGACGAGTTGGTCGCAGACATTGTTGACGATCTCGTCGGTGACGACCTCGCCGATCTGGGCGGGGTCCATGGTCAGGATCGCGTCGATGTTCCAGGCCATCACCAGGGCATCGCGCGGCGTGCGCGTCTGCGCATCGGCCGTCGCGCATGACATGACCGCCGCGGCCGACGCGGCCAGCAGGATTCTTCGCGCTCTGCGCATGTGGTGCCTCCGCCATCCAGGGACTGGGCGCCCCGGTCTGGCGCCCACGCGCGGATTGCGGCACAGCTTTGTCCCCCGCCGCAAGTCTTTCCTGTGCGCGGCGCCGATGGAGGGATGATGGACGCGATCAGCGATACCGCCTGGCCGGGGACGGCCTGGGACGCGTGGCCGGACGCGGCGGCAGCGGGCTTCGATGCGGCGTCGCTCGGCCGGGCGCTCGCGCGCGCCGAGGCTGCGGGCAGTGCCGCTGTGCTGGTGGTGCGCGACGGGCGGCTCGCGGCAAGCTTCGGCGAGCCCGCACGCAAGCTGCCCTGCCACTCGATCCGCAAGAGCCTGCTCTGTGCGCTGATCGGCATCGCCGTCGAGGACGGCAGGATCGACCTCTCGGCCAGCCTCGAGGGTCTCGGCATCGACGACCACGATCGGCTGTCGGCGATCGAACGCACCGCCACCGTCTATGACCTGCTGACCGCGCGCTCCGGCATCATGCACCCGACCGGCTACGAGAGCGCGCGCATGCGCCGGATCAAGCCGCCGCGCCACCTGCACGCGCCAACCACGCGCTGGACATACAACAACTGGGACTTCAACACGCTCGGCACGATCTACGAGCAGTGCACGGGCGAGACGATCCCCGCGGCCTTTGCGCGCCTGATTGCCGCACCGCTGGGGATGGAGGATTTCTCGCTCGCCGCTGACCCACCCGATGCCGGGCATATCGGCTTCGCCGAGACCGCGCACCGCGCCTACCCGTTCACCATGACCGCACGCGACCTTGCCCGGTTCGGCCTGCTCTGGCTGCGCCAGGGGCGCTGGCGCGAGCGACAGATCGTGCCCGCACGCTGGGTGCAGAACAGCGTCCAGCCGGTGAGCGAGGCCGGGCACGAGGGCGCCTATGGCTATATGTGGTGGGTGTGCCGCCAGGGCGTGATGTACCCCAATGTCATCCTGCCAGCGGATGCCTATGCCGCGCGCGGCGTCGGCGGGCATGTGGTGTTCGTCGTGCCCTCGCTCGATCTGGTCGTGGTGCATCGCGCCGACACCGCCGTGCAGCCGATCCGTGAGGTGAATTCCTTCACGCTCGGCCCGATCCTGGAGGGTATCGTCAACGCCGCGGAATGACCTGGCGCACGGCTCCGTGAAGCCGCGGCGGTTCCGCGACCGGCCTCCCCGGCTATGATCACCTTCGGGAGGACCGAAGGATGAGGACACGCCTGCTCGCGGCCACCCTTGCCGTCTTCGCCTGGGGCGCGGCAGAGGCGCGCACGACCGTCACGATCGCCTGCGGCTCGGTCGGGATCGAGGCGCAGCTCTGCCGCGAAGGGGCGGAGGCGTGGGCCGAGCACACCGGCAACGCGGTGTCGCTGGTCTCGACCCCGCCGAGCGCGACCGACCGGCTCGCGCTGTTCCAGCAGCTGCTCGCCGCGCGCTCGGGCGACATCGACGTGTTCCAGGTGGACGTGGTGTGGCCCGGCATGCTGGCCGCGCATCTGGCGGATCTCTCCGAACACGTCGACCGGGCGATCATTGCGGCGCATTTCCCGGCGCTCGTCGCCAACAACACGGTGAACGCGCGGCTCGTCGCAATGCCGTGGTTCACCAATGCGGGCCTGCTCTACTACCGACGCGACCTGCTGGAGAAGCATGGCCGATCGGTGCCGACCACCTGGGCCGAACTGGAGCAGACCGCGCGCACGATCATGCAGGCGGAACGCGCGGGCGGACGCGAGCGCCTGTGGGGGTTCGTGTTCCAGGCGCGCGCCTATGAGGGGCTGACCGTGAATGCGCTCGAATGGCTCGACAGCCATGGCGGCGGGCGCATCGTCGAGCAGGACGGCCGGATCACCGTCGACAACCCGCGCGCGGCTGCGGCACTGGCGCGCGCGGCCGGCTGGATCGGCACGATCGCGCCGCGCGGCGTTCTGACCTATGCCGAGGAAGAGGCGCGCGGCGTGTTCCAGACCGGCGATGCCGTGTTCATGCGCAACTGGCCCTATGCCTGGCCGCTCGCCAATGCCGAGGACAGCCCTGTGCGCGGCAAGGTCGGCGTCGCCGTGCTGCCGAAGGCCGAGGGCGGGCGTCTCACCGCCGGCCTCGGCGGCGAGATGCTCGCCGTCTCGCGCTACTCGACGCGCGTGGAGGCGGCGGTCGATCTCGTCCGCTTCCTCACCTCGGCCGAGGAGCAGAAGCGGCGCGCGATCAAGGGCGGGTTCAACCCCACCCTCGCGCCGCTCTATGACGATGCCGAGGTGCTCGCCGCCAACCCGTTCCTCGGCGAGCTGCGCGAGGTGTTCGTGGCGGCGGTCGCGCGCCCGTCCGATGCCACCGGCGCGCGCTACAACCAGGTATCGGCGGCGTTCTACAACGCGGTGCATGCGGTGCTGTCCGGCGACGCGCAGGCCGGCCCTGCCCTGGCCCGGCTGGAGCGCACCTTGACACGGCTGCGGCGCGGCGATCGCTGGTGAGGCGCTCTCTCGCGGCGCAGCGGGGACGCGATGCCGGCTGGTTCCTGCTGCCGCTGCTGGTCGCGCTGCTGATCGTTGCGGGCTGGCCGCTCGCGCGCACGATCTGGCTCTCCTTCACCGATGCCTCGCTCGCGGGCGGCGCACACGACTTCGTCGGCCTGGAGAACTACGCCTTCCTGATCGACGACCCGGACTGGTGGCGCGCGGTGGGCAACACGCTGGTGTTCGCCAGCATCTCGGTCGCGCTCGAAACCGCGCTCGGACTCGGCATCGCGCTGGTGCTGGATTCGCAGATCCGTGGCCGCGGCGTGCTGCGCGCAGCCGTGCTGGTGCCCTGGGCGATCCCGACGGTCGTCTCCGCCCAGCTCTGGGCGTGGATGCTGCATGACCAGTACGGCGTCATCAACGATGTGCTGCTCGGGCTCGGCGTGATCGACGCCCCGCGGGCCTGGCTCGCCGACCGCACGCTGGCGATGGCCTCGGTGATCGCCGTCGATGTGTGGAAAACGACACCGTTCATGGTGCTGCTGCTGCTCGCCGCCCTCCAGACCGTGCCGGTCGAGCTGCACGAGGCGGCACAGATGGACGGTGCGGGCGCGATCCGCCGCTTCATGGTCGTCACGCTGCCGGTGATCCGGCCGGCGCTGCTGGTCGCGGTGATCTTCCGCAGCCTGGATGCGCTGCGCATCTTCGATCTGATCTACGTGATGGTCGGCAATGCGAGCGCGACCGCCACCATGGCGGTCTATGCGCGCCAGCACATGGTGGACTTCCAGGATGCGGGTTACGGCTCGGCAGCCTCGACCCTGCTGTTCGCGGTGATCGCGCTCGCCACCGCCCTCTTCATCACGCTGGGGCGGCTCACCGCGCCGCCGGCAGCACGATGAGCCGGCGCACGCGCAAGCGGCTTGGCCAAGCCGCGCTCTATGCGATCGCGGCTGTGATCCTGCTCTACACGCTGTTCCCGTTCGTCTGGGCGGTCAGCACCTCGCTGAAGTCCGGCAGCGCGATCTTCGACACCGCGCTGATCCCGGCCGATCCGCGCTGGGACAACTACATCGAGGTGTTCCGCGAGCAACCTTTCGGCTTGAACATCCTCAACTCGATCATCGTCGCGACCAGCACGGTGCTGCTGTCCCTCGCCCTCGGTCTGACCGCGGCGCATGCGCTCGGGCGCGTCGATTTCCGCGGCCGCGCATTGCTGCTCGTCACCGTGCTCGGCGTGTCGATGTTCCCGCAGGTCGCCGTGCTGTCCGGGCTGTTCGAGCTCGTACGCTGGCTCGGCCTCTACAACACGCTGCCGGCGCTCACCTTCAGCTACCTGATCTTCACCCTGCCGTTCACCGTCTGGGTGCTGACCACCTTCGTGCGGGCGCTGCCCGTCGAGCTCGAGGAGGCGGCGATGATTGACGGCGCCTCGTCATGGATGGTGCTGACGCGCGTGTTCCTGCCGCTGCTCGCCCCGGCGATGGTGACGACGGGTCTGCTCGCCTTCATCGCCGCCTGGAACGAGTTCCTGTTCGCGCTGACCTTCACGCTGACCGACGAGCGGCGCACCGTGCCGGTGGCGATCGCGCTGATCAGCGGCGCGAGCGCGTTCGAAGTGCCGTGGGGCCGGATCATGGCCGCCTCGGTCACCGTCACCGTGCCGCTGATCCTGCTCGTGCTGGTGTTCCAGCGCCGCATCGTCGCCGGGCTTACCGCCGGGGCGGTGAAGGGCTAGGCTCCGCCGTCCCCGACACCCAGGATGCCTCCATGACCGACTTCGATGCCGCGCTCGCCACGCTCTTTTCCGACTGGGCGCCCGACGAGCCCGGCGGTGTGGCTGCCGTGCTGCACGGCAACCAGGTCGTGGCCCGCCGCGCCTTCGGCCTCGCCTCGCTCGAGCATGGGCTGGCGAACACACTGACCAGCCGGTTCCACATCGCGTCCGTGACCAAGACCTTCGTCGGCGCGGCGCTGGCGATGCTCGCGCATCAGGGACGGCTCGATCTCGACGCCGATGTGCGCGCGATCATTCCCGAACTCGCGGTGCCGGGGCCGATCACGCTGCGCCGGCTTGCCGGCATGACGGCCGGACTCCGTGACGCGATGGAAATGATGAAGCTGCGCGGCGTCTGGTACCGCTATCCGCGCTGCGGGGCTGACCTGATGGGCCTCGCGCTGGCGCAGACCGAGCCGAGCTATCCGGCTGGCGAGCGCTATGTCTACACCAACATCCAGTTCAACCTCTGCGCGCTTGCCATCGAGCGCGCCGTCGGCAAGCCATTCGCGGCGGCGCTCGACGAACTGATCCTCGTACCGCTCGGCATGACGCGCACGCTGATCCGCGATGACCCCGAGACGGTCACCGGTGGACTCGCCCACCCCTACATCAGGGATTCGGGCACCTGGCGGCGCGGCGCCTGGGCCTTTGGCATCTCCGGCGCTGGTGGGCTGGTGAGCGATCTCGACGACCTGATCCGCTGGAACCTCGCGCTGCGTGACGGCGCGGTGAACGGCGTGCCGATCTCGGCCATGACCGCGCGGGGGATGCTCGCCGATGGCACAACGACGAATTACGGGCTGGGCCTGGGCATCCGCACCTGGCGCGGCCTCACCGTCTGGGTGCATGGCGGCAGCCTGCCCGGCTACAAGGCGAATTTCGCCCGCGTGCCCGAGCGCGATCTCGGCTTCGTGCTGCTGTCGAACCGCGATGATGCCGATCCCTATGCGCGGCTGCGGCGGCTCCTGGAACTCACCCTCGGCGAGTCGGTTCCGGCACCGCCCGTTCCGGATACGGGGCTCGACGGCGCCACGCTTGCGGCGCTCGCCGGCACCTTCGTCGACACCGTCTCGGGCGAGCCCTTGACGCTGACCCGGACCGAAGCCGGGCTTTCGGCCGACAAGCTCGGCTTCTCGCTGTCTCTCGCTCCGCAGGGCAATGGCGTGTTCCACGATGGATGGGCGAATTTCGACACCTCGATCCGCGTCGAGACGGCGGCGGGCGGGCCGCGCCTCTCTGTCGATTTCGGCGGTCAGCGTGGCGTCTATCTGCCGGCGAACCCGCCTGTGCTCTCGGACGCCGAGCGTGCGGCCTATGCCGGACGCTATGTCTGTCCCGCGCTCGCGACCGAGCATACGGTGTTCGAGCGCAACGGATCGCTCGTGGTCCGATTCGGCCCCGCCTACCACGAGGAGGCGGAACTCCCGCTCAGCCCGCTCGCCGCCGATACGTTCTCCGGCAAGACCGGCCGGCCGGGCTGGGTGAGCCAGCACGTGCTGCGCTTCACCCGCGCCGGCGGCGGCGTGACCGGCTACCGGATCAGCAGCGACCGGCTGAAGGATATCGCCTTCCTGCGCGTGGTCTGACGCGTCGTCACCGCCCCTCGCCGAGCAGGTGCTTCGCCAGGAACGCGACCACCTCGGCATAGATCACCCGGCGGTTGTCGCGCTTGGTGAAGCCGTGCCCCTCGTCGGGGAAGGTGACGTAGCGCACCGGCACCCCACGTGTCTTCAGCGCGGCGACGATCTGCTCGCTCTCGAAGGGCGGCACGCGCGGATCGGTCATGCCTTGCGCCACCAGCAACGGTGCTGCGATCCTGTCCACGCGGTGGATCGGCGAGAGCCGTTCGAGCAGTTCGGCATCCGCAACCGGGTCACCATACTCCGCCGCGCGGTGGCCGACCCGCCAGGGGCCGGTGCGCTCGAAGAACGTCTTCCAGCGCGCGATGCCATAGAACTCCACCCCGGCGGCCCAGAGATGCGGGTACTCCGTCATCGCCGCCAGCACCATCCAGCCGCCATAGCTCTGCCCCATCACCGCGACGCGGTCCGGGTCGAGCCCCGGCTGGGTCGCGAGGAACTGCCGGATCGCGGCGAGGTCGGCCACGCTGTCCAGCCGCTTCTCGCGGTCATCCAATGCGGCGTAGCTCCGCCCATAGCCGCTCGATCCGCGCACATTCGGGATGGCGACCGCGATCCCTGACGCCAGCACCGCCTGCAGATCGGGCCGCCAGTTCGGCAGCGCCTGATTCGCGGGCCCGCCATGCACCCAGACCAGCACCGGCCAGCCCGAGCCGGGCACCGTCCCCTCCGGCAGGGCAAGGAAGAACGGCACCATCCGTCCGTCGAAGCTCGGCGCCTCGCGCAGCGCATAGGGCCGCGCCTCCGCCGGCGGCTCGGCCGCGCGGTAGACAGGGCGCGCCGTCCCATCAGCCACGCGCGCGATCCAGATCGCCGAGGGGCTGGTCGGCGTCGCGAGGTCGAACGCGACTGAGGTGCCGTCCGGCGACCAGGAGAGTGCGGTGATCGCACCGCCGGGATGGTCCGGAGCGGCGACGACCGCGCCGGTCTCGGCGTCGAGCACGCGCAGTCGGCACGACCCGCCCTCGTTCACCACCACCGCGAGCCGGCGCTGATCCGGCGAGACCTCCAGCTTCTCGACATCCCACTCGGGCGCATAGAGGAGGCGGGGCGTCCCGCCGGGCTCCATCGCCGCGACCCCGAGGAATTCGCGATCGCGATCGGTCAGCAGCCAGAACGCACTGCCGTCGCGCCGCCAATGTGGCGAGAGGTGCCGCCAATCGCCCTCATGCGGCGTGAGCGGCGTGACATCGCCCGTCTCAACCTCGACCAGATAGAGCGTGCTCTCGTAGCTGCGCGGCGCGGTCATCACCACGATCGCGCGCCCATCCGGGTGCCAGCAGGGCAGCTCGTGCGGCCCCTCGACCTCCAGCACGCAGCGCGCGGCGCCGGAGGCGAGGTCCATCACCCAGGCATCGGTGTGCGCCGGATCACGGCTGTTCGCGGTATAGGCGATCCGCCTCGCGTCCGGGCTGATCGCGCCCCAGCCATGGATGGTGCGCGGATCGCTCGTGAGCGCGCGCGGCTCGCCCGCTTCGGGCAGCAGATAGAGCTGGTGCCGCTCATCCCCGCCCTGGTCACGCGCGAACACCGCCCAGCCGCCGCTGCGCGCGCCAGCGAGCATGGTGACCGCGTCGCGATGCGTGGTTCGCGCTGCCACCGCACCGTCGCGCCCGAGCGCAAAGACCTGCGCCGAGCCAGGCGCGTCACAGAGGAACAGCAGCGTCCCGTCGCCGGTGTAGCGCGGCATCGTCGCGGCGGGCAGGGAGAGGAACCTGTCGACCAGCGCGAGCGGGGTCGTGTCGTGGTGGGTCACGGCGGGTGGACGTCCTTCTTGTACCGGGAGGACGACACCAGCAGCGCCGGCCGCGTCGCGCAAGCCTCCCTCGGGCGCCTCTTGCCACGCGCGGTCCGCGGGTCGCGATGCCCAAGGGATAGGCAACCTGCCCGTGAGGCTGCGCTCGTGTTGCTCAACCTGCCCGCCATTCCCGGCGCCGGCGCGGTATGGCGCGTGCATGAGGGGGGCTGATGTCCAATCGCCAGTCAGCGATCCGGCACCAGCGCGCGCACGGCCGGATCGCGATCGGGTTCGATGCCGCGCGCCTCGTCCGGCTCGACCAGCGCGCGCCGATGCGCGCGCTGTTTCCGGACCCCGAGCCGGCCGATCCGCCGCTTGCGGCGCTGGTGAACACCGCGGGCGGGCTCGCCGGCGGTGACATGATCGCGCAGGACGTCTTGGTTGCGGCGGGCTCGGCGACGGTCACCACCGCGGCGGCCGAGAAGGTCTATCGCTCGCTCGGCCCCGACGCGTCCGTCACCACGCGGCTGGAGATCGCTGCCGGAGCTCTGCTCGAATGGCTGCCGCAGGAAACCATCCTGTTCGACGGCGCGCGGCTCGACCGGCGGCTCACGGTGGCGCTCGCGCCCGGCGCACGCCTGATGGCCGCCGAGATCCTGGTGTTCGGCCGCTTCGCGCGCGGCGAGCGGTTCCGTCGCGGACGGCTCAGCGAGCGCTGGCACGTCACGTGCTCGGGCATGACGCTGTGGATGGATGCGCTGGTGCTCGATGGTGACCTCGACACGCATTTCGCCTCGCCCTTCGCCTTCGCCGACGCCGAGGCGCTCGGCACGCTGCTGGTCGCTTGTGACGACGTGGCCAGCGTGGTCGGTACGCTGCGCGCGGACGGGATCGCTGCGACCATACCGCGCCACGGGCTCGCGCTCGCACGCTGGCTCGGCGCCAGCCGCACGGTGCGCGACAGCGTCGGCGCCGCGATCGCGCGCGTGCGCAGCACCGCCTTCGGCCTGCCGCCGCGCCTGCCGCGGCTCTGGAGCTGTTGAACGCGCATGCATCTGACCCCGCGCGAGAAGGACAAGCTGCTGGTCGCGATGGCCGCCGCGGTCGCGCGCCGGCGGCTCGAGCGCGGGGTGAAGCTGAACCACCCGGAGGCGGTCGCCCTGATCAGCGACTACGTGGTCGAGGGCGCGCGCGACGGGCGATCCGTCGCCGAGTTGATGCGCGATGGCGCCTCGGTGCTCACGCGCGCGCAGGTGATGGAGGGGATCGCGGAGATGATCCACGAGATCCAGGTCGAGGCGACCTTCCCCGACGGCACCAAGCTCGTCACCGTGCACCGGCCGATCCGATGATCCCCGGCGAGATCATTGCGGCTGACGGCGAGATCGTGCTGAACGCCGATCGCGCCGCGATCTCGCTGGACGTGGCGAATACCGGCGACCGGCCGGTGCAGGTCGGCAGCCACTATCACTTCGCCGAGACCAACCCCGCGCTCGCCTTCGATCGCGCCGCCGCGCGCGGCCTTCGGCTCGACATCCCCGCCGGCACGGCCGTGCGCTTCGAGCCTGGCCAGACGCGCGCGGTGCGGCTGATCCCGTTCGCCGGCGCGCGGATCGTGCACGGCTTCCGCGGCGAGACCGAAGGGAGCGTCTGACGATGCCCGCCCGCCTCTCGCGCTCGGCCTATGCCGGGATGTACGGGCCCACCACCGGCGACAAGGTGCGGCTCGCCGATACGGACCTCTTCATCGAGGTGGAGCGCGATCTCACCACCTATGGCGAGGAGGTCAAGTTCGGCGGCGGCAAGGTGATCCGCGACGGCATGGGCCAGAGCCAGGCGACGCGCGCGTCGGGCGCGATGGACACGGTGATCACCAACGCGCTGATCCTCGATCACTGGGGTGTTGTGAAGGCCGATATCGGTCTGCGCGACGGCCGCATCGCCGCGATCGGCAAGGCCGGCAATCCGGACACCCAGCCGGGCGTCGATATCGTCATCGGGCCGGGCACCGAAATCATCGCCGGTGAGGGGCGCATTCTCACCGCCGGCGGGATCGATCCGCATATCCACTTCATCTGCCCGCAGCAGATCGAGGAGGCGCTGGCCTCCGGCATCACCACCATGTTCGGCGGCGGCACGGGGCCCGCGCACGGCACGCTCGCGACCACCTGCACCCCAGGCGCCTTCCATATCGCGCGCATGCTCCAGGCGGCCGAGGCGTTTCCGATGAATCTCGGCTTCCTCGGCAAGGGCAATGCCGCGCTGCCCGCGGCGCTCGAGGAGCAGATCCGTGCCGGCGCGTGCGGGCTGAAGCTGCACGAGGACTGGGGCACGACGCCGAAGGCAATCGACACATGCCTGCGGGTCGCCGATGCCCATGACGTGCAGATCGCGATCCACACCGACACGCTGAACGAGTCCGGCTTCGTCGAGAGCACGCTCGCCGCGATCGGCGGGCGCACGATCCAGGCCTTCCACACCGAGGGCGCGGGCGGGGGGCACGCGCCGGATATCCTCAAGATGGTCGGGCAGGCGAACGTGCTGCCCTCCTCCACCAACCCGACCATGCCCTATACCGCGAACACCGTGGACGAGCATCTCGACATGCTCATGGTCTGCCACCACCTCGACCCGCGCATTCCCGAGGACGTCGCCTTCGCCGAGAGCCGCATCCGCAAGGAAACCATCGCGGCCGAGGACATCCTGCACGACCTCGGCGCGATCAGCATGATGTCGTCGGACAGCCAGGCGATGGGGCGGGTGGGCGAGGTCATCGCCCGCACTTGGCAGACCGCGCACAAGATGAAGCTGCAGCGCGGGCGTCTGCCTGAGGAATCGGGCGACAACGACAATCTCCGCTGCCGCCGCTACATCGCGAAATACACCATCAATCCGGCGATCGCGCAGGGCGTGGCGGCGCATCTGGGCAGCGTCGAGGTGGGCAAGCTCGCCGATCTCGTGCTGTGGCACCCGGCCTTCTTCGGCGCCAAGCCCGATCTCGTGCTGAAATGCGGCACGATCGCGATGGCGCCGATGGGCGATCCGAACGCGTCGATCCCGACGCCGCAGCCGGTGCACTACCGCCCGATGTTCGGCGGCTTCGGCCGGTCGAAGACCCTTTCCGCCGTCACCTTCGTCTCGCAGGCGGCACTCGAGGCCGGCATCGGCGAGACGCTTGGGCTCGCGCGGCCGCTCGTCGCGGTGGCGAATACCCGTGGCGGGATCGGCAAGCGCTCGATGCTGCTGAACGACGCCACGCCCGCGATCGAGGTCGATCCGGAGACCTACGAGGTGCGCGCCGACGGCGAGCTCCTGGTCTGCGAGCCAGCCACCGTGCTGCCGCTGGCGCAGCGCTACTTCCTGTTCTGAGGTTGATGATGAACGAACTCCTCGTGCGTGCCGCGACCGTCCTGCCTCCCGGATCGTGGAACGACGCGTTCACGCGCGACACGGTCACCCTCGGCTTCGATGACCGCTTCCGCCGCCGCCGCAGCTACACCGCCGACGGCGGCCTGCGCTTCCTGCTCGACCTGCCGGAAGCCACGGTGCTGCACGACGGCGACGGACTCGCGCTCGAGGATGGCGGCGTCGTACGTGTGCGCGCCGCCGCGGAGCCGCTGATCGAGATCACCGCGACCTCGGTGGAGCATCTGGCACGCCTCGCCTGGCACCTGGGCAACCGCCACTTGCCGGTGCAGATCGACGGATCGCGCCTGCTGATCCGCGACGATCACGTGATCGTCGCCATGCTGCGCGGACTCGGCGCGACCGTGCGCCCCGTACAGGCGCCCTTCGATCCGGAGGGTGGCGCCTATGGCGAGCACAACCACCAGCCCGGTCATCCGCACGCGCACCGGCACCACGGCCATGACCACCATCACGACTGAGCCGGCGCTGGCCCGACTGCTGGCGTGGTGTTCGCCGGCCTATCCGGTCGGCGGCTACAGCTTCAGCCACGGGTTGGAGCGCGCGGTCGAGGACGGACTCGTGGGCAACCGTGACGCTCTCGTCGGCTACATCACGACGGTGCTGCGCCACGGCGCCGGCGCGGTCGATGCGGCGCTGCTCGCCGCTGCCTGGCGCGCCGGCGAAGCCGGGGACGAGGACGCGCTCGACACGGTTGCCGCGATCGCGCTCGCCTGGCGCGGCACGGCCGAGACGGCACTGGAGACGGTGATGCAGGGCGGTGCCTTTGCTGCCGTGACGCAGGCGGCGTGGCCCGAGCCGCGCCTCGGCCGGCTGTTCGCCCGCCGCGGCCGCAGCATCGCCCATCCGGTCGCCTTCGGTGCTGCCGCCGCCACGCACGGCATTCCGCTGCGCGATGCACTGTTCGCGTATCTCGCGGCCTTCGCGGCGAACCTGGTCTCGGCAGGCGTGCGGCTCGTGCCGCTCGGCCAGACCGACGGGCAGATCGCCACGGCCGCGCTCGTTCCCGTCATCGCCGCCGCGGCCGCTTCCGGCATCGACGCCGATCTCGACACCCTCGGCACCGCTGCGCCGATGCTCGACCTGCTCTCGATGCATCACGAGACCCAGTACACGAGGCTGTTCCGCTCATGACACGTACACGCCATGGCCCTTTCCGCGTCGGCGTCGGTGGGCCGGTCGGGTCCGGCAAGACCGCCCTGGTCGACCGGCTCTGCAAGCACCTGCGCGCGACGCACGACATCGCCGCCGTCACCAACGACATCTACACCAAGGAGGATGCCGAGTTCCTGACGCGCTCGGGCGCGCTCGCGCCGGACCGCATCATGGGCGTGGAGACCGGCGGCTGCCCGCACACGGCGATCCGCGAGGACGCCTCGATCAATCTCGCCGCGGTGGCCGAGATGGTCGCGCGCTTCCCCAGGCTGGAGGTCCTGTTCATCGAGAGCGGCGGCGACAATCTCGCCGCCACCTTCAGTCCCGAGCTCGCCGACCTGACGATCTACGTGATCGACGTCTCGGCCGGCGACAAGATCCCCCGCAAGGGCGGCCCGGGCATCACGCGCAGCGACCTGCTGGTGATCAACAAGATCGACCTCGCGCCGCTGGTCGGCGCCGATCTGTCGGTGATGGACCGCGACGCGCGGCGGATGCGCGGTACGCGACCCTTCCTGTTCACCAATCTGAAGGAGAACCACGGCGTGGACGAGATCGCCGCCTTCATCCTGGACGCGGGCGGGATCACATCCGCCGCGCGCGCGGTGGTCGCGTGATGCGTGGGCTCGCTCTGGCCACGACGCTGCTCGCGGCGGCGCCGGCGCTCGCGCACACCGGCGCGGGCGCGACGCGCGATCTCGCCGCCGGCCTGCTGCATCCGATCACCGGCCTCGACCATCTGCTCGCGATGCTGGCAATCGGCCTCTGGGCCGGCCTGATCGGCGGAGCGGCGCGGTTCGTCGTTCCCGGCGCGTTCCTGCTGGCGATGGCTGCCGGCGCTGCGTTCGCGCTCGACGGCCTCGACCTGCCGCTGGTCGAGGCCGGCATCCTCGCCTCGGTGATCGTGATCGGCGTGCTGGCCGCGGGGACGCTCCGGCTGCCGCTGGCCGCCGCCGGCGCGGTGGCGGGCCTGTTCGGCCTGCTGCACGGCCACGCGCATGGCAGCGAGATGGTCGGCGATGACGCGGTCGGCTACGCGCTCGGCTTCCTCGTGGCGACCGCGGCGCTGCACGGGCTCGGCGTGCTGGCGAGCGGCCGTGCCGATGCAACGATGCGGGCGGGCGCGCGGCTTGCCGGCGGAACGATCGCCGCCGCCGGCGTCGTACTGGCTATCCTCGCCTAACCCGCCGCCGCCTGCGGCTGGCGGTAGCCATCGGGGTTCGCCTGCCGCCACGCCCAGGCGTGCGCGATGATCGTTTCCAGCTCGGGATAGCGCGGCGCCCAGCCGAGCTCCTCACGGATACGCCGGCTGGAGGCGACCAGCACCGGCGGGTCGCCGGCACGACGCGGACCGATGATGTGCGGCACCGCGCGCCCGGTGACGCGCTCGGCCGTGGCGATCACCTCGCGCACGGAGTAGCCGGTGCCGTTGCCAAGATTGAAGCGCACGCTGCGATCCGCCAGCGCCTCCAGCGCCAGCAGGTGCGCCTCCGCAAGATCGGTCACGTGAATGTAGTCGCGGATGCAGGTGCCGTCGGGCGTGGGGTAGTCGTCGCCGAACACCGTCAGCGGCGGTCGGCGTCCCGCGGCGGCGTCCAGCACCAGCGGGATCAGATGCGTCTCCGGCCGGTGATCCTCGCCAAGCCGCCCGCCCGGATCGGCGCCGGCGGCATTGAAGTAGCGCAGACACGCCGAGCGCAGCCCGTGCACACGCTCGGCCCAGACCAGCGCGCGCTCCAGCCACGCCTTGCTCTCGCCATAGGGCGAGCCGGGATCGATCGGCTCCTCCTCCGGGATCGGGATCGTGCTCGGCGCGCCGAACAGCGCGGCGGTGGAGGAGAGCACGAAGCGTTTCACCCCCTGCGCGACCGCGGCCTCGATCAACGCAAGCCCGCTCCGCGCGTTTTCCGCCATGTAGCGGTATGGCTCGCGCATCGACTCGCCGACCAGCGAGAGCGCGGCGAAATGCAGCACCGAGGTGAAGGGGCCGTGTGCGAAGGCCCGGGCGAGCACGTCCGGATCGCCGATCCGGCCCGCGACCAGCACCGCACCCTCAGGCACGGCAGCCGCATGGCCGGTCGAGAGATCGTCCAGCACGACGACACGGTCGCCGCGCGCAAGCAGCGCGAGGACGAGATGGCTACCGACGAAGCCGGCGCCGCCGGTGACGAGATGGGTATCGGGCATCAGCGACCTTGTGCGCAGGGAAGACGGCGAGAGCAGGGCCGTTACCAGCGCCGGCGCGGCCCGGTATCAAGATGCACGAACGGGCTCGCGCCCCGGTAGAGGCCCACGCCGCCGCGGCCAAGCTGCGATGCCGCGCCGACCAGGCCGAGCGCGTGCAGCCCGGGCCGGCGCACATCCGCCGCGCGACCCTCGACGTGCAGGCTGCCGGTTGCCGCCCGGCCCCAGCGCGCCGCCAGCGCCGCCTGGCTGCGCGGGGTCCTGTAGCCGGAGGCGACCTCGAAGCCGCGGCCGGGCACGCGCCGATCGAGCAGCCAGAGCGTGTCGAGCAGCGCCGGATCGAGCGGGCCGGCGAGATCCTCCTCGCGATCCCGGAACAGCCAGGCGATCGCCGCCAGCGCCTCGGGCTCGTGCGCGCCGTCGCGCCAGTAGATGCCGTCGAACCGCTCACCGCCGACATGGGCAAGCAGCAGACGGCGCGGCTCGGCTGGCGCGATCTGCGCGAGCGACGGCCCAGCGGCGCAGGCGAGGCTGACGGCAAGCAGCGCCCGCCGGCCGCGCGGCCGGGCGCAGCAGGGGCAGGCCAGCGGCATCACCCCGACCCTGCGCCGTCGTCCGCCGGTGGCGCAAGCCCCGCCGCCGGGAAGCTTCCGGCACGCCGATTGCAGTCCATCTGAGCGGCAGCGGAGGATTGCGCTCGGGCGCACCTTGCGCGACACCGCAGGACGACGACGAGGGAGCGAGTGCGATGAGGACGAAGTGGCGGATCGACCGGCGCCGGGCGCTCGGGCTTCTGGGCGGCGCGGCCCTCGTGCCCGTGACGGGCGGGCGCGTCTCGGCGCAGACGCTCGACAGGGTGAGCTTCCAGACCAACTGGCGCGCCCAGGCCGAGCATGGCGGCTACTATCAGGCGGTCGCCGCCGGGATCTACCGCCGCCATGGCATCGAGTGCGACCTGCGGATGGGCGGGCCACAGCAGAACCCGAGCCAGCTGCTGCTCGCCGGGCGCGTGGACATGATCATGTCGAACGGCTTCGTCGCGCTGAACTACGTGCGCGAGAACCTCCCGTTCCTCACGATCGGCGCGATCATGCAAAAGGATCCGCAGATCCTGATGACGCATGAGGGCAACGGCATCGAGCGCTTCGAGGACATGAAGGGCCGGCCGATCCTGATCAGCGCCGAGGGCCGCGTCACCTACTGGCCGTTCCTGAAGGCGAAGTTCGGCTTCACCGACGAACAGGTGCGCCCCTACACCTTCAACCTCGCCCCGTTCCTGCAGGACCGCATGGCGATCCAGCAGGGCTTCCTCTCCTCCGAGCCCTATGCGGCGCGCGAGGCCGGCGCCAATCCGAAGGTGTTCCTGATCGCGGATGCCGGCTACGAGAACTACCAGACCACGATCAACATCTCGCGGCGGATGGTGAACGAGAAGAAGGAGCTGGTGCAGCGCTTCGTCGACGCGACGGTCGAGGGCTGGACGCAGTACATGCGCAAGCAGGACATCGGCGCGGCGAACGCGCTGATCATGCGCGACAACCCCGAGATGACGCAGGACAAGATCGACTACGCGATCGAGGCGATGAACCGGATGGGCATCGTGCTCTCGGGCGATGCCGAAACCCTCGGCATCGGCGCGATGACGCATGAGCGCTGGGACCGGTTCTACGCGACCATGGTGGCGGCCGGCGTCTATCCGGCGGGCATGGCGATCCGCAACGCCTACAGCCTGGACTTCGTGAACCGCCGCGTCGGGCTGTGAACCACCTGGGGCCGACAGGGGATCAGCTCGCGTCGGCCCCGCCCCGCGCGCTCGTGGTGCTGCGCGGCGTCGAGAAGCGCTTCGCCACCGGCACGCTGGCGCTCCGCGGTGTCGATCTGACGATCGAGAGCGGCGACTTCGTCTCGCTGCTCGGCCCGTCCGGCTGCGGCAAGTCGACGCTGCTGCGCATCCTCGCCGGACTGATCGCGCCGTCGGCTGGCATGCTCGACTGGCCACGCGCCGAGCATGACGCGGCCGGGGTGGCGCATCCGCGGCTCGGCTTCGTGTTCCAGGAACCCACCCTGATGCCCTGGACCACGGCGGTGAAGAACGTCGCGCTGCCACTCCGGCTGGAGGGGGTTGCGCGTTCGGAGCGGCTCGATCGCGCGGCCGAGGCGCTGCGCCAGGTCGGGCTGGCCGGGTTCGAGCATGCCTATCCGCGCGCGCTCTCCGGCGGCATGAAGATGCGCGTCTCGATCGCGCGCGCGCTCGTGACGCGGCCCGACATCCTGCTGATGGACGAACCCTTCGCCGCCCTCGACGAGATCACCCGCTTCCGGCTGAACAACGACCTCCTGGCGATCTGGCAGGAGACCGGCGTGACGGTGGTGTTCGTGACGCACTCGGTGTTCGAGAGCGTCTATCTGTCGCGCCGGATCGCGGTGATGGCAGCGCGGCCCGGCCGGATCGAGCGCGAGATCATGATCGACGCGCCCTATCCGCGCGACGAGGCGTTCCGTACCTCGGCGGAATACGCGGCGCTCTGCCGAACCGTCAGCACCTCCCTGGAGGAGGCGATCGCGGCATGACCGAACCGACGCGATCCCGGCTTGCCGAGGAGGCCCCTGCCCCACCCGCCGTGCGGCGCGTGCTGTTCCTGCCCGTCGAGGCCTGGCCGCGCATCCTGATGCCGCTCGTGATCGGCATCCTGTCGCTCTTGGCGTGGGAGATCGCGGTACGGGTGAACGAGGTGCCGCACTACGTGCTGCCGCCGCCCTCGGTGATCTGGCAGACGTTGCTGCGCGACTGGCACAGCCTGTCGGTGTCGCTCGGCATCACGCTCCAGATCACCTTTGCCGCGCTCGCGGTCGCGGCGGTGCTGGGGCTTGCGCTCGCGGTGCTGTTCGCGCAGTCGAAATGGATCGAGCTGTCGCTGTTCCCCTATGCCGTGGTGCTCCAGGTGACGCCGATCGTCGCGATCGCGCCCTTGATCATCATCTGGGTGGACGACATCCGGGTGGCCCTGCTGATCTGTGCCTGGATCGTCGCGTTCTTCCCGATCCTCTCCAACACCACGCTCGGGCTGAACTCGGCCGACCACAATCTGGTCGACCTGTTCCGGCTCTACCGCGCGAGCCGGTTCCAGCAGCTCGTGTTCCTGCGCCTGCCCTCGGCGCTGCCGCTGTTCCTGGCCGGCCTGCGCATCTCCGGCGGGCTCGCGCTGATCGGCGCGATCGTGGCCGAGTTCGTCGCCGGCACGGGCGGGCGGGCCTCCGGCCTCGCCTACCGCATCCTCGAAGCCGGCTACCAGCTGCAGATCCCGCGCATGTTCGCGGCCCTGCTGCTGATCTGCCTCACCGGCATCGCGATCTTCCTGGTGCTCGGGCTGATCCAGCATCTGGCGCTGAGGCACTGGCACGAGAGCGCGCTCAGGCGCGAGGGATGACCGCGCCCGCGATCCCCGCGTCCGGCGACTACTGGCTGCGCGACGTCCGCGTTCCCGGCGCGCCGGCCGAACGGCTCGACCGTGTCGATCTCCGCATCAAGGACGGGCGGATCGCCGCGATCGCGCCGCTCGGCACCGCGACCGAGGGACCGTCGCTCGACGGCGGCATGGTGCTGCCCTGCTTCGTCGATGGGCACACGCATCTCGACAAGGGGCATATCTGGCCGCGCAGCCCGAACCCGGACGGCAGCTTCATGGGCGCGATCGGCGCCGTGATGGCCGATCGCGAGGCACACTGGTCGGCGGCGGACACGCGCGCGCGCTTCGACTTCGCGCTCCGCTGCGCGCATGCGCACGGCACGGCGGCGATCCGCACCCATCTCGACACCTACCTGCCGCACGGCCGGGCGACCTGGCGCGTGTTCGCCGAGCTGCGCGAGGCCTGGGCGGGGAGGATCGACCTCCAGGCCGCCTCGATCTGCCCGATCGACCGCCTCGCCGGCGAAGATGGCGCGGCGGTCGCCGACCTGGTCGCCGGGCATGGCGGCGTGCTCGGCTTCGTCACCCGCTTCGCGGGCGGCGGGCACGACGCGATCCCGCCGGGCTTCCAGGATCTGCTCGACCACGCCTTCGCGCTCGCCGAGGCGCGCAAGCTCGACATCGACCTGCACGTGGACGAGAGCGGCGAGACGGCGGCGGCCACCCTGCCGATCATTGCGCGCACCGCGCTCCGCCGCGGGTTCAAGGGCCGCCTCCAGGTCGGGCATATCTGCTCGCTCAGCCTCCAGCCCGACGCGGTGATCGAGGAGACGATCCGGCTGGTGCGCGAGGCCAACATCGCGGTGGTGTCGCTGCCGATGTGCAACATGTACCTGCAGGACCGCGCGCCCGGCCGCACGCCGCGCTGGCGCGGCGTGACGCTGCTGCACGAGCTCGCTGGCGCCGGCGTGCCGGTCTCGGTCGCCTCCGACAACTGCCGCGATCCGTTCTACGCCTATGGCGACCACGACATGGTGGAGGTGTTCCAGTCGGCGGTGCGGATCGCGCAGCTCGACCACCCGCTCGCCGACTGGCCGAACGCCGTGACCGCCACCCCGGCCGCCGTGATGGGGCTGCCGGAGCGCGGCGCGATCCGCCTCGGCGCGCCGGCGGATCTGGTGCTGTTCCGCGCTCGGTTCTGGCACGAGTTGCTCGCGCGGCGGCAGTCGGACCGCATCGTGCTGCGTGCCGGTCGCGCGATCGACACGACGCTGCCGGACTACCGTGAGCTTGACGCCCTGGTGGGAATCGGCGCGGGCTGAGCCCGCGCCTCCTCACGCCGGTCAGCCTCGCCGGCGCCGCAACGCCGCGAGGCCGGCGAGGCCCAGGCCGAGCAGCGCCAGCGAGCCGGGCTCGGGCACGGCGGTCTCGGTCGGGGGCAGCAACTCGATCGTGACCAGGCCGTAGCCTGCCCGCACGCCAGCGAGCAGCAGCACATCGTCGGCATCCAGCGTCACGAACGAGCCGCCGCCGCCGCTGTAACCGCCGCCACCACCGCCGCCGCCATTGCCGCCGCCGCCGCCGCCGAAGCCCCCATTCCCGGCGACATTCGGTGATCCGAAAATAGCCGATGCCGGCTCCGCCGAGCGCGCTGCCGGAGCCCGCCTGGCCACCACCAAAGACGGCGGGGAACTCCTCATCGGTCTGCCGTCCATGCGAGCCGGCGGTCAGGAACCCGCCGCCGCCGGCGCCGAAGTTGACGGCATCCGTGACCACCCCGCTGCCGCCCTGGCCGTCGGTCCCCCCCGGCTCCGCCGGAACCCGGCATGCCCCCCGCCGTTCCGTCAGGCCCCGCGTGTCCGGCGCTGCCGCCGACATTGAAGCCGGCTCCGCCACCCCCGCCAGCGATCACCAGCGCCATCAGCGGATCGGCGAAGAACACGTAGCTGCCACCGCCGCCGTGCTGGGCGCGGCCAGCCACAAGGCGCTCGACGCCGCCTTCCGCAAGGCCGACCCGAACACGGCGTTCGACCTCGCGCGATCCTACAAGTGGCTCCAGGGGCGCTCAGTGCCCCGCGCCGCCCGGCTCTATGCCGAATGGGCACGGCTGCTCGACACCGGCCACGAGGCGGAGTGGCTGGCGACATGCGACCTCGATACCTTCCTCGACGCGGTCGGGCAACGATACGCGATCGACGGAGAACGCCTGCTCGCCCTGGCCGGTGTCCACATCTCCGCGCAGGACCTGGACGATTCCGCCGCGAAGGCGCCGGCGGAGAGCTTCCTCTGCGGGGCCTATGCCCTCGACGTGCCCGCGCAGTCGCCGCATTTCGCCGGGCAGATGCTGCGTGGCTCGCTGCGGATCACGCCGCAGGACCCGTCCCGCAAGGGGCTGACCGTCACCATGGTCCAGCATTTCGCCGGCATGCGCGCAGCCTTCGTCGGCCCGGCGACGGTGATGGCGCACGGGTTCTCGGCGCACATCAACAGCGCGACGGGCCCTTCGGGTCGGTATTCATGGCCTTCTTCCGGCCGACGCCCCCGGCAAGCCTGCTTGCCGGCATCATTTCCAGCTTCGTCGCCGTGCATTCCGGCGCCCAGCCGCCCTATGCCGCGCGCCTGCTCGCGCTCCGCGTTCCCGAGGCGGCGGCTGCGACGATCGAGGCCTCGATCCGGTATCTCGACCCGGATGAGCATCCGGCGAGCGACCTCGCCGCGCTCGGCCTTCCGGTCGGCGCGGCACCCGACCTGCCTGCGCGGATCACCGCCTGGTTCCGGGCCGCCGCAGCGCAGACCGGCGCGGACCGCCTGTCACCGGCCGATCATGCCGAACTGGTGACCCAGTTCGACGCGGTCTGGTTCGCGCAGAATGCCGCACGGACGGCGGCCTAACGCAACCCTGTCTCGGCGGGGCAACAGCGCCGCACCGAACACCTGGTCGCCCGTGGCGCCGCTCAGCCGCGCCGGTCGAGCCGCGTCATCACCACGTCGCGGTACGGTAGCCGCACGCCGTCGATATGCTGGTGCCGCGCACGCAGCACGACCCCCGTCTCGGCATCCAGCCAGTAGCTGACATGGGCGGTGAAGCCGGTCGGCCCATGCAGGCGCATCCGCCGCTCGAGCCGCACCGCGCGCCGCGGGCCGGAGGCGAGCGGCACCATCTCGTCGCCACCGCGCTCCCACACCTCCTGCCAGGAATCGCTCATGACGTGCTCGCGGATCGTCACCGTCGTGCCCGGCCCACCGGCGAGCAGCCGGGCGAGGGCCACCCGCGCCTCGTCCATGTCGGGGCCGATCGGGGTCCAGAGACCGAACAGGAGCTTGCGGGTCTGCTCGCCGATGCGGACCAGGCAGATGCCTGCATCCTCGGCATCCTGCCCGAGAAACACCCAGCGCGAGCCGTCATCGCGCACCGCCACCGTGCCGGAGGGCGGGCAGGGATCGCGGTCGGCATGCGCCGGGGCGGAGAGAAGGGCGAGGGCAGCGAGGGCAGCGGCAAACGGGAAGCGGGCCATCGGGCATCTCCTGCGAGATCGACGCCCCTCCCCATCCTCGGCCGATCCTGGCCGATCATGACGTCAGTGTTGCAGGTCTAATGCCATTCGGTGAACAAAGAATGAACGCGTTCGCATTCACCTACGTCAGCGACTGACGCGTGCGATCGGGAAGCCCCGCAGATCCCGCCGTGCGGTGCGGAACACCGCATCCTGGGCGTGGCCCTTCTCGCGGGCGAGCTCGCTCACCCGGGCGGCGACATACTCGCCGAGGGCAAGCGCGGTGATCACGCCGCGGTCGTCGCGCGCGGCCCGGCCGGACAGCGCCTCCGCCACCGCGTAGGCGAACACACCGTTGCGGTCGTCGTAGCTGTCCAGCGCCTCCTGAACCGAGGAGGAGGCGGCGAGCATGAAGCGGCCGGTCTCATGGCCGATATTGGCGAGCTGATCGAGCGTCACCTTGCCGGCGTGGCAGGTATCGACGAACAGGAAGCCGTTGCGGGCGCGGATGCGCGCCAGCAGGCCGACCAGCGTGTCCTCGGTGACCGCGGCCGGGCGCAGCGCATCCCAGGAGGAGGCGTCCGCGACGTCATGGGTGAGGAAGAGGAACCGGTCGTCCGGTTCGGTGCGCACGCCGTGGCCGGCGAGGTACATCAGAAAGGTGTCGTTCGGCCCGACCTCGCGGCCGAGCCGCTCAAGCGCCTCGACGATCGCCGCGCGGCCCGCGTTCTCGTCCAGCAGCACGGTGCTGCGCACCTCCTGGTAGATCCCGGCCGCGCCGGCGGCGATGCCGTCGGCGAAGCTCTGTGCATCGGCGGCGGCGAATTTGAGGTCGAGCGTGCCCAGACGGTGCCGGTCGATGCCGATCGCCAGCACGAACAGCCGCCCGGTCCCGGCCGGCTCTCCGGGCGCCTCCATCACCAGCGGCGCGCTCGTGCCGTAGAGCCGCGCCGCACCATCCCAGGCGCGCGCCTCGATCACGTTGCGGCCAGGATCGAGCGCGATGTCGAGGCCGAAGCGGGTCTCGCCGCGCGGGTCGGCACGGCCGAGATTGCGGCCGTTGACGAACAGATCGACCGGGCCAAGCCCGAGGCCGCGATCCTCGAGCGCAAGCCCGATGCGCACGGTCGCCGCCCCCGCCGGGACTGCGGTCCCCTCGATCCGCGCGCAGACATCGCCCGGGCCCGGCACGCAGGCGCCGGTGAGGCTCACGCGCGGCTGGCGGGCGATCGCGGCCCGCACGTCTCCCAGGGCGGCGAGGCGGTCGGCGGCCGGACCGGCATCGCCCGCGATCCGCGCCCGCACCACCGCCGGGGCGTAGAGCGCCCGATAGGCCTGGGCGAAGGTCGCCCACTCCGGCGCCTCGGCGCGGCCGCGGTTCAGGTGGACGCCGACGAGATCCTGCCCGCCCGCCCCGGCATGGTCGAAGAAACCCTCCGGCGTCCAGAGCACCCAGCGCGCACCGTCGGCGTGCACGAACAGCGCGGCGCGCTCGGCGAGCAGCGCCTCGTCCGAGAGCCCGTACCAGCGCAACGTGCCGTCGCCGAGGGCCGCGACGGCGACGGCCGCGTCGCTGGCGACGGCCAGCGCCCAGACCGCGCCGGGCGTCGCGATCGCCGCCAGTTCGCGTCGGTTGCGGTCGAATAGCCTGAGATGCGTATCGGTGCCGATCAGCGCGCGGCCGCCGGCGATCGCGGCGCTGCGGGCGAGTTCGCCGCGCCCGAGGGGGAGCGGCTGGCCGTTCAGCCGCGGCGGCGCGGCGTCGCGCCAGTTGGCGAGCGCGAGCCCCGGTCCCTCGGTGCGGGCGGCCGCGACCCCGCGCCCGGCGGCCAGCGTGAGCCGGGCGGAGGCGGCCTCGAAGCGCAGCCCGCCGGTCGCGCCAGCCCATTCGACGGCCTCGCCGTCGGGCGAGACCGCGAGCGTGCCGCGTGCGGCGCGCGGATCAGCGGCCGCCGGCTGCGGCCGGCGCGCGATCTGTCCGTCGGGTGCCAGCACGCCCCATCCCGGATCGGCCGCGGCGTAGGCGAGCCCGCCGCCGGGCAACGGCAGCAGGTGCGGGATCGAGTCCCGCGCCGCTGCCAGGTCGCGCGCCGGGCCGAGGCCGAAATCCGTCCAGCGCCTGATCACGCCACCGCGCGGGCCGGCGCCGGCGGCGTGCAACTGCACGCCTCCCCTGCCGTCCGCGGCCCAGGCGACGGCCGGCAGCGAAGCGGCGTCCAGCCCCGCGACGTCAGGCACGAAGGCCGTCGCAAGGGTCTGAATATGCAGCACATCGATTGCGGCATGGGTCTCGTAGCCGATCGCCGCCAAGGTCCCGTCCGGCGACACCGCGACGCCGTAGGGCCGCGCGCCCCGTCGCGGGGTCGCCTCGGCGCGCTTGGCGCCCGACGCGTCATAGACCCGCACCACGCCATCCGCGGCGGTCGAGACAAGCCTGCCGTCACGCGCGAAGGCGACCATGCGCGCCGGCCCGCGATAGGCGCCGTCCTCGGCGAGCAGGCGCCCGGTCGCGGCGTCCCAGATCCGGATGCCGGCGGTGCCACCGAGGGCCGCCGCCAGCCGCGACCCGTCCAGCGACACGGCGAGGTGCACCACCGGCGCCGGCAGCGGCGCGAGCCGGCCGATCATGCGCTTTGATGCAACATCAAAGACATAAAGCGCGAAGGCACGATCCCACGCGAAGGCCGTGAACCCCGCGGCGAACAGCCGCTTTGCGTCCGGCGTCAGCGCCACCGCGTAGAGCTCGCCCTCCGCCTCCTCGCCGATCGGTACCCGCAGCACGCCCTCGGGCGTGCCGTCGGGCAGCGACCAGAGCCGCACGGTGCGATCATCGGAGGCGGTGGCGAGCAGCCGGCCGTCGGCGTCGACCGCGAGCCGGTTCACCGGCGCGGTGTGGCCGCCGGCCTCGACGCGCAGATAGGGGGTGGTGGCCGGCGCCTGCGCCTCTGCCGCGCCGCCGAGTGCGAGAAGAAGGAGGGCGGCGGACGCCGCGCGGCGCATCAGCTCGTCAGCTCGAAGCCCGAGCCGGTGGCGGCCTCAGCCACCTCGATCGAGGTCGAGAAGTTGTCGCGCTTGGCGACGTTGGTCGCGGCCAGGCCGCGGACCTCGCCGCCGGCAGGCTGCGCTGCGCGGCTGGGCGCCCTGCCCTCAACCCGCAGCGTGTTCGCCGGCGCATAGCCGCGCGCGCCGCTGCCCGTCTCGATCAGGGCGTAGTTGCCCTGGGTGCGCGCGACCGTCACGGTCTCGCGCGCGCTGAGCGCGGTCACCTGAGGCGCCGCCGGGTCGGGACGCAGCAGGACTGGCGCCTGTCGCGTCGCGACCGCGCGACGCGGCGGCGGCGCCGCCTTCTGCTGCGCAATCGCGTCCTTGGTGCCGGGGCTCAGCGTTTCGGCCGCGGTTTCGTACTCGGCACCCCGGGTCGCCATCTTCTCGTTGATCTGCCGGGCAAGCGCGAGATCGCGCTCCCACCAGCCACGAATCTGGGACAGCCGCGCCTGGCCCTGCTCGCGCGTGAGGCGCCCGGCCGCGACATCGGCCCGCACCGCCTGCGCCTGGCGGAAGCGGCAGTCGGAAAGCTGGTCGAAGGCCAGTTGGGTGCGGTCGATCTCGGCGTTCTCCTTCGAGAGGTCGGACGAGACCTTGCCGGCCAACACCGCCTGGTCCTGTGACTGCTGCTGCAACGCATAGATGTAGCCGGTGGCGGCACCCGCCACGGCGCCGGTGGCGGCGCCGATCGCGATCGCCGAGCCGCGGCCCCGGCCGAACAGCCCGCCCAGCACCGCGCCACCGACCGCGCCGATCACCGCGCCCTTGATCATGTCCTCGGCGAAGAAGTTGCCGGTGCTGTCGAGCGCGACGACGTACTGGCGGCAGGTGTCGGCAGGGTCGGCCGCGCCGATGCGCTGCTCCTGCGTCGTCACGCAGCCGCCGAGCATGGCGAGCACGACGAGGGCCGACACGCCCTGGCGAAGGCGCAGACGGAGGGGGGAGGCGGGCATGGCTTGGCTCACGCTCGGTGCTTCCTGGTGAGCAACATTACACCGCGCCCGTTAACCTGACGATACCCGCGCGCGTGCGCTGCCTCACATCGCGCCGTGCCGCGCCTCCCGGTCAGCTCAGCCCGAACATCTCGCGCGTCAGGCTGGCGTACCAGCCATCGGCGTAGATTGCCTCCAGCCGGCGATGCTCGGCGCGCCGCTCGGGTGTCATCGTCGCGCTGCGCGGGCTCACCCCGCCTGAGTTCGGCACCTCGATGAAGCGGTCGCCTTCGGCGCGGTAGATGCCGGCGACCGAGATGCCGTACTCCTCGCCGACATGGCTGTAGCAGGTGTTGAAGAACACCGGTGCCGGCGGGGTCTGGCCGCGATGCAGCACGATCGCCGAGGCCACAGCATGCTTGCCATGGCTCGAGGCGATGAAGCCCGACTTCGGCATCGGCGCGGCGATGGTGGCATCGCCGATCACGTGCACACCCGGTACGAGGGCGCTCTCCAGCGTGGCCGGCCGCACCGGGCACCAGCCGGACGGGCCGGCAAGGCCGGCGTCGAGCGCGATCTTCGCCGCGCTCTGCGGCGGGATCACGTTCACCACCGCGCCCTTGTGGCGGGTGCCGAACTCGGTGATCACCTCCATCGCCGCCGGCTCGACCCTGGTCACCTTGCCGTCGTTCTGCACCGGCACCCACTCGATCATGCCGGGGTAGAGCTCGTTCCAGCCATCCGTGAAGAGCGGCTGCTTGGAGAACCCGCCCTTGGCGTCCAACGCGAGGATCTTCGAGCGCGGTTTCGCCTGCTTCAGGTAATGCGCGACCATGCTGATCCGCTCGTAGGGGCCGGGCGGGCAGCGGAACGGGTTGTCCGGGATCGCCATGATGAACGTCCCGCCGTCGGGCATCTCGCGCAGCTGCCGCTCCAGCACGCTGACCGGCTGCAGACCCGGCAACCAGCCATGCGGCATGCGTGCCGAGGCGGCCTCGTCATAGCCCTCGATCGCGCCCCAGCGCAGCTCGATCCCCGGGCTGACGATCAGCCGGTCGAAGGCTATGGCCGCGCCATTCGCGAGCCGCACGCTCTTGCCCTGAGCGTCGATCGCGGTGGCGCTGTCGTGCACCACCCGGACGCCGCGGCGGGTCAGGCCGTCGTAGGTGAAGCTGATGTCCTCGATCCGCCGCTTCCCGCCGAGCACCAGGTTGCCGTAGGGCGAGGTCATGAAGGTGCGCGAGCGTTCGATCAGCGTCACCTCGACATCGGGGAACTGGTCGCGCGCGAAGCGGGCCGCCGAGGCGCCGCCGAAGCCGCCGCCGAGGATGACGAGGCGGATCGGCGCCTGCGCGTGCACGCGCGGCGCGGCGAGGACGGCGGCGGCGCCGAGCAGGGCGGCGCGGCGGTTCAGCCGGATGCGGGCCATGATCGCTGCCTCCTCAGTTCGCGCGCGCGAAGCGCTGTGCCATCAGCGCGATCTCGGCGTCGGTGTAGCCGCGCGCGATCCGGTTCATGATGGTCGGATTGCCCTCGTTGTCGCGGAACGCCTTCATGGTCGCGACGAACTCGTCCCGCGACTTCGTCCCCGCGATCGCGGGCACGCCGCCACTGCCCTCCCCGGCCGCGCCGTGACAGCCCGAGCAGCTGCCGGTCAGCAGCGTGACCCCGAGCGGATCAGGCTGCTGAGCGACGGCGGACGCGCCGTGCAGCAGCGCCAGCACGAGTGCAAACGGCGCGAACGGACGCGTGAGCCTGGGCATGTCGGTCTCCCCTCATCCAAATCGGATGAAATCAGTACTGATTGCAACTATAGGCCCGCAAGCGGTGTCCGAGGCAAGCCCTCACTGCCCTGCGGGTTGCCATCCCCCGTGCCGCCGCTATATCGCCCCCATGCCGCCGGTTTGCCGCGCTGCACTCAGGGGTGCAATCAAGGGAGACGTCATGCATCGGCTCATGCTCGCGAGTTTCGGCACCGCGCTGCTCTGGTTCGCAACACCCGCCTCGGCCCAGGACGCGGCCGCGGGACAGCGCGTGTTCAATCAGTGCCGCGCCTGCCACACGATCGATGAGGGCGGGCGGAATGGCGTTGGGCCGAACCTGCACGGCATCATCGGCAAGCCCGCCGGGCAGCGCGAAGGCTTCCGCTACTCGCCGAACATGCGCGAGCTCGCCGAGGGCGGGCTCACCTGGACCGAGGAGAACCTGCGCAAGTATCTCACGAACCCGAAGGATCTCGTGCCGCGCGGAACCATGGCGTTTGCGGGGATCCGCAATCCGCAGCAGCTGAACGACCTGCTGGCGTTCCTGAAGCAGAACAGCCCCGGCAGCTGAGCCGGGTGTGCCCGGCTGCGGGTCAGCCGACCCGCAGCCGCGCCGTTGCGGTGACCGTCGTGCCGGCGTCGTTGGTCCAGGCGAAGGTGAAGCTGCCCGAGCGTTCGGCGCGAAACGGGAACGCGAAGTAGGGATTGGCCGAGATCGCCGTATGCGCCTCGACCCGGAACACTTCCGTGCCCTCGAAGCTCGCGGTGAACAGCCGGATGATGTCGCGCGGCACGAGAACACCGGACGCATCGCGCCGGTGGCCGTTCTCCATCGGGTGCGCGATCAGGGTGCGGACCTCGATCACCTCGCCGGGCGTCGCGCTCGACGGCATGGCGACGCGTGGGCGGCCCATCGGTGCTGCCATCCTTCCCTCCCCTAGCCGCCGCAGCCGCCGACAGTGACCGTGACCTCACGGCGCGCGAGATAGACCGCGCCCCGACTGGTCTCGGCCACCGCGATCACGGTTTGCCCCTCGCTGAGCCGGATACGCGTGGTTGCCTCGGCGCGGCCGAGCGCGGGGGTGAAGCGGAACACCACCACCTCGGCGTCGGGGTTGCGGTCGGCGAACACATGGACGGCGGTGACGTGATCCTCAGGCGTCATCGGGCTCTCGACCGTGATGGTCATCGGCACGATCGCGCCGTTCTCGGCCACCGTCGGCAGGCCGAGCGCGATCGGGCCGTCGGCGGCGGTGCGCCCGGCGACCACCCTGGCGATCGCAGCCTCGGTGCGCTCGGCGAGGGCAGCCGTTGCCGGCCGCGCCACCAGCACGATGGCCATCGCGCCCGCGGCCAGCACATCGCGCCGGCCCGGCTGCGCTGGGGCCGGCATCCTGGTCACCTCTCGCTCACGCATGCGTCGCAGGTAGCGTCGGCAACCCCGAACCGCAACCCCGCTCACGTCAGCGCGAGCGCGGGTCGAAGGCGTCGCGCAGCCCGTCGCCGAGCAGATTGAACCCCAGGACCACCAGCACGATCGAGAGGCCCGGGAAGATCGCCATCCAGGGCGCCTGCTCCATGAAGCGCTGCGCCGTGTTCAGCATCGAGCCCCAGGACGGCGCGGGCGGCTGCTGGCCGAGGCCGAGGAACGACAGCGACGCCTCGGCGATGATCGCGGTGGCGATGGTCAGCGTCGCCTGCACGAGCAGCGGCGGGACGATGTTGGGCAGGATGTGGCGCATGGCGACCCGCCAGCGCGGATTGCCGATCGAGCGCGCCGCCTCGACATAGTCCTCGACCTTGGCCGCCATGGTCGCGCCGCGTGCGAGCCGGATGAAGATCGGCGTCGCGCTGATGCCGATCGCGATCATCGCGTTCTCGAGCGCGGGGCCGAGGAAGGCCGCGAGCGCGATCGCCAGGATCAGGAACGGGCAGGCGAGCATCGCGTCGGTGAAGCGGCTGATCAGCGCGTCGATCCAGCCGCCGCGGAAGCCGGCGAGCATGCCGATCGGCACGCCGGCGGCCATCGCGATCGCCACCGAGACGACACCTGCCAGCAGGCTCGCGCGCGCGCCCCAGATCACGCGCGAGAGCACGTCACGCCCGTTCTCGTCGGTGCCGAACCAATGCAGCGCCGAGGGCGCGCGACGGATCGCGGTCCAGGAGGTGCGCGTCGGGTCGTACGGCGCCACCAGCGGCGCCAGCACAGCGATGGTGACGAACAGCACCACGATCGCGAGCCCGACCATCGCCGTGCGGTGCCGCATCAGCTTGCGCAACGACCGCCGCGTCGGGCTGTCGATCCGCTCGGGCTGCGCGGCGACGGCGATCGTGCTCATGCGTGGCGCAGCCTCGGGTTGATCAGCACGTAGAGCACATCGGCGGCAAGGTTCAGTCCGACATAGATCACCGCCACCACCAGCACGACGCCCTGCACCACCGGATAGTCGCGGTTGAACACCGCATCGACCACCAGCTTGCCGAAGCCCGGGATGGTGAAGACCTGCTCGGTCAGCACCGCGCCGGAGAGCAGCGTGCCGAGTTCGAGCGCGCCGAGCGTGATCACCGGCACGAGCGCGTTCCTGAGCGCGTGCTTGGCGACGACGATCCGCTCGGCAAGTCCCTTGGCGCGCGCGGTACGGACATAGTCCTGGTTCATCGCCTGCACCATCGCGCTGCGGGTGTGGCGCATCAGCACCGCCGCGATCCCGGTGCCGAGCACGAAGGCGGGCATGATCGTGGTGGCGAGCGACTGGCGCCAGTCGACCGTCAGCGGCACATAGCCCGAGGGCGGCAGCCAGCCGAGATTCACGCTGAACAGCAGGATCATCATGATCCCGAGCCAAAAATTCGGCGTCGAGATGCCGGCGAGCGCCACGCCGTTGGCGATCCAGTCGGCCGGGCGGTCCTTCCTCACCGCCGAGATGATGCCGGCGGGAATGCCGACCAGGCAGGCGATCGCGAAGGCCATCAGGCCGAGCTGCAATGTGACGGGCAGCTTCTCGAGGATCACCTTCGCGACCGGTTCACGGATGCGCCAGGAGAAGCCGAGATCGCCCTGAAGCACGTTCAGCAGCCAGAGCACGTATTGCTCGTGCAACGGCCGGTCGAGATTGAGCTCGGCGCGGATCTGCGCGAGCACGAGCGGGTCGCCGCGCTCCTCGCCGGCGAGGATCAGCGCCGGATCGCCGGGCATGAGCTGCTGCAGCCCGAAGATCAGCAGCGAAACGAACAGCAGGGTGGGGATGATCTGCCCCACCCTGCGGATCAGGAAGCCGGCCATCGATGCCCCTGGCCGAAGCGTCGCGATCCGGCGAACGCCCTCACCCTCACCCTCTCCCGCGCGGCGGGAGAGGGAATGCGACGGTCAGCCAGCCCCCCTCTCCCACTGGCGTGGGAGAGCGTCAGGGTGAGGGTGGTGATGCGACGCGAACGCATCAGTTCGCCGCGAGCCTCACACCCTTCACACGGATCAGACCGTCAGGCACCGGCACGAACCCGGTCACCCGCGCCGAATAGGCATGGATGTTCTTGCGGTGCCAGAGATAGAGCCGGCCGCGATCCTCGGTGATGTAGTGCCGGTACATCCGCTCGAAGATCGCCACCCGCTTCTCCTGGTCCGCCTCCTCGCGCGAGGCATCGAGCAGCCGGTCCACCTCGGCGTTCGCGTATTTGCCGTCGTTCTGCGCGCCGCGGCTGTGCACGAAGTTCCAGAGATTGCCGTCAGGATCGGTGCGGCCGGACCAACCCACCAGATACGCCTCGAAGTCGCCGCGCTGTGCGGCCTGGAGCGAGCTTGCGAACTCCATCGCGCGCACCGTGACCTGGAACCCGGCCTCACCCGCCATGGCCTGGATCACCTCGCCGACCTGGCGCATGTCGGGGTTGTTGGGCACGGTCAGCTCGACCCGCACGGGCGTGGAGACGCCGGCCTCGCGTAGCAGGGCCTGGGCACGCGCCACATCGCGCGTCGGCGGATTGAGCGAGCGCACGTAATAGGGCGAGGAGGGCGGCACCGCCTGTGCCGTCGGCGTGAAGTGGCCGTCATAGACGACCTGGATGATCGTTGCGCGATCGATCGCGTAGTCGAAGGCCTGACGCACCTTGGCGTGCTGGCCGATCGGCGAACGCGCGCGGTCGCCATTGGCGATGTTGAAGGTGATGCCCTGGTAGCCGAGCTCGTCGCCCATCGCCACGCGGAGCCGCTGGTTGCGCTGCACGGTGGGGATGTCGGTCGCGGCGATGGTCTCGGTCAGCTCGATCGCCCCCGATTGCAGGTTCGCAAGCCGCACCGTGCTGTCCGGGATCGGCAGATAGATGATCCGATCGAGATGCACGTTGTCCTTGTCCCAGTAGTCGGCGAAGCGCTCGACCACGATGCGGTCCTGCGCGACGCGCTCGACGAAGCGGAACGGCCCGGCACAGACCGGGCGCAGCCCGAAGTCGCGCCCCGCCGCCTCGGCCGCCTTGGGCGAGACCACCATCCCCGCGCGATCGGTGAGCTGGGCGAGGAACGGCGCGAACGGCACCTTCAGGTGGATGCGGATGGTCTTGGCATCCACCGCCTCGACGCGATCCATGGCGTTGATCTCGCCGCGGCGGAAGCTGCCCTGCATGTTCAGGTGGCGGTTCAGGCTGTAGACGACCGCGTTCGCGTCCATCGTCTCGCCGTCGTGGAACTTCACGCCCTCGCGCAGCGTGATCGTCAGCGTCTTCGGGTCATCCCAGCGAAAGCCGGTGGCGAGCTGCGGGACGATGTTGAGGTCCTTGTCGATGTCGAACAGCTTGTCGCAGATCGAGGCGAACACGATCCGTCCGACATAGGTGCGCGCAAGGGTCGGATCCATGATGTCCGGATCCTCGCGCAGCGCGATGCGCATGGTCTGCGCGTCCGCTGTCTTCACCGGCATCGCCACGGCGACGACCGAGGCGGCGACGGCAGCGAGAAGCAGTCTCTTCATGACGAGGCTCCCGTTCTTGTTGTTCAAGGGGTGAGGGTCGCGCCGGACGCGGCCTTCGGCAAGTCCGGCCTGAAGTGGCGGGCAAGCGCGTGCAGCCTGGCGCGCGCCACCGGGTCGACGCCTGCCTCCTCGCCCTGCCAGGGCGGCAGGGCGCGCCAGTGATGGCAGGCGACCGAATGGCGATCGCCCGGATCGGCGAGTGCCGGGTCGTCGGTCCGGCAGCGCGCGTCGGCGTGCGGACAGCGGGTGTGGAAACGGCAGCCGGGCGGCGGGTTCATCGGGCTGGGCACGTCGCCCTCGATGGTTGCCCTCGGCGCCGCGGGGCCGGGCTCGGGGCGAGGGATCGCGGCGAGTAGCGCGCGCGTATACGGGTGTCGGGGTGCGGCGAACACCTCCCGCGTCGGTCCCTGCTCGACGATCCGGCCGAGATACATCACGGCCACGCGATCGGCGATGTGGCGGACCACGGCGAGATCGTGCGCGATCAGCAGGAAGGCGAGGCCCAGCCGATCGAGCAGGTCATCCAGCAGGTTGATGACCTGAGCCTGGATCGAGACGTCGAGCGCACTCACCGGCTCGTCACCGACCAGCAGCTTCGGCTCGCAGGCGAGTGCGCGGGCGATGCAGATGCGTTGGCGCTGGCCGCCGGAGAACTCGTGCGGGTAGCGCGCCGCCTGCTCGGGCCGCAGCCCAACGAGGCTCAGCAGCTCCGCGACCCGCGCGTCCACCGCGCTGCCCTGGCGCAGCCCGTGCAGCCGGATCGGTTCGGACAGGATCTGCCCGACCGTCATGCGCGGGTTGAGGCTGGCGAACGGGTCCTGGAAGATCAGCTGCATGTGCCGGCGGGCCGCGCGCAGCCGCGCCTCGTCCATCGCCGTGAGGTCCTGGCCGTCGAAGCGGATCGTGCCCTCATCCGGCTCGATCAGGCGCAGGCAGAGCCGCGCCGCGGTCGACTTGCCGCAGCCGGACTCGCCGACCAGCGCCAGCGTCTCGCCCGGCATCACGGCGATATCGATGCCGTCCACCGCGCGCACGTGCCCCGTCACGCGGCCGAACAGCCCCCCGCGCACCGGAAAGTGCTTGGCCAGCCCACGCGCGTCGAGCAGCGGCGTCATGCGGCAGCGGCGAAACGGTCGAGCGGCGCCTGGAAACAGGCGGCGACGTGGCCCGCCCCGACCTCGGCGAGGGGCGGGACCGCCGTGCGGCAGCGCTCGATCACGAACGGGCAGCGCGGGGCGAAGCGACAGCCGGGCGGCCAGGCGCGCGGGCTGGGCACGGCCCCCTCGATGGTGGCGAGCCGCGCGACCTCCTCGTCGAGCCGCGGCACCGCCCCCATCAGCCCGACCGTGTAGGGATGCTGCGGCGTGCGGAACAGCGTCTGCACGGACGCCTGTTCGGCGACCCGGCCGGCGTACATCACCAGCACGTCGTGCGCGAGCTCGGCGACCACGCCGAGATCATGCGTGATCAGCACGATCGCCGTGCCCGTCTCCTCGGAGAGCTCGCGCATCAGGTCGAGGATCTGCGCCTGGATCGTCACGTCGAGCGCGGTCGTGGGCTCGTCGGCGATCAACACCGATGGGCGGCACGCCATCGCCATGGCGATCATCACGCGCTGGCGCATCCCGCCCGAGAGGCGATGCGGATACTCGTCGAAGCGCCGCTCGGGCGCGGGGATGCGCACGCGGGCGAGCCAGCCGATCGCCTGCGCCCGCGCCTCCGCCGGCGAGACGTCGCTGTGCTCGCGGATCGCCTCGACGATCTGGTCGCCCACGGTGAAGGCCGGGTTCAGGCTGGTCATCGGTTCCTGGAAGATCATCGCGATGCGCCCGCCGCGCAGCGCGCGCATGCGCGCCTCGGGAGCGGCGAGCACATCCTCGCCCTCGAGCCGCACACTGCCCTCGGCGCGGGCGTTCTGCGCGAGCAGCCGCATGATCGCCAGCGCCGTGACGCTCTTGCCGCAGCCCGACTCGCCGACGATCGCGAGCCGACGTCCGGCCGCGAGCGCGAACGAGACGCCGTCCACCGCGCGCACCATCCCCTCATCGGTCGCGAAGGTGACCGCGAGGTCACGGACCTCGAGCAATGGGGTCATGAACCGGGGACGTCGTCGTTGGGCGTTCCCTCAGCCTCGACCGCGGCGTTGATCACCGCGCGGTCGAAGGTGCCGGGGTGGCCGGGGCCGGCGAGAAAGCGGCGGAACACCGCATAGCGCGCCTTGCTGCGGCGATAGAGCCGCCGCAGTTCCGGAATCGGCGCGGCGTGATCGTCCACGCGGATGTCGAGATCGGTGTAGGGGTCGTTCGAGGCCACCTTCAGCGCGGCCGACTGCCGGCCGCGCGCATCGCCGCCCGCCGCCTCGCCGGCTTCCAGTGCGCGCAGCAGACGCTCGGCCATCTCCACACCGTCGGCGGCGGCGGCCTCATAGGCGCGCGCCGTCGCCTCGACCACCTGCGGCCCGGCCAGCATGTTGCCGGCGACGGAGCAGTCACGCCCGACGACGCTGCCGGCCCACGAAACGCAGCCCGTGCCGGTATGCTGGGCGACCCGGCCCGCTGCATCGAGGATATGCAATTGCCGCGATTCTCGGCCGGCATCCGCAGCGGTGAGGGCCGCCGCGACCTCGGGCGCGGGCCGGCCCTGGCGCAGCATCGCCAGGCCCTCGATCGCGTACATCGGATTCATCAGCGCCTGGGTGGAGAGCGCGGCGACGCGCCCCTCGACATGCGGGCAGAGAGCGCCGACCGCGAAGAACCGCGTCGCCACCGCGACGCCGAGCGTGCCCGTGATGGGATCACGCGCCAGAATCGACCAGGTCATGCTCTCCGCCCTGCTCCCTCGTGTCCTGCCCGCCGGTCCGGCGGTCGCCGAGTTCCCCCGCCCGGCCTCCCACGAAAGCACGCCGCGTGCCGCCCGCAAAGCCGGCCAGCCGCGCGGCTTCGGTATCGGCGCACCGCCGCCTCGCCAGCCCCGCCGTCCCCTGACACGATCACCGCCATGACGACGCCGATCCTCCTCGACCACCCCCTCGCGCAGGACGCGCTCACCGCCCTGCGGGACGCCGCAACCGCCCGCGAGACGTTCCGCGCCGCGCTCCGTCGCGTCTCGCTGCTGCTTGCCGCCGCTGCGACCGCGCGGCTGACGCTCGTGCACGCACCCATCGCCACGCCCCTGGAGGGGACGGACGCACCCCGCCTCGCCGGCCCCCTGCCCTGCCTTGTGCCGGTGCTGCGCGCGGGCCTCGGCCTGCTCGACGGGTTCCTCGCACTGATGCCGGGCGCGCCGGTCGCGCATTTCGGCGCCTATCGCGACCACACCACACTCGAAACGGTCGAGTACAGCTTCACGGCACCTGCCGATCTCGCCTCGCGTGCGGCGATCGTGCTCGACCCGATGCTGGCGACCGGCAACACCGCCGCGTCCGCCTGCGTGCGGCTGAAGGCGTCCGGCGCCCGCGAGATCAGCGTCGCCTGCGTGCTCGCCGCCCCCGAGGGGCTCGCGCGCCTCGCCGCCGCGCATCCGGATGTGGCGGTGATCGCCGTCGCGGTGGATCGCGGGCTCGACGCGCGCGGCTACATCCGCCCCGGCCTCGGCGACGCCGGCGACCGGCTGTTCGGCACCGGCTAGATCTGGATCTGCGCCTCGACGGCAAGCGGACGCCAGTCGCGGAAGAACGCG